>CAZWQJ010000269.1:0-5600 GCA_964635825.1 uncultured Victivallales bacterium | reverse complement strand
TTCCTGTTCACTCATGGGTTTCTCCTTGGGGCGCAAGCCCCTGATTTCGGGCGTTGGCAATCATGGCGTCTACGCGATCCCATACGGCCCGCGTGTTTGCCTCTTTCTGCGATGCGCCGTCCGCCTTTTGAGCGGCGATGTGGCGCAATCCGGCACCCGCCGCGATGTGCGTATTCTCGTGCAACGTAGCCACGTAGTCCCAATCCCCACGCCGGGTCAGGCGGCGCACGTCTTCAGGCATGTCAGCCCGCGCCCGTGCTTCCTCGTTGATTCGTTCTGTGCTCCATGTAGGCTTCATTCTCGACCTCCAGAATTGCCAACAACCGCGTCCAGCCCTACGCCGCTATCGCGTCGAGGCTGACGCGGGGCGTTGGACGCCATCCCCGTCGGCACCCGCCACCCGTTTGCGGCGATGCGCGTGATCAATCTCTTAGCCTCAACCCCCGACAAGTGCCCCGCCCGCGTCCACCCGTACCGCTCAAGGCACCGTATCTGCTTTGGCGTCGCCCCGCCGGCCTGCTTGCGGCTATCGACGTTGCGCAGGATCGCGTCGGCAAGGCCCGCGCTCCCCACGTCGCCGGGGAAGATGCCCACCTTGGCCAGCGCCTCTATCTGCCCTTGTGACGGCGGCGCCGATTCCGATTGCATCACGGGCTTGTAGTCAACCAGGTCGGCGGCCCCCACGCTCACGGCGTACTGCACGGGGTCCACCAACTCGCGGCGACGGTGACGCATCTCGTTTAGCTTTTTCGCCAAAGCCGCCTCGCGGTCGCGCACTACGTCTTCGCGGGCTTGTGCAAGCGCGGCCTCATCCAGCTCGCCGCCCGCGTCCTTCTCTTCGCGCGCGGTCATCTTCTCCGCAACCTCGTCATCATCAGCCACGAGGTGCGCCGGCCGGCAGAGTTGGTGGCGCTCCGTCAGGAAGAGGTTATCAATCAGCAGCAGCCTATCCTTGCCGGGGAAGATGCGCGTGCCCCGCCCAACCATCTGCGCGTAGAACGGCCGCGACTTGGTGAACCGCCAGACCGCCAGCGCGTCGATTGGCGGGTGGTCGTAGCCCTCGGTGAGCAGCATGGCGTTGACCATCACGCTGCCCGGCCCATCCGCCTCCCATAGGGCAATCTGCGAACGGTCGTTGCCGTCGCAGTAGTAGGGGCGCAGGCCGTGGGCGCTTAGGGCATCAACGACCTTTCGCCCGGTAGCGCACAGAGGGACGAATATCAGCCCCTTGCGGTCACGCGCATGCTCCGCGTACAGCCGCGTCAGCTCAGGCAGGTAGGGGTCAAGTGCGGACGCCACCTGCTTGGTTGACCAGTCGCCATTCGCGGGCCGCTGGCCGGTCAGGTCGATTTGCACGGGGAGCGTCACGGCGCGGATGGGGCACAGGAACCCTTCGTGGATGGCTTGCGGCAAGGTGTACTCGAAAGCCAAGCTCTCGAAATACTGGCCAAGCTCGCGCATGTCGCCGCGGTCAGGCGTCGCCGTCACCCCTAGCACCTTCGCGTCTGCCCAGTGGCGCAGCACCGATTGGTACGACTCGGATAGGCAATGGTGCGCTTCGTCTACGATGATGTGCGTGGGGGCCGGAATGGCGTCACGCCGCGACGGTGAAAGCAACGTCTGGACGCTCCCGACCACGATGCGCTCCAGGCACCCGGCCGCGCATTCGTCGGCTTTCTCGATTGCGCACGCGAGCCCCGTGGCCTTGCGCAGTTTGTCGGCGGCCTGCCGTATCAACTCGTCACGGTGCGCGATGATGAGCACCCGACCGCCGCGCGAAACGATATCCTCCGCGAGTCCGCAAAAGATGATCGTCTTGCCGGTGCCCGTGGGCAACACGGCCAGCGTGCGGTTGACGCGTTGCCACTCGCGTTCAACCGCGACGCGCGCGGCGGTCTGGTAGGCCCTTGGCTGCATTCCTAGAACTCCCGCTCGCCGGCACCTTCGGCCGCCACAAACTCCGTGATCTCGTTGCTTACGCCGGTCCACGTATCGGCCGCCGACTTGTCTTTCGACTCGCCTTTCTTGGCGAACCGGCGATGCGCAATCACGCACTCGCCCGTTGCCCCGGTGAACTTGTCCCACCAGCGTGGGTCAATTTCGTTACTGTCGCCGTGCTTGCGAAAGCCGCACGCCGTGGCAAGTTGGACGATCTTCCATCCCAGTTTGAGCACGAGCCCGAACTGGCTCTGAATCTCGCCGCTACCCTCGCCCTCCCTCGGCGAGCAAAGGAACGTCATAACGGCGACGTTGATCACGCCGAACTGGCCGAACTCCTTGCGCTGGCGCTCCAGCTTTGTTATCTCGAAAACGGCTGGCCCCTCGGGCAGCAGCGCGAAGCCGCTGTCGGGCACCTCCACTTTGTCTTTCCAGCCAAACCCCTTATCTTCCGCCATGTCTACTTCGCTCCCTTCATTGCCGCCGTTGCGCGCTTCCAGTTTTCGGGCTTCGTCAATCCCGCGATGTAATCCGCCGGCAGCTCGTGCGGGTCAACGGTCGCCGGGAAGTGCCCCTTCTTGACGTAGTACGCTTTGAGCTGTTCCGCCGTGATTCCGTCAACCTCCATCAACTTCGCCAGCGCGGGGGCCACCGGGCTGCCCATGTCCAGCGCGTCCTCTTTCTCCTTCTCGGGCTCCGGGTCCGTCTTCGCGGCGGGCTCAACCGGCGTGATCTTGCGCCCCGCCTTCTTCTTTTCTGCAAGCCGCGCCTCGGCCTCCTTGCGGCGGGCCTCAAGCGCGTCCTGCTCTGCCTGCTGCTCCGCATCGGTGGCGGCCTGCGCGTCCTCGTCATCATCGGCCGCAATGCCTAGGATGCCGCACAGGCTGTAGCGCCGCGCGTACGTGATCGCGGACCCCATAGCCTGACTGTCAGCATTCGTGGGCAGCGCGTACGTCGCGCCGATCCACTCGCCACTGGTGTGCATCAACCGCGTTTCTAACTCGTGCCCGCGCACCAGCTGCAGGACGGCGAGCCCGTGCTTCTTGAGCACCGGGCGCACCGCCTCGATGATCTCGGGCAACGGGGCGAATGCGTACTTCTTGGCCCCCGCGTGCACCGTCTTGCTTTTGGGCGGGTTCGCCAGCTCGCCCTGCGCGGCCACGATTGCCGCCGCCAGATTGGCGATGTCCTCGGACTGCCCCGTTGCCGCGCCGCTTTCCATTTCAGAACTCAAAGGTTCCTGCCTTTCCCTTCTTCGCCGTCTTCTCAACCGCCGGCTGCGCATCCAGCGCCGCCCCGTCCTCAATCACAATCGAACACTCACCGCCGACACTGACGCGGGTGCCAATGGCTTGCATGTCGCGTTCCCGCAGCCATTCCCCGAACTCCCGCAACTGCCCCACGTCCATGCGCTCCAGGCCGTCCAGAAGCACAAAGCCACACTCCGGCTTGATCTTGCCGCAGATCGCCACCGCCACCCGCAACTGCTCGGCGCCGCTCATGCAGTCCCACCGCCGCGCGCGGTAGACCAGCTCGCCCTCTTCGTCGATGCTCAGGTCGGGAAGCGGCAACTCGATGCTGGCCAGCAACCGCAAACGGTCTGCGCGTACCGTCTCAAGCGCGGCGGTCTGCTCGCCGTACTGCTTGCCCAACTCTTCGGCCTCGTCTTCGGCACGCCGCTTATCCATGTTCGCGCGCACGGCCGCGTTGATCGTGTCGATGCGCTCAAGCTCGGATTGCAGGGCGGTCGTGTCCGCATCCACTAGCGTGGTGACGGCGAGGGCCGCTGTCTTGGCGTCCTGTTCCAACGCCAACGCGCGGGTCTGCGCTTCGCCCAGGCGCTGCCGCTCTTCTGCCAGCCGCGCCTCCAATTCCGCGACGCGCGCCTGTTGCTTGCTCACGTCCTGCTGTGCGCGGTCGGCGTCCGTGCGGGCCTGCCCAACGCGCCGCCGCAACTCGGCATTCTTGGCGTTTACCGCCAGCGCCTCTTGCATCTTGGCGGTCATCTGCGCGCCGGTCAGAAGCTCGTCAGGCGCGTCGGCGTGGTAGACCAATTCGGCGGCGTACTTAGCCTTTTGCTCTGCAATCCGGCCCAACGTCAGGCGCTCGTCATAGATGCGCCTGTGCTCCACGTTCAGGCGCTGCAATTCCGCGCCCAACTCAGGATACTGGGCAAGAAGCATCTGCGCCTTTTCGGTGGCGCTGGCGTTGATGAACTTCGGCAGGTCCAACGCGAACACAGAAACGAACTCATTGAGCAGCGCCTGCCCACCGCGCTTTCCGGTGGTGTCCGTCACCTTGAGCACGCCGCCACCCTCGCCGCGCCGCTCCGCAACCAGGCCATTGGTGAGCTCGATTTTTGTGGCGATCTTGTCGGCGCCGTCGCGCAGCGGTGCGGTCGGGCGGAACCGATCCCCGCCAAGCGTCCACATAACCGCATCAAGCACGCTGGTCTTACCTTGCCCGTTGCGCCCCCCGATCACCGTCAGCCCCGTGTCGCTCGGCTCCAACGCCACGGCGCGGACCCGCTTGACGTTCTCCACTTCCAGGCTCGTTATCCGTACTCCGCTCATTTAGCTCCTTTGTTTTTGAGAATCGGCGCCACCGCGAACGCCTTTCCGCACTTTCGGCACACGGCGCGCGGGTCGTCCTGCTTGTGGTGGCGCTTAATCGCGTAGGCCGCGCCGCAGCACGAGGACACGCGGTGAGTCGCCCAGCTCCGCGCCGCGATGGTCAGCGGGTTGCGCTGGCGAAATGCGGCGTACGCGCGGGCCACGGACGCGCGGCGGGTTGCGCGCTCGTCAGCGGTGGTGCCGTCCTTGCCGTCGTACTGGTCATCCTTGTCGGTGCTGTAGCGCGCCCACTGCTGTTTGTTCCACGCGGTCTTGGCGTCCTCGATGGTGGCGCAATACGGCCCATCGTTGCCGCACGCGCACCGGACCCGCGAAGATCCGACGCACGTCTCGATGTACGGCACGGCCCAGCACGACGCGCACCACGCGGCCGGCATCGGCGGGCGGTCGGGCGCCACGAACTTGTCCGCTAGCGCGTCAACGGCGTCCAGGTCCACGGTGGGTTCTCTTAGCATGATCATCGCGCAACCCTCCGAAACGACACCACCCACACCCACGGCTTGTCGGCCCACGCGCAGCCGGGGCGCTTGCCGTTGATCGAGTCCCACAGGTCTCGGAAGTTGTCGCACGGGTCTTTGATTGCGGCCTCATGTGTGGCGCCCTCGGCAATACAATCCTGCCAAGTAATAGCCCGCACCCGATCGATGCGCACCGCCGTCAACTCAAGCGTTATCCGGCTGGCCCAGCGCGGAAGAAAGATTGACGGGCGCAATTTGCCGCGCTCCTGGTCTTCGTCTTCCCACCGCGTCCATTGCCCGTGAGACTTGTCGGCGTGGTAGTAGATCGGACATGTGCGCCCAAGGTCCGAGGGCTTCATCTGGTCATACGACGCTGGCGTTGCCCACGTCTCGCGCACCCACAGGCGGTCGCCGGGGCGGCCGTACTTGTACAGGTCAATCGTGTTGTGATGGTCGCCGTACGCGTCTTCGTATCCCAGCACGCCATCGGTGTCGTACTGGGCATAGTCCAGGTCTACCACCCGCCGCGTCATGGTCTTGCGCCCGTCGAGGATCGCACGCACCATCGGCC
>CAZWQJ010000268.1:0-5722 GCA_964635825.1 uncultured Victivallales bacterium | reverse complement strand
GTTGCCTGTTGTGTGTTGCCTGTTGTGTGTTGCCTGTTGTGTGTTGCCTGTTGTGTGTTGCCTGTTGTGTGTTGCGTGTTGTGTGTTGCGTGTTGTGTGTTGTGTGTTGCGTGTTGTGTGTTGCCTGTTGTGTGTTGCCTGTTGCCCCTCCCCTCCGAAATCGGCCCGCTCCCGCGGGCCGAGGGCCCCCGTGGAAGGCGTTTGGCTTCCCGACCGTCCTCGGGCGGGATGAGAATCGGGACGCGCGAGTTTGCCCTCAGCGCAAGGCGCGCGATGCGGCGTTGGACTCAAGTCCACGCCGCATCAAGCAACGCCGCGATGGGGGCGAAATCGCGCGTCCCGATTCTCACCAAACGCATTCCACAGCGCCACCGCCAAGCCCGCACCCCGCCCCATCCCCGCCCACGCCCACTCCCCCCTACCCGCCCGCTCCCCGCCCACGCCCGCCAAACCATCCACCGTCCCCGCTTGCCTTTCCACCCCCGCCTCGCTATCCTGACCCGTCTGCTGCAACAACCCTTTCCCACGGAGGACCAACCCATGCCACGCGCCCGCCTCGCATTCACGACCATCCTGATCGGCCTCATCGCCTGCTCCACCGTCTTCGCCGGCTGGCTTGGCCAGCGCCGCGAGCGCCGCGAGGAACAACGCCAACCGCAGCAGTCCCGCCAACAGCAACAAGCCGGCGCCGGCACCCTCCACATCGACTGGCAATCCACCAAGGGCCCCGTCCCCTCCGTCCTCCTCCCCTCCGCCTTCAACGGCTTTGCCGGCGTCGAAGCCAACCAGCGCTTCATCGCCATCGCCCCCAAGATCGGCCTCGTCCGCATCTCCATTGAGCCCGTCCTCACCGCCGCCGCCAGCCTCGAGGAATTCGAGGACCTCCTCGACCGCCGCTTCCTCCCCGCCATGGATGGCCTCAAGCAGATGCGCGACAAAGGCGCCAAGATCAACGTCCTCATCGCCCGCACCCCAAGCTGGCTCGCCGCCAAACCGCTCGACACCAAGCGCCTCAACAGCGGCTGGCCCGTCTACCAGACCCTCGCCCCCACCGACGCCGACGAATGGGCCAAGATCGTCGCCGTCACCGTCAAGTACTTCAACAAAACCCACGGCTTCGATGCCTACTACGAGTGCTGGAACGAACCCAACGGCAACGATTTCTTCCGCGGCACCTCCGACGACTACCTCCGCATCTACAAGGCCTTCGTCAAAGCCGCGCGCACCACCGACCCCAAGGCCAAGGTCGGCGGCCCCAGCCCCTGGCGCCCCACCGTCGGCATCGGCAAGGGCAAACCCGGCGAGCCCTCCGCCCCCATCATCCAGCAATTCATCAGCTACGCCTCCAAAACCGCCCTGCCCGAACTCAAGTACTCCCGACTCCCCGTCGACTTCGTCTCCTTCCACTACTTCGATTACTACCCCCCCACCGCCTGGCAGCAGCCCCTCGACATGATCCGCTCCTGGCTCAAGCAGGGCGGCTACCCCAAAGCCGAACTCATCGTCAACGAGTGGAACCTTGAGGCCCGCAACCCCGCCGACAAACTCGACCGCGACTCCGAAGTCGCCGCCGCCTACCTCGCCGCCTCCGTCCACGCCATGTGGAAAGCCGGCCTCACCTACCAGTGCATCGCCGCCCTCCAGGATTTCCTCCCCGGCCCCAACGGACAGGCCTTCTACGGCGGCTACGGCGTCATGACCATGAAGCCCCTCATGCCCAAGGCCCCCTTCCACGTACTCGATATGTTCGGCCGCATCAGCAACGGCCAGATCGTCGATACCCGCCTCGAACACGGCAATATCGATGTCGCCAACTCCGGCCTCGGCGCCATCGCCGTCTCGCGCGGCGCCGCCTCCGGCGGCAAGCGCGGCCTCGGTGTCCTCATCTGGAACTACACCGGCTCCGCCGAGCAGATCGCCATGACCGCCCACCAGAACCTCCGCACCATGGAACTCCAGAACAACGGCGCCTGGTCCATGCAGGGCATCCTGGAGGAACTCGGCATCGAACCCGCCGACCTCTCGCCCGCCCGCCTGCGCAAAACCCTCATGGAAGAACAGAAAACAATCGCCTCCGCCGATCTGCCCCCCGACGTGCGCAGCACCCTCATGGAAACCCGCCAGCTCGTCCAACTCAGCAAGCGCAAGGAAGACATGACCATCCCCCTGCGCCTCGATTTCAAACCCGCCCTCAGCGGCTCCTATCGCGTCCAGTACTTCGTCGTCGATAAGACCCGCAGCAACGCCTTCCGCGCCCAAAGCGGCGGCAAGGGCGTCACCAAGGGCGATAAACTGGATTGCGTCGTCGACCGCGTCCTCGATGCCGGCAACATCCCCACCATCGATGTCGCCGACAACTCCGTCCACCTCATCCTCATCGACCCCGCCAACTGACCAGACTTCGAGGTTCGGCGTTCGATGTTGGATGTTCGATGTTCGTTGCGCTCCGGGGTGGCCCGTGCGCTCCGCGCGCGGGCTCCTCATCTGAACAGTCCAGAGTGTGCCGCCAAACGATGGCGCCTGCGCACGGTGGAGCGCGTTGGGTGCGAAACGCATCCATGCTTGATGGTTGCAGAGGGGGGCCTTCGTGGCTGCAATCCTCCAAAACTCCCAACCTGCAAGCATTCGCCTGGCGAATGTGACAAACGGAAACCAGGACGAGACAGAAGGAGCTCTTCCCTCCAAAGCGCTGGTAAAACGCCCATCCCGAAAGCTGGAGGGACGGCCTCCGTGCCGTCCGTTCATCCGCCGCACCCTACCAGCCTTCCCACACCCCTGTACTCAGCTTCAAGAACCAGCGCGGTTGGTCCGAATCTCTCAGGTACCACAGCCACTCCGCATCATCGAACCGGTACACATACGGATACCGATCGTCCCGGGTCCACCAGAATGCGGTCATCTCAGAATCCCAGAACGTGAGATCCTGCACGTCCTGCCCGAACGCATACAGCCACCCGTGCTGCTGATGATAAAACCACGGCGACGATACCGTATTCACGTAGCCGAACCACGGTGACCAGCGCCAGCCGCTCCCCAGATCCACCGCCGACCCGAACAACCCGCCCGACGCCTGGTCCACCCACGCCGCATCCGCACCCGCCGTGCCGCTGCCGTTCTTCACGTACGTCCAGCGCAACGTGTGCGACCCGCCCTCCAGGTACGTCCCCATCCACGTCCAATCCCGCTCCCCCCCAACCTTCAGCTTCTCCACCCCGTCGATCGTCAGGATCAGCGTGTCATTCACCTCCGACGAGGTCTTCCAGAAGAACCCGATCGTCGTCGGCCCCGTAAACACCGTCTGCATCCACGAGTCCTGGTTATGCCCGATCGTCCCGCTCCGCGCCGCATCCATCCCGTCGTGCGACACCGTGCTCTGCCCGTACCACGCCGCCGCCCCGCCCCGCGCCCAGATCAGCCCCGGCTGCTCCAGCGCCCCACCCACCGGCGGCTTCGGCACCGTCGTCGTGCTGCTCGTCGTCGTCGTCGTCGTCGTCGAGGTGCTGCTCACCAGCGTCGTGCTGCTCGTCGTCGTTGTCGTCGCCACCGCCGGCGCATTCGTCTGCAGCGTGATCCAGTGCACCGACTGCGGCTCCATCAACAACGCCGGCAAAAACCCATCCCCCAACAGCGGCCCCTGCCCATTCACCGTCAGCGCCTGATTCGCCACCGCTGCGTTGATCGCCGCCGTCATCCCCCCAGGCCGCGCCGCCTCAAACGCACGAAACGCATTCGCATGCGTCCGGTCGATGATCCGGTGCGTGTAGGTCCCGCTCCACGTCGCATACGCCGGCACCTCCACCCGCACCGTCACATTCGTGTTCAGCGCCGCCGTCAACAGCAGCGCCGTGCCCCGCTCCTCGCTAAATCGCCCCTTCCAATAGGCGCTCATATTGATCGGATTGAGCAGCGTCGGATCAATCAGGTACGAATCGATGAACGGCACCAGCTCCGCCGTGCTGCTCGCGCCCGTCCCATCCAGCAGCGCCTGCAACGCCGCCGGATCCTGCACCCGCATCTCGTCGATGATCCGCACCGACGACGCAAACATGTACATGTTCGATGGCGCCGTGAAACTCCACAGCAGCAACTCCAACCCCCGCGGCGTCTGCACCGCCAGCGACCCCAACTGCAGCCGCTGCACCTCGCTCAGCGCGGTCGTCCATCCCGCCGGCAACACCCGGCGCGTCGCAAACTGATCCAAAATCTCATGCAAATGGTAGCTGCTCTTGCGCACCGCCTCCGGAAACCGCGTCAACGATCCGTAGTCCCCAATAAACATGTTCGTGTCCGACGCAAAATCCTGGAACGCGGCCATGCACTGGCCGTCGATCCGCGCATTCGCCATCCCCGCGATCATCGCCGCCCCATACGCCGCCGCAAACTCCGTGTCCCGCCGCGGATCGCTGATCGGCGACTGGTTGAACCCCACGATCTGCCACTCGTCCACCAACAGCTTCACGGGCGTCGTGATCCCCGCCTCCGCAATCCACCCGCGCACATCGTTCGCCCGGTTGCTCAGCGTCACGTCCGGCATCGTCCCAAACTCGTGCCACGTCAGAAAATCCACCGGCAACCGCGACAAACCCAACTCCGTCAACGGCGTCGCCGCCGCATACCGCACCAGCTCCCGGATCAGCGGCGACGTGTTCGTCCCGATCGACGCTGTATAAAACGACACCGCCGGCCCCCCCACCTTCGCCGCCGGATCCGCCTGCCTCGCCCCCTTCACCGTGTACCGGTACATCTGCAGGTACTCTTCCATCGTCCCCTGCCAAAACCCCTGCGAGTTGGGCTCATTCCACAACTCGTATCGCGCATCCGCCCCCAAATTCCGGTTGATCATCTGCACCGTGTTCGACACCAGTTGCGCCCACGTGTCGTAATTCTTCGGCGCCGACGCCTCCACCGTCGTGAACGGATCGCTCGGCAACCGGTGCGTGTCATTCGAGGATTTCGACAGCCACTTCGGCATCCGCGCCAGAATCACCACCACCTGCCCGCCCCGCAACATCGCCGACTGCACGTTCTGCGTCAGCACCAGGTTCTGCAGGCGCTGCACGTAGTTCTCCATGTTCGTCGAGAGCCACATCGCATTCTCGACATCCGTGATGCGGAATAAATTCAGGCGCTCGCTCTCCTCCATGTATTGCTCAATGGAGTCCGGCTCCGAAAAACCGGCAAAAATCGACGAATTCCACACCGCGGGCACCGGCGCTCCCGCAGTCGTGGCCTGCACCCGCAGCACCACCGGATCCGCCGCCCACACCACCCTCGCACCCGCCAGCAGCGCGCAGAGGACCATCCATGCTAATCGTTCGCTCTTCATCGCGTTGTTCTAGTTTACAAGAATTCCCCCCTCCCCGCCACCCGAAAACGCGCATCCAACCTCCATGGCTGGGCCAATTCCTGGTCTCGCACCCGACAACGCTCGGCACAGCCTCGCGCTACAGCAGCCCGTTGGAGCGCGAGGCTGTGCCGAGCGGTTTCCGCCCACATCTCAATCGTCCTCGTCCTCGAACTCGATCGAGAACGAGGACCGCTTCGCTGAGGACGAGTACGATGCGAAATGGAATGAACCGCAGAATCGCGAACAAGGAACCGCAAAAGTCTGAAGTCCGGACTTCGCCCGCAACCCAAGCTTTGTCGGCATAGTTCTCGGCAAAGACGACGGTATAGTTGAATCCGTTCTAGTTCTCGGCAAAGTTCACGAGAACGTTGCCGA
>CAZWQJ010000267.1:0-5727 GCA_964635825.1 uncultured Victivallales bacterium | reverse complement strand
AACCGACATTTCATGTTCTTCTCCTTCTTATTGGACGATTACATTCGGTAAAATCCCCTCGGTCAGAAGCTGAGACCGGAATGTTTCACGATCTCTGAAAGGTTTTTCCCTTCCACATGGAATCCATGCCGTGCCAGGGAAAGCAGCTTCCCATGGGAAGCTCAGCGGCATCACCGGCACCATGCCACCGCGCATCCGGTACCAGGCATGGAACCCGGCGATGTGCCCCGATAACGGCACCGTGACTTCCGCACCGTCCGCCGGACGAAGGAACATCACCTTCAGGTCATGCACCTGATGCCAGCCGCCCGGCGCCGGTCCGCCGAGATCCAGGATTGACCAGAATAGTTCCAGCGATTGGCCGGCGTCGAGCACGCAAAGCTCGGCGGTGAAATTTTTTATCGACGGATAGGCCCGGAACAAGGCGGACCTGGCGAGGTCCGCATAGACCGCGCGCTGTTCAACAGCCTTGGGCGACAAAGCGTTGCGGAGAGTCCGGTTCAGGCCACTGATGTTAGTCAGCATGACTTCATAATCCTTTATTTAAATGTCGTTTGACTGTCGTTCATTTCCATTGAAATTCCTCATCGGAGGCACAGCACCAGTCCGTTGCGGGCTGGTACGTTCAAGCTATGCCCTTTTGCGAATTTCGCGGAAGCGACGGCGGGAATAGGGGCATCGTCTTCGCGCAGCAGGTCGCGCGGCGACAGCTTTGTTTTCGGCTTGAAACCGGCTGCCTTCCAGTCGATGCGGACTTCACATGTGACGGGCCCGGTGCGGAAGTTGAGTACGACAAGGCTGGCGTGCTTATTTTTGATCCTCAGGAATGCGAAGACCGCAGGATCATCGGTTGTCACGGACATGAATTCAAGCCGGCCGGATTTGAGCTCGGGGTGCGACATCCGCAGCCGCCACTGCTTGCTCACGCTCTCCCATTGCGCCTTTTCCTGCGGCGCGGGATCATCGGCCGGACGCGGCTGGAAATAGGTCCAGTATTCGGGCTCGTTGGTGATCGTTTCCTTCTGCGCGCCGGTGTTGAACAATTGCATGACCGGCATGCGGCCGCCGAACATGTTGAACAGGACGCGGGGACGCGAGACGTCGTCTTCACCCGCTACGTTTGCCCAGGACCTGGCGCCGGGGATCATCGAGAGGATCTCGTCCCGCAGGAAGCGCGCCTCCTCCTCCGGCGTCAGCGGGCGCTGGCGATGTGGAGGCAATGGCGGCGGCGTGGCACCCGGCCAGGTGTGCGTGAAGTCGTTGACGGTCGCCATCATGTAGCCGCCGCCCTCGGTGAATGAGAAGAAATCGGAGTTTACTTTGAGGGCGAGCCGTCGGGCCTCGCGCTGGAGGTTGACGATCTCCAGACTGATCTGCCCCGGCCACGGCCGCAGCGAATAATTCGGCGGCATGGGGTTGAAGCTGTCGAAGAAGATGCCGTCCACGCCGTTCGCCGCCCAGTATTCCTGGTTGTGCAGCCAGAACTTGCGCCAGAGCGGATGGGTGGTGTCGCCGCCGATCGTCGCGCCACCGAACGGCGTGTAGGCGTATGGATCGACGATCCCGGCCATGGCGTCAAAGTCGGGGATGAGTTCATGCCCGGGAATCTCGCAGGTTGGCTGGCGCGCTACCGGGCGGCGCAGGCGGACGAACATCTCCGGATGCTCCTTGTACAGCGGATCAAAAACCGTCAACCCATAGCCCGTGACCCAGGCGATGTCTTTCATGCCCTTCTTGTGGATGTAATCCGTGAGGGCGCGAACGGCCTTCTCGCCGCCGTAGCGCGTGCTCGCGGCGTAGCGGTAGTCGCGGCTCTGCGGCATACAGCGGCTCATCCAGGCGCGCTTCTCGACATCAATCGCATCGAGCCAAGGCTTGCCCCACCAGAAGCCGGTGCAGCCGATTTCGGCGAGGGCGTCGACGTAGGGCTTCATCTTGTCGCAGTGCCCAAGGGCATGCAGGGCGACAGGATGCATGGAGCCTACAAACAGCTCGTCGAGGTGGGCCGCTTGGTCGACTGGCGGGACGACCCCATGCGTGTCCGCCAACCAGTGGCGATACTCATCGAGCATGATGCCATAGTCGCCGGTGAACGGCACGAGATGCCAGGTGGCGACCTCCTGGCGCTCTCCGGGCGAGAGCCAGCGTGCCCACCAGACCTGGGTGGCGATCGTGCCGGTCTTCGCGGACTGATCGGCCAGCATCCGCACGTAGCGCAGGCAGCGGTCGTGCAGGCAGGAGAACAGCACGCCGCTCTGCGCCGCCTCGCTGTAAGCCATGATGCAGGGCAGCACGGCCCCGTGATGCCCGGCCACCATGTTGATTGCCGTGTCGCCCATCTCGGCGAAGCGGCCGCGATTGTAGAAGCAGGGATAGCCGCAAGCGGGGGTGACGTATTCGGTGGCCGCATAGTCGCCGCCGATGCGCAGGCCGTTGAGGAGGTAATCCACGCCGCCCGGATTCACGCCCCAGTGGTAAAGGTCTCCGGCGACCGCCGTCTTGCCCGCGGCCGCCCAATCGGGATACCGGTCAATGAGCAGGTCGTGATCCGAGACGTTCTGCAACGCGATTTTCTCCTCGATCCAGGCGGAGTCCGAGCGCAGGCTGATGGCGCGCTCGATGCGGATTTCGCGATCCTGAACGGCGAACTCCAGGCGGATGGACCGGCCGCCGGACGAGGCGAAAATCGCAACCGTCGCCGCGCCCATGCCGCTCATGCGAATCTCGTGTTCCTTCTCTTCGAGCGTGGCGCTGGCGCAGACGATAAGCTCGGGTGCTGGGCCGCGCTTGCGGGCATCGAGCAGCGTGGTGCGCGAACGGAAATCGTGAAGATAGACGAGCGTCCCTCCCCGTTTCAGATCCCAGGCTATCTCATACGCGGGATGCCGTACGGTCAGCAGGCTGCCACGGCGGGTGGAGAGCATTTTGGTGGCGGGCATTATTCTTTTCCTTACTTAGTCCAGAAACAGCGCCGTGGGCCCCACTTGCGTGGCGATTTTGTTCTCCAGCACCGGCGCCGTCACCTGCATGCGCAGCGTGACCTTGCCGGTGAAGCGGAATTGCAGCACGACATCCGACGCCGGGAGGTGGCGGTAGGCGACCGTTTCAGCGGCTCCGTCGGCAGCGCGGAGCGTGACGCGCACGTTGCACGCCTGCTGCCCGCCGCCGGCCATCACCAGGGTCAGACGGTGGGTGGCGGCATCCCCCGGATCGACAGCCAGCTCTTCCTGGCCATCCAGCGGCAGGGAGCCGTGATAGGCGCGCTGCTTCTCGTCCACGTCATCGGCTTTTCCGTTGATGGCAAAGCTGACGAGCCCGCCGCGATTCCAATTCGGCCAAGGGAAAGCGCCGATGAAAGAGCTTGCGTCGAAGGTATTGACGAACGGCGCCAGCACTTTCAGCATCGGGGTGCTGACCCCGTCGGTGGTGAGAGTGGCTGAAAGATAGGTGTTCTTGCGCCAGTTCCACACCACATAGCCATGCGTGCCCACCGCTTTCACCGGCAGCGGCGCGTCCAGGGTGGCCATCGCCTGCCCGGCAGGCACGTCCGGGGTGATGTTGACGCTCACAGCCGTCTTGACCCGCACCGCGCCGTCCAGTGCCGGCAGCACATGCGTAATGATGGATGCATTCGCGGCGGGATCTGTGAAGGCGATCGGCTCGGTGATGGGGGTACAGACCATGGCCCCGCGGGCATCCGTCACGCGGACAAAGGCGCGCACCAGCCCGGCGCGCAGGTCGGCCGGGATGGCCGGAGCC
The DNA here is from genome assembly GCA_964635825.1 of uncultured Victivallales bacterium. Classification (GTDB taxonomy): domain Bacteria; phylum Verrucomicrobiota; class Kiritimatiellia; order UBA8416; family JAIOPI01; genus CAZWQJ01. The sequence continues at coordinate 1,968 of CAZWQJ010000267.1, read as the reverse complement.
GCGGGCGGGGCCTTCGGGTCCAGCGCCTCCAGTTCGCCGAGGGAATACACGCGCTCCCTGGGGTTCAGGGGGCGCATCACGGGCAGCGGCCAGCGCAAGGCGTAGAGACCCTTTTCGCCCGCCTTCCCCTCCACCCCTGTCCATTTCCAGGCGTCCGACAGGATCGTGGCTGGCTGCTTGTCGGGGTCGATTTCAAAGATTGGCGCGAAGAAAAACTCCACCTTCCGCGGCGCATCGCCCGTGACCTTGACCGAAGCGACGAGTTCCTGGCCCTCGCGCTTGATGGTCAGCCCCTCTGCCGCCGGCCAGGCGAACTGTTTCTTCAGGACGGAACTGAAAAACAAAGCGGTCTGTTCCGCGGGCCAATAATCATGGCCGGCGTTGGGCCCGATGAGAAGACGCTTGGGCCCCTTCATGTCGGCATAGTTATCCATCGCCTTGGTCAGCAGGAAGGTGGGGTCGTTGGCGCCGACGGTATACAGGATTTCCACCGACCGTCTGGCCAGCAGCACCTGGGGATCGAAACGCGCCCGCCACACGTCCAACGGCTTGCCGGTAAGGCCCAGGGCGTTGTACCCCTTTTCTGTCGGGCCAAAGCCGCCGGTGTAGACGCAGGGGTTCACCGCGCTGATGCGCGGATCGAGCCCGGCGAACATCGCGCTGAAGATGCCGCCGTAGGATGCGCCGGTGGCGCCGATGCGCGTGCCGTCCACCTCCGGCCGAGCCTGCAACCAGGTGACGGCGCGCTTGGCGGCGATCGCCACCTGAAATTCCAGCGATTCCCTGCAATCGTTGGTTAACCGATTCGCGCAATAGTATGGCGTGAAGTAATCAATATTGCCGTAGGTCGTGAAACGCTTGAGTTCGTTGGGCGTTTTCGGCTTGAAGTCGTGCGCGAAGTTGGGATACCAGTCGATGAAGAGCACCGCAAACCCGGCCTTCACGTTCTCCGAGAAGGCGGCCCAGTAGCGGGTATCCTGCCCGCGAATGGCGCCAAATATACCGTGCGTCATGAGGATGCCCGGCGCCTTCTGCTGCGCCGACGCGCTGTCCGGCACGCCGTAGACCGCATGGAAGCGGATAGGCGCGCCGCCATACACCTGGCTGGTGAAGCGGAACTCCTGCCAGTGCCATCCCGTCTCCTGCTTCTGCTCCTGGATCTCCTCGTCAAAGGGCAGCCCGGCTGGCTCGTTGAAATAGTCCGACGGCTCCGGTTCCTGCGCCCACGCGGGGAGGCTGAAGCAGGAGACGAGCAGGAGCAGGCCAGGCAGGATCATGAAGGAGCGTTTCCGGCACACGTTCGGGTTTCCTTTCCTTTGGTAGTTCCTTGAAAGTGATCGGCGCCCGGTCTTTGTACGACACGGGCGCCGACGCAACCTGTCTGCTTCTCAAGCCTTCGTCATCACAAGAAATTGTGTTTTGAGTTCCTCATCCGCCCCTTGACAACCCGTGATTATACGCCCAGCGTTTCCGCCTGTCTACCTCCTCTCTGCATTGGCCGACTCAGCGACCAGCGTTCCGCCGCCCTCGGGCAGGGCCACCTCAATGCGACCGGCGTCGTCGAATGTGCCGGGTTTGCCGTTGACCTGAAGGGTACGGCCGGCCCAGGACTTCCCCAGCGACAGGGTCAGGGCGCCCTTGCCGGACGCCTGGCCACTCAACCGGTCCTTCTCGATGCGCACGGACACCGGCGCTTCCGACGTAATCGCCCAGCCCTTGGCCGACACAGCGCCGGCTTCAGGCAGGACAATGGCCGTGTAGTCAGGATGTTGCTTGACCACGGCCACGGTGCCCGAGAAGCTGACGCCACCCAGTTTCGCCTGCATGGGTTGCCGACTGCAGAAGACCACGTCGCGGCGGCTGCCGATCGTGACCGACACCGATTTTCCGTCCTTGCCACTTTCGTAGGTCGGCGCTTTTTCATACCGTCCGCGTGGATAGAGCACGACGGTGAAACCGCCCTTGCCC
>CAZWQJ010000266.1:0-5754 GCA_964635825.1 uncultured Victivallales bacterium | reverse complement strand
GAAAAAGCAGAGCGGCGCGGGTGGCACCGCGCCCTCCCAAATTCGGCATGAATCGACAATGGGAGGGCCGGGTGCCACCCCGGCCGGGTTTTTCAATGGGTTGCTAAGAGGGTGGCGAGTTCGGCGGGGTTGGTGGTGGGGAGTTTGCAGGTGAAGTTTTCGCAGAGGTAGGCGGTGGCGCGGCCGGCCTGGGGGCGGAGGTCGGCGATGATGGGGTTGTGGGTGGCGAGGAGGGCCTGGCCGGCGGCGCCGTCGGCGGCGAGCAGGACGAGGCCGGGCCGGTGGCGCGCGTGGACAACACGGCGCAGGGCGAGGGCGTCGGCGGACTGTGGATCGCCGGCGATGACGACTTGGGCGGGCGGGTGGAGGAAGGTGTCGAGCGCCACCAGCATCTGGGGCATGGTGGATGGGCTGGCGGCGAGGCGGGCGGCTACACTTTCGAGGGTGCCGGCGGCGCGTTGGGCGTAGTCGGGGCGGTTGAGCATGTGCGCGAGCCGCAGCAGGTTCATGGCGGCGATGGAACCGGCGGCGGGCTCGGCACCATCGTATTCTTCCTTCATGCGCACGAGGACGGTGGCATCTTCGCCGGACGTGCGGAAGTAGCCGCCGGCGGTGGTGTCTGAGAAGAAGGTATCCATCTGATCCTGCAACTCGATGGCCCAGGCGAGCGATGCGGCGTTGGCGCCGGCTTCGTAGAGGTCGAGCAGGCCCTGGATGAGGAAGGCGTAGTCTTCGGCGAAGGCGGGGATGCCGGCGATGCCGTCGAGTGAGCGCCGCAGGAGGCGGCGGCTGACGGGGTCGACGTGGCGCTGGTGGAGCCAGTCGGCGGCGCGCTGGGCGGTGGTGAGGTCGGCGGGGTCGTGCAGGATTTGGAAGGCGCGGGCGTAGGCGGAGATCATCAAGCCATTCCAGGCGGTGATGATTTTGTCGTCGCGTTGGGGGTGGGGGCGCTGCACGCGGGCGGCGAGGAGTTGGCGGCGGGCGTCGGCGAGGCGCTCGGCGGCGGTGGCGGGCGGGAGATTGAAGGCGCGCGCGGACTCCTCGACGGACTCCATGGCCATGAGGACATTCTTACCGGTGAATTCGCCGTGCGGATCGCTGCGCACGTTGCCATCGGGTTTGACGCCGTAGTGGCGACAGAAGAGCGGCGCGAGATCCGGCGCAAGGATGCGGAGAATTTCGGTCTGGTCCCAGACGTAGAAGGCACCTTCGGCGCGGGTGGCGGGGGCGGTGGGGACGGGGCTGTCGGCGTCCTCGGCGGAATAGAAGCCGCCCTCGGGGGCGGTGAGGTCGGTGCGGACGTAATCGAGGATGCCGCTGGCGATGGCGGCGAAGAGGGGATCCTGGGTGCACTGCCAGGCTTCGAGGTAGGTGCAGACGAGCTGGCCTTCATCGTAGAGCATCTTTTCAAAGTGGGGGACGTGCCAGCGGCCGTCGACGGCGTAGCGGTGGAAGCCGCCGCCGAGATGGTCATAGACGCCGCCGCGGGCCATGTGGCGGAGAGAGAAGAGGGTCATGTCGCGGGCGGGAGCGGAGCCGGTGCGGGCGTGGTAGCGCAGGAGGAAGTTGGGTGCGGCGGGGCGGGGGAACTTGGGCGCGGAGCCGAAGCCGCCGAATTGCGGTTCGAAGCTGGACGCGATCTCCTCGAAGCCGGCGGTGAGCAGGGCGTCGGAGAGTGCGGTGGGCTCGGCGGGGGCGCTGGCGGCGAACTCGCGCAGGCGCTGGGTGACCTGATCGCTGCCGGCGAGGATGCGGGCGTGGTTTTCTTTCCAGGCGGTGGCGATCTGGATGAGAAGCGAGCGCAAGCCGGGGTGACCGCGATTGTCGTCGGGAGGAAAGTAGGTGCCGCCCATGAATGGTTTGAGGTCGGGGGTGAGCCAGACGCTCATGGGCCAGCCTCCGCCACCGGTGGCGGCCTGGACATAGGACATGTAGACGGAGTCGATGTCGGGGCGCTCTTCGCGATCGATTTTGATGCAGACGAAGTGCTCGTTCAGGACCGCGGCGATGGCGGCGTTTTCAAACGACTCGTGCTCCATGACGTGGCACCAGTGACAGGTGGCGTAGCCGATGGAGAGGAAGATCGGCTTGTTGTCGCGGCGGGCGGCGGCGAAGGCCTCGTCGTTCCAGGGGCGCCAGTCCACGGGGTTGCGGGCGTGCTGGAGGAGGTAGGGGCTCTGTTCGAAGATCAGGCGGTTGAAGTCGGGGCCGCCGTCGGGAGGCAGTTGGCGGCGCTGGGAGGGAGGAGGCAGCGCGGGGCGGCCGCCGGAGCGGTCGGCGTGTGTGGGCGATGAGTTTGCGAGTGGCATGGTGTCTCCGAAGGGGATATTGGGATTTTGGGGAAGTTGCGAGGTGGACTGGTGATGCGTTGGTAGTCGAACGGGATTATAGCCGGTGATAGGTACGCCTTCAAATACGAGATACTGGGGATCCGCTTGGCGCTCGTGTTTGGTCACACAGGCAAGGGAGATTTGCGTGTACGAGTAGGTGTACGAGATTTCGAGGAGCGAGGACGCGCAGCACCCATTTGGCGAGGCAGAATGGGAGAGGCGCTTGACGTGGTGGAGGAGGGGGAGCAGTCTTTGGGGGTGGAGGCGGGCGGGGGCATTTCGGATGCACATCGAACACGGAACGTCGGACATCGAGCGCGGAAGTGCTTTGGGAAGAGAGGGTGATATGGCCATCTACAGTTTGCGGCGGCAGGTGGAGTATGCGGATACGGACATGGCGGGCATTGTTCATTTCACGGCATTTTTCCGGTACATGGAAAGCGCGGAGCACGCGTTTTTGAGTTCGCTGGGGTTGGTGATTGCGGAGCCGCCGGCGCCGGGGCGGCTGGGGTGGCCGCGGGTGTCGTGCTCGTTTGAGTTTCTGGCGCCGCTGCGTTTTCAGGATGAGATCGAAGTGCGGCTGCGGATCGAGAAGCTGGGGCGCCGGTCGGTGACGTATCGGGCGGACATTGTGTGTGGGCAGCGGATCGTGGCGCAAGGGTTGTCGACGAGTGCGTGCTGCCGGATCGACCGTCGGGGCCAGCTCAAAGCGGTGGTGCTGCCGCCGGCGATTCAGCGGAAGCTGGCGGCGGCGATGCGGGCGTAAGGGGGCGCCAGGCGGCGAGGGCGGCGAGGGCGATGAGGAGGGCGTTGCGGGCGAGGTTGAGTCCGCTGACCTGGCGGGCCTCGGCGCTGAGGTCGAAGCAGCCGCACGAGACGTTCAGGCCGCGCAACATGCTGTGGGCCAGGATGGCGGTGAAGACGAGGAGCAGGGCGGCGGCCATGGCGGCGGCAGGGCGGCGATGGCGCGGTAGCAGGAGCGCGATCGCGGTGGCCAGCTCCAGCCAGGGCAGATAGATGGCGAGCAGGTTGATCCAGGCGTGGGGCGTCACCTGATGGCGGTAGATGGCCAGGGCGAATTCGGCCGGGTTGAGAATCTTCGGGATGGCGGCGGCGGCGAAGACCGCGGCCAGCGCGAGGGCGGCCAGGATGGGAAGCGCGCGGCGGGTCATGGTGTCGGCGCTCCTTCGCCAGCGGACCAGGCGGCATAGCCGCCGATGAAGATGGCCACGTTGGTGCAGCCGTGGTCGACGAGGATTTTTCCCAGATCGAGCGATTCTTCGCACTCGGCTCCCGAGCAGTACACCATGACGGGCATGTCGGGCGTGAGCAACTCGGCGTAGGCCGGGAGCAGGGCGGCGGCCTCGCTGACGGGGAGCGAGATGGCGCCGGGCAGATGGCCGGCGGCGAAGGCGTCCGGGGCGCGCGCGTCGATGACGATCGAGGTGCCGTCGGCGACGATGCGCCGGGCCTGCGCGTGATCCACGACGCGGAGGCCGGCCTCGGTGACGCGGGCATCGACGTAGCCGGACCAGTTGCCGATCCAGGGGATGCGGCGGGGTGAGCCCAGGTTGGCGAGGGTGCCGGCAAGGAGGGCGGCCAGCAGCAACCATAGCCATGTTCGGCAGCAGGGCTTCATGGTGAGAGCCAGCCTTGTGGGAGACGGGACATGGGGGGCATTGTCGCCGATTGGCCGGGCGGGTTCAAGTAACACGCAACGCGGAACGCGGAGGGGGAGAAAGGAACCGCGGAGAGATGGGGAGGGGCACCACGAAGAACCCAGCGCGGCCTCTGAAGGCCGCAACCAAACAGGATTTGCCACAAAAAGGCACAAAATGCGCAAAAAGGGAACGGCGCTATAGCGCCGGTGCTTTTGTGAGTTTTGTGCATTCTTGTGGCTGAAACTCTTCTCCGGAAAAACAAGAAGTTACAGGATAGTAGTACGGAGGGATGGGGGAGTGGCCGATTCTTAGAAGTTGCGTTGCTGGATGACGGGCCGTGCGCCGGGTTACGGGGAGAGGGCCGCTGGTGCTGCCGATACGTGACCCAACAATCAAAGCCGTCTGCGCCACCGCGCCGACGGCTTTCTCGCTTGATCCCGCGCTTTCCGCCGCCTACATTCCGATTACACTCGCTGTGGGCCATTTGGCGTTTCACGGATCCACCATGATCGGCGGCTGTGAACCCATGGCGCCCCGGCGATGTTGGGCCCATGTGGATCCCGCGTGGACGGGGACGCGATTGGACGACATCGGCATTTGTCGAATTGGCCGGCGGATTGACTACGTGGAGTGATTGGGAAGTTCGGGCACCAAGATGAGGCAAGCAATGTCGAAACTCGTGGCTAGCATGGCCTCCTGGTTTGAGAAGAAGCCGTACACTAAGGCAACCATCATCAGTGCTCTAGCCACTGTTGTCATGGCATTAACGTCCCTTGTCATGGTCCTAGTCGCTCTGGCGCAGCTCCGGACAACCAACCAGCAACTCGCAGAAGCACGCCAGAAACGAGTGGAGGCAGAGGACGCGGCGAAGACAGCCGAGAGCGCCTCGCGTAGGGCCGCTCAGGTCGAGCAGGAGGTGCGAGATCGATTGATGGAAATCAGGACGTTCCAGGCTGAGTTGATGTCGGTACGCGAGAATGTCTTCTGCGCACTTATCCATTCCGACAAAGGTGAGTACTTCGATCTTAGCCGTCAATTGATCGGGGCCGAACACGGTCGAGGCCTTCAGGAACTCGGAATGCTCCTCGCGATGGCCGGCGGCAACATTCGGATTAGCTCTCCTGAGGAGATTCAGCGCGTGTACCTTGATGCTTTCGAGTTGGTCTTCCTGCAATGGTTGAGTCGCAGGTACGGGCCACACTGGGCCATCATGGACTACGGTTCGGCACACTTCGCGAGCGGCGAAGGCGGTGGGTACGGAATACCGGGTACGAATGATGTTCCAGTGGCCATTTGGAACCATGCGGACATATGCGCGGCGATATCGGATAACAGGGTATGGCAGGCCCTCGAGGAGAAGACGAGAGGGTGGATCGTGGGGCAAGTGTCGCTGCCCGAGGGTTCTGTTGTCATCTCATCGAGCACCAACGTACTGCACCACGAGCGCAATACAGGGGAGCTGGTCATCGCGCAACACGACCGGCGTTACAGCATCGTGAATCGGAATATGCGATTTGACATCGACATACGGAACAACGTCGAAAACGGTATCGGTAGCATTGAGAAGGACATCTTGCATCTGCGCGATGTGTTGGATACGAGCAAGAACTGGCGCAGCCAGATGATTTCAGTCTCGTTCTCTGCCACATTCCCGACGGACCTAAGCGTCACAGTCGAAACAGCCAAGCAGAAGCGGTGGGTCGAGCAACTAATAGGGAAGTTCCGAGATGACTTTGAGTGGGTACTGATCGAACGAGCTTTGA
>CAZWQJ010000265.1:0-5788 GCA_964635825.1 uncultured Victivallales bacterium | reverse complement strand
CACATGCGCGGTGCGCCGTGCGATATGGACCGCATCGTGGCCATCTGCCGCAAGCACAACGTGAAGTTGATTGAGGATGTCGCGCAGGCGTGCGGCGGCTCCTACAAGGGGAAGCGGCTCGGGACCTTTGGCGACATCGGCTGTTTCAGCTTCCAGTACCACAAGATCATCACCGCTGGCGAAGGCGGCGCCTGCGTGACGGACGATCCGAATCTCTATGACCGGCTGATGGGCTACCACGACACGGCCGCCTGCTGGCGTCCGGACCGGTTCGGGGAAGAGCGTTATCGCGGCGAGCTGTTCTGTGGCGTGAGCTAACGTATGAGCGAACTGACCGGCGCGGTGATGCTGGCCCAGCTTGGACGGCTGGAAGGACTGCTCGCCCGGATGCGCGCCAACCGGAAACGGATCATGGATCAGATCAGGAATGTGAAGGGGCTGACCTTCCGCCGCTCGAATGACGAGGGCGGCGATACCGCCATCTGCCTGATGTTCAGCGTCAATGACCGCAGCAAGCTGGCCGCCTTCGTGGCGGCGTTGCAGGCGGAAGGAGTCGCCGCCGCCGGGGTATTCAACAAGGGCATTCCGGACTGGCATATCTACAGTCACTGGAAACATGTGCTCTCCCAAGCCACGCCCACGCCGGAAGGGTGTCCGTACCGCTGCCCGCATTACAAGGGCGATGCCCCCGCGCGTTACAGCACCGATATGTGCCCGAGGACCAATGACCTGCTCGCCGGCATGGTGCATCTGGACATACCGTCACAGCTCACGGACGAGGACTGTGATATGATCGCCGAGGGGATTCAGAAAGTGGCGGCCGGGGTTCTATAGTCAAACCGCGGACGTAGCCGCCGGGGTACGGTTAAGCCGCGACGATGATGCGGCGTTCGGGAAGCTCGAAGAGGAGGAGGGTGGATCGCATGAAATACGATGTTTGTCTGGAAATGGTGTTTACGGATCTGCCGTATGAAAAGCGGATCGCGAAGATCGCGGCCTGCGGTTTCGACTGCGTGGAGTTCTGGTTTCATGACGGCACCTTCAACGGCGTTGACTGCGCCGGTGGCGCCAAGGACGCGAAAACCCTGAAGAAGGCCTGTGCCGCCGCCGGCGTGACGATCAACAACATGGTCGTCAACGCGCCGGAGGGGACGCTGGGTGGCTCGCTGGTGCGCGCGGAGGACCGGGCGAAATACCTGGCGCGGCTGGAGGAGGTCATGGCCTTCGCCAAGGCCTGCGGCTGCCGCAAGGCCATCACCTGCGCCGGGAACCTGCAGCCCGGCCTTTCGCGCAACCAGATGCGGAGGAATCTCGAGGAGACGCTGGGGCGGGCCGCCGCCGTCGCGGCGAAGCACAACTTCGTGCTTTTCCTCGAATGCCTGAACACGCGCACCGATCACTTCAACTACTTTCTCGACTCCTCGGCCGAGGGCGCGGCCATTGTGCGCGCCATTGCCAGTCCGAACCTCCGGTTGCTCTATGACGTGTATCACATGCAGATCATGGAAGGCAGCGTCATCGCGAATATTGAGGAGAACATCGACGTCATCGGGCATTTCCACAGCGCCGGGGTTCCGGGTCGGCACGAGTTGATGGACGGGGAACTCAACTACCAGAACATCGTCCGGCGCATCGAGGCCGCGGGCTACACCGGGGCGTTCGGGTTGGAGTATTCGCCGGCCCTGACCGATCACGCCGGGTCGCTGCGTGCCACGCGGCGGTATCTTGATGGAGCGAAGCGATAATCAAACAGCAATAGAAGGAGAACTCACATGTCAGGTGTGTTTCGTTTTTCATTCGGTCCCTGGAACATTCATGAGGGGGCGGACCCCTTCGGGCCTACCGTCCGGGAGTCGATTCCATTCAACCGCAAACTGGGTTATTACCGCAAACTGGGGTTTGGCGCGGTGCAGTTTCACGATGACGACGCCGTTCCGGCCCTGACCCGGCTCAACCCCGCCCAGGTCGTGAAACAGGCCGAAGCTGTCGGGGCCTCGCTGAAGAAGCACGGGCTCAAGGCGGAGTTCGTTGCGCCGCGGCTCTGGGAGGACCCGAGGACCATTGACGGCGGCTACACCGCCAACGACCCCAAGTGCCGCCGCTACGCGATCCAGCGCAGTCTCCAGGCGATTGACATCGCCCGCGCGCTGGGCACCGACCTGATCGTTCTCTGGCTGGCCCGCGAGGGAACGTATATGCGGGAGGCCAAGGACAGTGTCGCGGCCACCCAGCACCTACTTGAAGCCGTGGATGCGATGCTCGGCTACGACGCGTCCATCCGCATTGCCATCGAACCCAAGCCCAACGAGCCGATGGATCAGGCCTACATTCCAACGACCGGGCACGCGCTGGCGCTCGGCGCCGCGAGCCTCGACCCGAAACGCGTGGGGGTCTGCATCGAGAGCGCGCATGCCATCCTGGCCGGCTTGGACCCGTCCGACGAAATGGGGTTCGCCATGTCCTTCAGCAAACTGTTCAGCGTTCACCTGAACGATCAGAACGGGTTGAAGTTCGACGAAGACAAGGCCTTCGGCGCCGTGGACCTGCGCCGGGCGTTCAACCAGGTACGCCTTCTCGACGCGCACGGCTACGGGCGCAAGGGCGAGTGGGTGGGGCTGGATGTCAAGGCCCTCCGCTCCCAGAAGGCCGCCGTGGCCACGAAACACCTGTCCAACAGTCGCGAGTTCTTCCTGCGCCTCCTCGACGTCGCTCGCGGTCTGAACGCAAAGGGCGTCGCCGCCCTCATCGCCGCCCGCGATTACGAGGAATTGGACCGGATGATTGTCAATGCCCTGCTGGGAAGGAAAGCGCGATGAAGTTGGCCGCCCTGACCGTTTTGTCCGAATCGGAAATCCGCGACATCCACAACGCCACCCTCGACATCCTGGGCGGCTGTGGGGTCAAGATGCGCAGTCCGCGCCTGCTGGCCGCGCTCAAGGCCAAGGGGTTGCCAGTGGATGCCGCCACGGGCACGGCTCGCTTTCCGCAGGCTGTGATTGAGGATGCGCTCGCCCGGATCCCGCGGCAGATCGAGGTGTTCGACCGCGAGGGCAAGTCGGCTTTCGTGCTGGGCGACGGGGTGCCTAAGATCGCCGCCGGCCATAACGCGGTCTTCTGGGTGGATTCGGCGACGGGCGCCACGCGCCCGTCCTGTGTCGAGGATGTGGCGCGTTTTGCCCGCCTGTGCGAACAACTCGGCGTCATTGACATGATCGGCATTCCCGTGATGCCGCAGGATGTGAAGATGCCGCGCGCCACGCTGTTGCACGCCGTGGCGGCCACGGCCCGGAACAGCCGCAAGCCGGTCTACTTCTCGACCGACAACGCACAGGTCAACCGCGGGTGCATCGAATTGCTGCGGGCGGCGTTTGCCGGTGACCTCGACTCCCAGGTCTATGGGATCAGCCAGCTTTCGCCGACCAGTCCATTGTTCTGGGAGGGGAACGTGTGCGATGCGATCCTCGACACGCTCGAGACCCACGTTCCGCTGGCCATCCTGCCGGAGCCGAACGCCGGTGTATCCTCGCCGTTCACCCTGGCAGGGCTGTTGACCATGAACAATGCCGAGTGCCTGTCCGGACTGGCAATGATCCAGTTGCTCAAGCCCGGTCACCCGGTCCTGTATGCAAACTCCTGGACCACCACCGATATGCGCACCGGCGCGGCGCTGGTGGGCTCCATTGAGACCAGCATCTGCCGCATCGCCGCGGCGCAACTCGCCAGGTTCTACCGCGCTCCGTCGCACACCACGGCGCCTAACTCCGATAACCACGCCCACGACGAGCAGAATGCCTGGGAGAAGACCTTCAGTCTCATGGCTTCCGTCGGCGCGGGCCATGACTTGATTGTCAACTGCGGCATGTTCGCCACGGGTCTGACGTGCAGCGACGAGCAGCTTGTGATGGACGCCGAAATCGCCAGCATGTGCCGGCGCCTGGCGGGGGGCATGGAGGTCACGAAGGACACCATCGCGGCCGATCTCATCCGCACGGTGGGGCCCCAGGGCGAATCCTATCTCATGCAGGACCACACGCTCGAACGGCTGCATTCCGCCGAGTATCTCGTGCCGGACCTGGCGGTGCGCGGCCCCTTGGCCGTCTGGCAGGCGGCGGGCAGTCGCGAGACGTACGCCCTGGCCCGCGAACGCGCCGTCCAGCTCGCGGCAACTCCGGCAACCCCTTTGGAGTCGCGGCGCCAGGACGCCATGCGAGCCGCCCTCGGCCAGGCCGAGGCCACCTTAAGGTGATGATGGTCGTCCAAGACACAGAGGCGATGCGCTTGGCGGTTCTGGAAAACGACCGGCAGCGCGTGACCGTTGCCCCGGCCATCGGCGGGCGGGTGGTGAGTTGGGTGGATCGGCCCTCCGGGCGCGAGGCGCTCTGGCGGAATCCACAACTTGCGCTGAAGTGTTGCGCGCCGGGGGCCGGGTACGATTCGAATTTCTACGGCGGCATGGACGAACTGCTTCCCTGCGACATGCCGGAAACCATCAACGGCATCGCCTGCCCGGATCACGGAGAATTGTGGACGTTGCCGCTGGCCGACGAACGGGCGGGAGACACGTTGATCCTGAGGGGACGCCTGCCCCTTTTCGGGCTCGACTACGAGCGCCGTATGCGGCTGGAAGACAATCGGCTGATTAACGAGTATCGGATTACCAATACGGCGGAAACCGGGAGGCGGTTTCAGTGGAAACTTCATGCGGCCCTGGCGGTGCAACCCGGCGACCGCATCGCGTGTCCGGCGACGACCGCCTGCGTTGCCGATACCGCCTGGTCGCGCCGGAAGACGACGACGCCTTTTGCGTGGCCTGACGCCGACGGACTCGACATGTCGCTCGTCCCGGCTCCGGATGGCACCACGGAATTCCTTTGTCTCTGCGGCCTGACGGAGGGATGGATGGCCCTGCAGGCGCAGGACGGCGCCCGCATCGAGTGCCGGTTTGACCGGAAGGTATTTCCCTTCTGCTGCTATTTCGCCTCGTATGGCGCCATGGGCGGGGCCTTTACCGGCCTGCTGCAGCCCTGTACGACGTTGCCAGTCCCTGTGAATGCGGCCGCCGAGAAGGGGGCTTGCGCGCAATTGCGGCCGGGCGAAGTGTTGACGACCACTGTGGTTTGGACTTATTCGAATAGAGGAGCGAGTTATGGCACTGTGCGGTGATTTTTGGTCCTTCTCGGATGACGGGAAGGAATTTTCGTTCAATCGGCGGGATCTCAAGGCGCCTTGGCGCAACTATATCTCGACCGATCGGATCAAGTCGGTCTTCTCCCATACGGGCGGTGGCCTGTCGTTCGGACGCTGCTCCTACAACGACAGCTTCCTTGCCGACAATAATCCGCGCCTGATCTTTGTCCGCGACCAGGAGAGTGCCGCCGTCTGGACGATCAACGGCACGGACTCTGCGCAGCAGCCGGCCGACTGGACTTGCACGCATGGCTTCGGCTACACGCGGCTGAGTTCCAGGACCCACGACATCGCCGGCAGCGTGACCTACTTTGCTCCCCTGGATGAGGCCGCGGAGGTGTGGCGGATCCGGCTGGAGAACACCGGTTCAAGCACCCGCCGCCTGCGTGTGTTCCCCTTGGCGCTCTGGAGCTTCGGCTTGCGGGGGTACGATCAAAGCTTCGATAACATTTTCTACGACAAAGGCATGATCATCGGCGAATGCCTCCATTGGCCGTTCCTGGATTTTCGAACCACCAACGCCCAGTACAACAGGAATTGGGACCACGTGGGGTTCATGGCCGCGAGTCCGGCCCCGTCCGGGTTTGACTGCGTGTACAAG
>CAZWQJ010000264.1:2929-5791 GCA_964635825.1 uncultured Victivallales bacterium | reverse complement strand
GTCGTCGTCCTCGTCGTCGATCCCCATCCCTGTCCAATCGAGCACGAGGACGAGGACCGTTCGCTCCGCTCACTGAGGACGAGGACGATCCGTGCCATCCGTGCCATCCGTGGTTACACCCCAATCCCGCCCCCGGTCACCACCAGGACCGCATGGATCGCCAACGTCGGCATGGCGCACCCCAACCCCTGTCGCGCGTCCCGACCATGGCCCATGAGCGACTTCCTCATCGCACGATCGGGCCCTCTGCCTCGTCCTCGACCTCGCGTGCCGCGCCGGAGCGCATGGGCGAAGGCGGTTCCTCATCGTCCTCGTCATCGTCCTCGTCGTCGTCCTCGTTCTCGCTCCCCCTCCTCATCTTTCGAGTACGAGGACGATCGACACGCGGTCGCCGCTTTGGTTGCGCACGACTGCCGTTCGCAACCAAGCGGGCTCACGCGCCGGGCTGCGCCCAGCACCGTGCTATGCTCTGGTGCTGGGGCCGCGCCCAGCACCGTGCTATGCTCTGGTGCTGGGGCCGCGGGGCAAACGGGGCGCGAATATGGGGGGCGGGGGAAGGAAACCCGACGCGGCAGTTTGCCCTGGATGCAAGGCGGAGGCTCCGCCGCTGGACTCCCGGTCCGCGGCGGGGCCGACAACGCCGCAGCCGGGGTAAAATGCCGTGTCGGGTTTACGCCAGATTCGCGCCCCTTTTCCGCTCGCCATCGCCGGCAGTCCGTTGAATCACTCAGGACGGACCGGACGGAGCCGGTCCCTCCATTGGAGAATCATGCATTTCCGAACATGAGTGGAGGGCCGACCTCCGTGTCGGCCGCTCTTTCAACGGGCTGCCAGCACCGTTCGCTTCTCTCACTGAGGACGATCCGTGCCATCCGTGTCATCCGTGGTCAATCCCCTCCCCGCCCCCCGGTCACGACCAGCACCGCATGAATCGCCAACGTCGGCACGGTGACCTCCGCCTTGCCATCCGCATAGCGGAACCGCAGGGCGCGATGGCCCGGCTCCAGGTGCACGGCCTTTGGACGGCGCGGCTGGCGGAGGGTTACGGTCAGTGGCCCGGTCGGCGGGATGTCGTCGTAGGTATACACATTCCGGTTCGCGTGCGGGCCACCGGTGTTGATCAGATTGACGGCGAGGTTGCCATTCAACCGCCGCACGACCACATCCACATGAGTCGAGCCGCGCAGCTCCACCAGCGGTTTGGGGAACAGCTCGCGCGCGAGTTCATTCAGGAATCGCCGCGCGGTGGTGGTGGTCCCGTTCAAGCTACGTTCGCCGAGGTTGATGAACACGCCGGCGATACGCCCCTTGCCCAGCCGCGCCACCACCGCCGCCGGGGATGACTCCGACTCCAGGTCGTTGCGGCGCCGCAGTTGGCCAAGCGTCCGCGCGCCTTTGCGCACCTGCACGGCCTGTGACCACGTGTGTTGCGCAGCGAGTTCGCCGTCGTGCTCCAGCCAGCGGGTCTCATCGACCGGCGCGCCGACGGGCCGAATCCCCAGCTCCTTTGCGAAGGCCGCGGCCGCCTTGGGCCCGACCACCAGCAGGTTGCCACCCGCGCGTACATAGCCCAGCAGTTCCTTGCGGAATTTCGGCGTGAGCGGTTCGCTCTCCGGCACCACCAATAGCGGATACTCCTGCATACGCCCCGCCAGATGATGCTCGCTCACCAGGTCCACCGCCTGCTGCCCTTCAATCAGCAGGTTCATCACCCCCTGCAACGGCACCAGCACATCCTTCCACGGCGCGAACGGCCGGCGCAGCGTCCGGTAAAACCAATCCGTCGACAGAATCACGCCGACCTGCGGCACCGCCTCGCTGCGATGGCAGACGGCCTGGCGCTCGCGACAAAACGCCGCCAGCTCGCCGAGGCGCCCGAGCATCCAGCGCGAGATCCCGCCATCGCGCCGCTGCGTGACGTACGCCTGGAACCCGCCGCCCATGCTCAGCACCACCGCCGCCTCCTGCTGAAGCTGCGGCAGCGCCTTTGTGGTCATCGCGCCGTCCCCCACTTTGCCGCTAAAACTCCATGCCATCAGATCCCATGGCATCCCCTGCTGCGCCAGGTATCGCGCCTCCAGCCGCGCCGTGTTCACGCTGTCCTGCAGCGAGTAGTCCCCGGAAAGAAAATCCACCGCCGTCCCCACCGGCTCCGGCATGAACGTGCTGTAGGACCAGTTGCTGCACACCTGGAAAGCCGGATTGTGCGCGTGCAGGGTATCCACATAGGCCGCCAGATAGCGCCGGAAGCCATCCCGGCAGAAGTCCTTGAATTCCTCGTAGTGCGCATCCGTCGGCTTGCGCGGCACCGTGCGAATGCCCGTGGCGCTGCGAAATGCCGCCAGCGCGCGCGGCCCGTAGTCCAGCGCCGTGCCCCAGCAGTCGCCATCCACCCAGACGCCATCCACGCCGTAGATGTCGCTCAGTTCTTTCAACTGCGGAATCAGCAACCGCTCCACATAGGGACCAAAGACCGAGGTCTTGTCCTTGTCGCGCTTGCCCGCTTCATCGATGCGAGCCCAGGACGGATGGTGCGCGATCGCCTCGTTGTCCCAGACGCCGGAGTAGTGCATATACAGCGCCACCCCCTCCTCCGCGGTCACGTCGCGCCAGATCCGCAGCGCATCCCGCACAAACCCCGGCGCCGGGTGGCCCACCGTCGTCGGATAGCTCGACAGCCCGCGATGCCCCTTGCAGTCGCACTGCAAATAGTCCGGCTTCACCGTCCGGCACAACTCCCGGATCATCCCGCGCGTGACCGACTTCCCGATCTCCTTGCAGTCCTCCCCCGCATGAAAATCAAAGTGCAACCCAAAGAAACTATCCGCCCGCCGCAACCGCGTCCGACTGCTCTTCATCATG
>CAZWQJ010000264.1:0-2829 GCA_964635825.1 uncultured Victivallales bacterium | reverse complement strand
TTCGTCGACAAAGCTCCCGACAAAGCTCGCGCCAAAGATCAAAGGGACTTGCATCCCTTCACCGGAATGAACGATCTAGCGACCCATTGAAAACGCGGCCGGGGTGGCACCCGGCCCTCCCCATCATGGAATTCATGCCCATCTGGGGAGGGCGCGGCTTGTCCCGAAGCGTTTGCGCGAAGGCGGATGCCACCCGCGCCGCTCCGCCCCCCGGCTGCGCCCAGCACCGTGCTTTGCTCTGGTGCTGGGGCCGTGCCCAGCACCGTGCTCTGCTCTGGTGCTGGGGCCGTGCCCAGCACCGTGCTCTGCTCTGGTGCTGGGCGAAATGGCGCGCCGAGTTCCCGCCAGATTCGCATCCCTTCCCACTCCAGCGCCCGGACGATCTACCTTCACGCCCTTCAAGCCCGCTCACGACACCAAAACGCGATACGTCCGCCCCGCCACCGTCTCGAACTGCAGGCGGTGCCCATTCCGCCGCGCCTCCACCGGCCCGCCCTCCGCCCCGACCACCCGCCACGTGTCCGCCGCCTGGATCAGCGTGCAGCACCCACCCCGCCCGCTGACGATCGTCGCCGCCGTCAACGCGCCGCCGCTCCACTCCATGCCCACCACGAACCCGCCCCGCGCCCGCAGCCCCTCCACCCGCCCGGCCGCCCAGGCCGACGGCAGCGCCGGCAGCAGGTGCAGCTCTCCATGATAACTTTGCAGCAGAAATTCGATGACCGCCGCGGCCCCGCCCAGGTTCCCATCGATCTGAAAGATCCGCGGCGGGTGCAGGTCGAGCAGCGAATCGGTGGCGAAGTCCGTAATCAAATGCTGCAGGTGGTCCCAAGCCTCGTCCGCGCGCCCCAGCCGGGCAAACAGGCAAGCCACCCAGGATCGACTCCACCCGGTATGTCCGCCGCCGGCCGCCAGCCGCCGCTCCAGCGACACCGCCGCCGCGCGCCACAGGTCCGGCGTGCGCTCCGCATCCAACCGGTCCCCCGGATACACGCCGACCAGGTGCGACACGTGGCGGTGCTCGGGTTCCGCCTCGTCAAAATCCTCGTTCCACTCCTGCAGTTGCCCGTGCTTCCCGATCCGCAACGGCGGCAGCTTCGCCCGCATCGCCGTCCAGCGCGCGCAACGGTCCGGGTCCACGCCCAGCCGCGTGGCCGCCTCGCTCGCGTAGCGCAGGGCCTCGTGCGCCAGGATCACATCCATCGTCGCCGAAACCCCGAGGCTCACGGGCAGCGCGCCGCTGCCCACAAACCGGTTCTCCGGCGACTGCGACGGCACCAGTTGCAGTTGGCCCTGCGCGTCCTCGATGACGTAGTCCTCGTAGAAGGTGGCGACCTCCTTGAAAAACGGGTAGGCCCGGTCGCGCAGAAACGCGAGGTCCCCGTTGAATTCGTAATGCCACCAGAGGTGCTGCGCCAGCCACGCAGCCGCGCCGATCCAGACGGCCCACCCGTAGGACTCCGGCGTCGAGCGCCCCCAGGGATCGGTCTGGATGGGGTAGTAGACGCCGCGGCAGCCATAGAGATCCATCGCCGCTTTGCGCGCATGCGGCACGAAGCGCTCCACATGCTGAAAGAGCGCCTCCGCGTAGCGCTGCATACCGGTTGGCTCGGCAATCCAGTAGCACATCTGCAGATTGATGTCGTGGTGGTAGTCCGAATCCCAGGGCGGTTGCAGATCTTCATTCCATTTGCCCTGCAGATTGGCCGGCAGCGTGGCATTCGCCGAGGAGGCGCACAGCAGGTAGCGGCCATAGTGGAAGTACAGCAGGGGCAGCGCCGGGTCCGCACCGCCCGCGCGCAGCCGCCGCAGGCGCTCATCCGTCGGCAGCTCCGGCTCCGCAACATCCACCTCCAGCCGCATGCGGCCAAAGTGGCGCTGGTGCTCCGCCACATGCGTCTCCACCAACGCGGCCCAATCCACCGGCCCGACCAGCCGCCGCTCGGCGCACTCGCCCTCGGCCGACTTTCCGCGCGCGCCCACGCCGATGTTCACCGCAAAGATCGCCTCGGTGACCCCCTCCAACTGCAGCCGCCGCCCCTCCATCAGGCGCACGCGCCCATCGCGATGCCAGACATCCGCCCGCACGCGAAAGCCCACCCCTCCCTGAAACGCACCGTCCATCGTCAGCGTCCGCTCGTCCGCCGCAAACGCGAGCTCGCAGGCCGGATCCAGCACGCGATCCAGCCAGGCCGCGCAGGCAAAGGGTTTGCCGTCGCAATCGATGCGCACCAGCAGCAGGTCCTCCGCGAGGTGCGCCAGGTACTGACGCGTAAACCGCCCGGATCCCGTCTTGTAGGTGACCGTGGCCACCGCCCGATCCAGATCGAGTTCGCGCCGATAGTGGTAGACCGGTCCCTGTGGAAATTCCAGATGCAGGTCGCCGGCCGGCTGGTACGCATCCACGCGCCCCGGCGTCTTGCGCATCCCCCCATCGCCGGCAAACGCCTCATTGCCCGCGAGCGTGCCCGCCTCGAATTGCCGATTCAGCAGCAGGCGCCGCACCTCCGCTAGCCGGTCGCTCCGCACCTCCGTGTCGCGATGACGGTTGACGCCGCGCCACAGCCACTCGTGATTCAACGCCAGCCGGTCGCGCTTGTACGTCCCCATTACCATCGCCGCCAGGCGCCCCGTCCCAATCGGCAACCCATCCAGCCAATCGCCCGGCGGCGTCTGGTACCAAAGCTTCATCGTCTTATTCATGAACTTGAGCATCCCACCGCAATCATAACACCAAGGCGGGCTATCGCCCGCAATCCAATGAACATCGAACATCCAACATCGAACGCCGAACATCGAAGTCCAGACCTCCGAACTTCGGCGTTGGAT
>CAZWQJ010000263.1:4767-5857 GCA_964635825.1 uncultured Victivallales bacterium | reverse complement strand
TCCGGTTGATCGCGAGCGACTGCGCCAGGGTCTGCAGGGTCTCCCGTTCGGGTCCATCGCCAAGCACCAGCAACGTGGCCGGACGCGTCAGTGCCGGCCGGGCGGCCGCGAAGGCGCGCAGGATGAAGTCGATGCGCTTACGCGGGATCAGCCAGCCGATGGTGGCGAGCAGGAGGGAGTCGGGCGGGAGCGACAACTCGCGGCGCAGCCACCCCGACGGTTGCGACGGCCTGTGATCGCGGATCCCATTGTAGACGACGGCGATGCGGTCGGCGGGAATGCCGCGCCGGATCATGGAGTCGCGGCCGCCATCATAGACGGCGATGAAGTGGTGGACGCGAAGGGCGAGCAGGCGGAGGCGCGAGATGAGGCGTGCGATGCCGGCGGGGTCGCGCACCTGCTGATGTTGCTGCCACACCCAGCGGACGCGGCCACAACCGACGAGTGGCGCGAGCAGTGCGGCGGCCAGGGTTGGAAACTCGTTGCCATAGTTGACGACCGCCAGATCGGGACGCAAGTGGCGCAGGAGGCGGAGGACGGGCATGACGAATCGCCAGGCGTGCTCACGGCCGGCCGCATCGGTCCAGCCCTCGATGCAGGTCCAGGTGAGACCCTCGGTGTGGAGCGCCGCGGCCATCGGAGGCGACGGCTGCCCGCCGAGTACCAGGGAGAGCGTATCCCCGGCGGCATGTACCTGACGGGATAGCTCCACCAGGAACCACTCGTACGCGCCCATTTTTTCGGGCACGAAATTACAGAGGAAGAGGATGTGCACGGGGTGAGGAAGGTGTCAGTCGAGTTGTTTCACGATGCGGGCGGGGTTGCCGGCCACGACGGCGCCGGCGGGGACGTCGCTGGTGACGACGGCACCGGTTCCGATGACGGCATCGTTGCCAATCTGGACCCCTTTGAGGATGGTCGCCCCTGCCCCCACCCACACGTTGTCACCGAGGACGACTGCGGCTGTTTCCTCGGAGCGAATGGGTTCGCCGCGACGGCGGCGGGCGGGATCCAGGGGGTGGCCATCGTTGTCATGAATGCGCACGAGCGCCGAGATCAGGCAGTGGCTGCCAACCTGAATGGCACGACC
>CAZWQJ010000263.1:0-4667 GCA_964635825.1 uncultured Victivallales bacterium | reverse complement strand
CGCACCAGCGGCCGAAGGAACGCGGGCATGGGCAATCCGGCGTGCACCACGCGCTTGGCCATTTCACGCAACGCGCTCTTCATGTCAGTCTCCTTCCGCCAAAGTGGCGGTGCCTGCCGACTCCGGCCGACCCACCACATAGCGGGCCAGCAGCTTCCACCAGGGACGTGACGCCGCCTCGGCGGAGCGATGATCCATTCGATAGGCCGCCCACCAGTATTGGAGGGCGGCGGCGCGCGCACCGCGGTTGAACGCCATCCACGACGCATTCCAGTATTGGGTGGCAACCGACGCCGCGCGCCGATCCGCAAGGTCGCACAGGGCGCCACCGGGCGCAAACCCCTTATCCAGGACACGCAGGACCTGGGGCAGGAAGCGACGGTCATCCATGCTCAGGCTGCCCACCACCAGCCGATAGCGGGAGAGCGGACACTCGATGCGCGCGAGGCGCTGGCGGGCGGCGAGGCGCATCCAGAGATCGTAGTCTTCGGGGCCGACGAACTGCGGATCGAACCCACCGACGTCAAGGAGGGCCGCGCGGCGAACCAGCACCGTCGATGTGGCGACGGCATTGTGAGCGGCAAACTCAGCCAGCGGAATATCGCGAAACGGCGGGCCCTCGGGCGGCATCGGCTCGGGAGCGGACGCGGCTGACGGAACCAGCGGGACCACAGCGCCGCACCACAGGGCGACCGCGGGGTGGCGCGCCGCCAGGGCGAGTTGCGAGGAAAGTCGATGGGGCAACCAGGCGTCGTCGCCATCGAGAAAGGCGAGCCACTCGGTTTGCGCGTGGGCGATGGCCGCATTGCGCGCGGCGGCCGGGCCCGTGTTGCGTTCCTGGAGAATGAGTCGGCAATCCGGACGACCGCCGAGATGGTGTTGGAGCAGGCGCGGCGTCGCATCGCGCGAGGCGTCGTCGATTACGATGATCTGCCGGGGGCGGACCGATTGAGCGTCGATCGAGGCGATGGCCTCGAGAATCGTGTGTTCCGCGTTGTAGGCAGGAACGATCGCGGTGACGTCGGCGATTGGAATGCTCACGCCATCACCTGCTCGTAGTAGGCCAGATAGGAATCGATGACGGGTTCGCGCGCGAAGCGCGATTCGGCCTGGTGGCGGGCGTTGGAGCCCAGGGCGCGCATCGAGTCGGGCGTGAGCGCGGCGATGGCCACCTCAAGGGCGCCGGGGTGGGACATATCGAGGGTGAAGCCGGCGGGGCCGGGCTCCGCGGCGCCTGCCATCCACGCGAGGACCGGATGGTCGTTTACCAGAACCGGCAGTCCGGACGCCATCGCCTCCAGGAGCGCGATGGGCATCATTTCGAAGAGCGAGGTCAGAGTGAAGGCATCGAAGCACCGATAGAGGGCAGGCATGTCGTCGCGTGAGAGATCGAAGAGGAGATGGACGCGCCCCGGGGCCCGTTGACGGGCGAGCGCGACGAGTTCGTCCGATTCGGGTTGGCGCGCGCCGGCGACCACCAGGTGCCAAGGGGGGCCGGCAGTTGGGTGCGCGAGCGCACGGCCAAACTCATCGATGAGGTAGTCGATGCGCTTGTGGACCTTTTTGACCACCGCGACGCAGCCGAGAATGCGGGCATCGACGGGAAGGCCGAACTGGGTGCGGCACGCGGCGCGTTCCGCGTTATTATTAGCGTGCGTGAATATACGGGTATCGACGAAGTTGGGGATGGCGCTCCAGCGTGCGCGCGGGGGATTGCGATCGGGGTGACCGAGTGCGGTGCGGACGTCATCGAGGTGCCAGGGGGCGAGATGCTGGACGTATGGGAAACGGGAGAGAAAGGCGGGAGATTCCTCGGTGCCGTGGGCGAGAATTTCGCGTGTGGCGAGGAGCCCGCGTTCGCGCCAGCGCCGGCACCACCAGGCGACCATCGGATCCTGCACGTGCACAATATCAAACCGACCGCGGTGCAAGTGACGGCGCAGGGCGCGGGCGAAGGTGAATTGTTCCCAGCCGTAGGTATCCTTGAGGCCCCAGCGCCAGCAGAAGGCGGGCGTGAGTTTGGCGAGGCGCTGCGAGTTCCGGGCATAGCGCCGGCGGCAACGCAGGGCCACGACGGGGGCGCCGCCGGGCGTCGCAACAAGGGGAGCACCCGCAAACAGGGTGACATCGCCGCCGCGCGACGCGATGGCGTCGGCGGTATCCCGCGCCCAGGTTTCGACGCCGCGTGCGACGTGCCCGAGCCCGCTGCTGGCAATGGCGATTTTCATTTGGTGATTCAGTGAATGAGTGATTGGGTGATTTCAGAGGGGCGGAGACGGGTGCGGGCGGTGGCCGGAGGCACCCAACTGCTTAAGGCCCTGACGCCAGTAGCCGTAGGTGCGGCAGGCTTCGCAAAGGGTGTGGAGAAAGTCTGGCGTGCGCAGGCAGACCGCGGCGGCGAGCAGGCGCGGGATCCGCATCAGCCACTGTTTGATCGTGTAGAGTGTAAAGCGCAAACGGCCGCCCTTGATGTGGTGACCGGACAGGAAGAAGTCGGAGTATCCGACATCGAAGTAGATGCGGGCGAAGGCGCGGAAGCGGAGGCGGGCGGGCGGGATGCGATGGCGAACGGAGGCCTGGGGCCAGAAGAGTTGGGTTTCGCCGTGGGCGCGGATGCGCTCGGAGAACTCCTGATCCTCCAGTGTGCCGGAGCGGCCGGGGCCGAGGCGTTCATCGAAGCCGCCGAAGGTGCGAAACAGGCTAGCGCGGAAAGCCATGTTGGCTCCGGTGAGGCCCATCTCGAAGGGGGCGATGGCGCGGCCGAAATCCATTTCAGCGAGATCGAGGCGGAAGCGCGCATTGAACCACGGCGGGGTCTGCGCGCCGTCTTCGAACTGCAGGGCCACGCGACCCTGAACGGCCGCGCATTCCGGATGCGCGCGAAAGGCCTCGTCATAGGCCAGGATCAAGTTGGGATCGGGCAAGACGTCGTCATCCAGAAAGACAAGGAACTCGCCGCGGGCCTCGGCGATGCCACGGTTCTGGGCCTGCGCTTTGCCGGGGATCGGATGAGCCAGGTAGACCGTGCGCACGTTGGGCGGGGCCGCGGCAAAGGCGGTCTCGGCCAGGGCGCGGTGGCAAGAATCGCGGGTGTTGTCGAGCAGGATGACTTCAAGGGATACGCCGTTGGAACGCTGAAGTGCCAACACCCCCGCGAGCGTTTCGCGAACGGTGTCCTTGTAGCCGGCGATGATGATGGTGAAAAGACTCGGGTGCATCGGAGGAGGTTCGGCGTCGGGGTTTCACCGACAAAAGACGGCGCTCAGGCTGGAGCGACGATCCGTAGCTTGGGGAAGAGCGATTTGAAGTCCCCTGCATTGCGGGTCAGCAAGCCATGAAAGCGGAAGGCGAAGGCCCCGATCAACACGTCGGCCACTGGCCGCCGGCCGGCATGTTGTTCGCGGCGCCGAATCACATGTGCATTCCAGCCCTGATGGGCGCGAGTGGTATCCTCCCATGTCCACGGTTGCTGGTAATCGATGCCCACGCGATCGAGAAACTCACCCTGTCGATGCGTATCCCCGAGAAAAGCCGGAGCCAACTCGATAAAGCTGACTGGGCACAAGACAAGGCCCACTTCGGCGTGGGCGTCCAGACATGCAGCCGTCGTGGGGCCGTGCAGGGGATCGTGCTCCAACACATCAAGCACCAGACAGGTATCCACGACCCAGGCCATCAATGCCCCTCGCCGGCGCGCAGCTCCCGCATCCACGCCGCGGTTGTCCGCGTCTTGCGGAACGTCTTGGCAAAACCGAGCATGGCCGCGGCGCCAACGCGTGCCCCGCGTGTATCGACGGTCGTGATCCGGCATACCTGATCGGACAGCACCTCCCAGCTCACTCGCCGGCCGGCGGCAAGGCCAAGCCGCTTGCGAACGGCAGCCGGAATCGACACCTGCCCGCGTTCGGTGACTTTGGTGACTTCAGTCTTCATACGCGTTACAGTACATCATACCATCTATCATGTCAACGGGACCGGGGTTGACGGGCGAGTCGCTGCCAGCCGCGAATTTCGCCGAGGTCGCGGGTGGCGTTCATGAGTTCGTGGACGGCGTGGGCCTGGCGCCCCCGCAGGTAATGACGCGCGCCACTCACCAGCGCGAGTGCCATGGTTTTGGAGAGGTAGGCGATCGGGGCCTTGGTGCCGGGCGCGGCGAACAGCGGCTCGCGCATGCCGGCATGGTGAATGTGCCGCAAATAGTAGGACAAGGTCGTGCGCTCAGGGAATACCGGGTGGACGACGAGGGCCTCGGCGCAGTAGCCGATGGGTTCACCGCGCTGGCGAACGCGCATGGCAAACTCCGCATCTTCACTACCCAGGGCGGCCACGCCACAGCGGCTCCACAGGTCTTCGTCGTAGGTGCCATGAAGATCGAAGACCTTCTTGGCGACGATGATATTGGCGCCGAAGGGGACGCGCGCGCCAGGCGGCAGGAGTCCGCTTTGCGGTAGGGGTGCGAAATCGACGAAAGCGGGGCTCCATTGGACGACCGCGTGTGGGGGATCCTGCAGCCAGCGCGGCAGGGGGAAGTCCACGGGGCCGGGTTCGAGGCGACCGGCGAAGACGCGGGCCTCGCCACGGGCGGCGTAGTCGGCGGCGGCGGTGAGCCAGCGCGCATCGGGGAGGCAGTCGTCGTCGGTGAAGGCGAGCCACTCGGTGGGGGCGGC
>CAZWQJ010000262.1:0-5882 GCA_964635825.1 uncultured Victivallales bacterium | reverse complement strand
GCCGCCATCTGGGACCTTCGGCGGCAGCGCGAGGTCATCGGCTACACCGTGGACGGTGATTGGACGCTCGGCGGCATCAGCCTGGTCAGCGACGGGGTGCGCGCCATCGCCTGGCGCCACCGTGGCAAACCCTATCGGGAACCGGTTCACACCCAACACTGGTTGTTGACCCCGGGCGAGCCGGCCCGGCTGTTGCTCGACGCGCCGAACTTCAACTGCAGCCATCCGGTGAGTTGCCCCACGGATCCGGAGCTCTACGCCTACGACCGTTGGCCCTCGCCCCCATACCCGATTGAGCAGGCCATCCACATCCGCTCCCTGGACGGACGCTTCGAGGAACCGCTCAAGTTGCTTCCAGGCACCCTGCGCCCCGTCGGCGCCGATCACGGCGCCCGCGATCACTACCAGTGGACGCCGGATGGCCGGTGGATCGTCAGCTATCTCTATCCTCACCCCTTGCCGAAGCAGGAGACGTTCAATCACCTCGCGTTCGAGTGGTGGCTCAGCGCCACCGACTGGCGGACGGGGGAGGACCGCTGTGCCAAATACCCGGCGGGCCGCTGGGGCGGGCACATGGGCGTGTCGCCCGATTCACGGCAGATCATCTGCGCCGGAGGGCCCGGCTTCGACAAGCTGTTCCTGGTCAGCATCGAGGAGTTCAAGGACGGGTGGAACGAGCGGGTGCTGTGCCAGTACCCCACGTCCGTTTCCAAAGGCGACAACAGTGATTCGTACGCGATGCCCTTTGCATTGCCCGACCAGAGCGGCGTCATTTTCAATGCCGGCTGGCCCGGACCGCAGCACGGCGTCTACCTGGTGGAATGGCCTGCAACATGAACATGACACCGGCGGCCTCATGGGGTCTGTGGTGTTGGATCGGGAGAAGCCGAGGAGGGCGTGAAAATGACGTGCAGTCTGAGGGAAGCTCGCCACCGGTCTTCCAGCCGGCGGGTCCTGGCCTGGGTTGCTTTGGCGTGGGTTGGGTCCGCGGCGCCGGGCGCTGAACCACGCGCGGCGGCCGCGGCGGCTCCCGGGGCCGAGTATCAACACCTGCAGGAAGCCGGACCTCAGTCGATCCACGTGGTCAGCTTCGACCTCGCGCGCCGGGAGCTGGCGATCACGGCGACCGTGGGCGCGGGGGTGCATGGCAATGAGACCGTGTCCGACATGGTGGCGTGTCTGCCCGAAAGGCTGGGTCGGCCCGTGGCAGCCATCAACGGAGACTACTTTGAACTCAACGGGGAGCCGCGCTACTTCGGAACGGTGCAGGGCATGTGCATCGTGGAGGGCGAATGGGTCGCCTCACCGCCGGCCATCGCCTTCTGGATCGACGCGCAGGGGCTCCCCCGCCTGGGTCGGGTCGCCTCGCAATCGGCGGTGATCTGGCCGGATGGTCACGAAACGCCCTTCAGCGTCAACTGCTCCACGCTTGACTTCAAGAGCGAGGTGCGGGCGGCTCCCCTCGTGCTCTATACGCCCCGGTTCGGGCGCTCAACCCAAACGGCCAAGGGCGCCCGTGAATGGGGCCTGCAACGCGCAACGCCCGATGCGCGGTGGCTGCCCCTGGCCGCCGGCGGAATCTACACGGCACGTGTGAGCGACGTGCGACAGTCAGGCGATTCAGCGGTTCCGCCTGATGGCATGATCCTGAGCGTCGCGAATGCCGCAGCCAAACCGCTTCCCGAGTTGGCGGTCGGCAACGCCGTGCAACTGCGGGCCGCCTGTGAGCCGGACATGACGGGAGTGCGGAGCGCGATTTCGGGCGACCCGATGCTGCTGGCCGAGGGGAAGGTGCTGACGAATCCGGCTGACTCGAACCGTGCGCCCCGAACGGCGGTGGGGCTGGCGGGCAGCAGGGTTTGGTTTGTCGTGGTGGATGGCCGCCAACCGGACGTGGCAATCGGCAAGAGTCATCACGAACTGGCCTTGTTCATGCAGCGGTTGGGATGCACCGACGCCCTGAACCTGGATGGCGGAGGGTCCTCGACGCTCTGGTATGAAGGGCGGGTGATGAATCGCCCCTCCGACGGCGCCCCGCGCCCTGTGGGGAACGCCTTGGTGCTGGTGAGGCGGCCATGAATATCATGAAAAGCCCCTCCATCATCACCTGGCCGCACAGGTGGCCGGCGACGGGACGTTATACGTGACCATTCTCTATCCGTTCACGCTGTTGCGTGTCGACCCGCAGGAGCTGGGACTGAATGTTTCGGCCGTACGAAAGACAACTGGGAGGGAAGATGCAAACTGAACCCCTGACCCGCGAGGAAGTGAAGTCCGTCATCGAAGGCCGCGCCCGCGCGCGCCGGGTGCCCATGTTCATCCATTTCTGGACGAATCCGGACGCGTTCGGCGACCGCAAGCAGGTCGTGAAGGATCTGCTGGGGCGGTATCCGCAGGACATGCAGGTGGTGCCGTTCTTCATGCCGTCCCAATACCGCGGCGAACATGCGGCGGCGCCCGGCTACTCCTGGTGTCCGTACCCGAACCCCGACGCGGGGCGCCAGGGGGCGATCGACGAGGCGGTGGCCGTGGCCGACTGGTCGCGCCTGGACGAGTGGCTTGACCGGTTTCCGCGGCCGGATCGGCCCGACCTCTTCAATCGGGCGCCGCAACCCGACGGGCGCTACCGGCTGGCGCACTGGTTCTACTGCCTGTTCGAGCGGCACTGGTCGTTCCGGGGCATGACCAACGCCCTGCTCGATTACTACGAACACCCGGAGGAGGTGCATCGCCTGTTCGACGCGCTGACCACGTTCTATTGCGGCCTGATCGAACGCGCCGCCCGGGAACAACAGTGCGATGGGCTGTGGACCTCCGATGATCTGGGCACCCAGACGGCCGGATTCTTTTCGACCGCGATCTTCGACGAGTTCTTCAAGCCCTACTACAAGCGGATCTTCGACACCTGTCACCGGCACGGCATGCATGTTTGGATGCACGCCTGCGGATGCCTGGACAACTTCATTCCCGGCTGGCTCGACATCGGGCTGGATGTGCTCCACCCGATCCAGAAGCATACCATGGACGAGCGGGCGGTCGCCGCGAAGTTCGGATCCCGGCTGACGATCTTCGCCGGGCTCGACGTGCAGCAGGTCATTCCGTGGGGCACGCCGGATGACGTGCGCCGGGAGGTGCGGTTTCTGATGGATACCTACTGGCGCCCGGGCGAGGGACGGTGTATGATCACGGCCGGCAATGGGATCACGGGGGACTGCCCGCTCGCCAGCCTGGAGGCGTTTTTGGACGAAACGTTCCACCACGGGACGAAGGTCGCCCGCGCATGAGCCCCGCCTCACCCCGGATGACAAGCACCAGAAAGAAGGGCTGACATGAAACGGGATCCGACGGGATACAACCAGGAGGCCCGGGCGCGGATGGAGCGCCTGGGCGTCAACTTCTCGACTTCGCGCGAGCTGCTCGCGCTGGCCGGCGCGAGCCGGCCGGAACTGCGCTTTGACGCCGCGACCCCGCAGGCATGGAAAACCTGGCGCCGTCGCTTCCTGGCGAAGGTCAATCAATGCCTCGGTCCGGATCTGCCGAAGGTTCCGCCAAGACCCCGCGTGATCGATAGCGTCGACGCCGGCGATCACTGGCGCCATCAACTCGTCTACCGCACCACCGCGCACATGTGGGCGCCGGCCTACCTGCTGGTTCCCAAGTCGCTCAAGCGGGGCGAACGCGTTCCCGCTGTGCTGACGATCCACGGGCACGGGTACGGCGGCTGCGACCTGGTCGGGCTCTCGCCCGAGGAGAAGACCGGCGGCAACGCCAGCCACAACTACGCCTTGGACGTGGTGCGGCGTGGCATGGTGGCCTTTGCGCCCGAATTGCGCGGGTTCGGCCAGCGGGCGGTGGACCAGGATCAGCTTCTCCGGATCATCACGGAACGGGGCGACCCTGAGGCGAAGTTCCACCGGCGCGATATGTGCAACGTCCAGAACCTGAAGGCCAACCTGCTCGGCTATACCTACATGCGGATGCAACTGCACGACCTTTCCGTGGCGCTGGACGTGCTCCAGGCCCGGCCGGAGGTGGACCCGGCCCGCATCGGGTGCTGCGGGCTCTCCACCGGCGGCATGATGACGCTGTTTCTGACGGCGCTCGACCCGCGGATCAAGACCGCGACCATCAGTGGCACGCTGACTTCCTACCGCTCCTACGCGCTGGAGATCGAGACTACCTGCGGCACGCAATTGCCCTTCGGCCTCTTGCGCTGGGGCGACTTGGCCGATGTCGGCTGTCTCATCGCCCCGCGGCCGGTCTGCTTCGAGAGCGGCGCCGGGGATTTCGGATTCCTGCCGGGCGAGGCGAAGCGCGAGTTCCGGCGGATCGAGCGCTGTTACCGCGTGGCGGGCGCGCCCGGGCGCGCCGTCTTCGACGCCTTTCCCGGCGGCCACGAATGGCATGGCGTGGTCGGTTTGCCCCTCATGGAAGCGGCGTTGAAGCGGGAAGGAAGGCGGGCATGAATAGGTGTGTCGCGCTTGGCCTGATTGTTTTCGCGGCGGTCCATGCGGCGGCTGACTTGCCCCGGTTCGCCGTTTCCGTCACGTCGCTGGGGGTTGCCGGCGGGCGGATGGAGCCGGCAGAGTTCGTGAAAACGCTGAACGCCGCGGGCTGGTGCCGGGCTTCGGAGGCGCCCCCCGCGCGGCGCTGGGACGAGCGGCCAAAAGCCGCGCCGGCCGGCGAATGGGTCTCCGTCGTGCTGGCCGGCTTCGGGGAACAGGCCGAGGCGTTCGCGTTCATGGCCGACCGGCCGAACGGGGCGCTGCGGCTGGTCGGGCACGTGTCGTACCGGAAGACCCCCATGCCCTCTGGGTCGTTCGAGTGGATTCCCCCGGCTGGCCGACTGGTCGCGGCCATGCGCGCCGAATACGACCGCCCGGCGGGGGATGGGGGCGAAGGCGAGCCGGTCGGTTATCGTGTGTCGGAGTGGAAGCGGCCGGCCGCTGCGGGCGGCCTGACGATGGCGGGCGGGCTGGCGGGGCTGGGGGACTCGGCGACGGAGGAGGCGGCGGCGCCGACGGTTTCATTTGGCGAGGGGACGCCCGCCATTGAAGCCCTGTTCTGCGGCGCCCTGTGCCGGAACGGCTGGGCGCCGGTTCGGGCCGGTGCGGACAGCGGCGTTGCCCTTGAGGTTCGCTTCGGCTACCGGAGCGCGGCCGTGCG
The DNA here is from genome assembly GCA_964635825.1 of uncultured Victivallales bacterium. Lineage (GTDB taxonomy): Bacteria > Verrucomicrobiota > Kiritimatiellia > UBA8416 > JAIOPI01 > CAZWQJ01. The sequence goes on along the minus strand of CAZWQJ010000262.1, from coordinate 716 downwards.
GATCGCCCGGACCGGCGGCGGGGCTTCCGCCGCGCGCCAGAAACTGGATATCCAGGAAGATTTCTACTACGGGTTCCTGCGGCGCATGCTCCGGCAGTTTCGCGACGAGCGCATCGCCGACTTCGTCCGGCTCGGCTCAGCGCCGGTTGCGATCCTGGCGGCGACATCCAACCGCCTGTGCGTCGCGGCCGACGGCGAAATGCGGGCATACGATCCGCGGAGCGGCCGGCTGATCTGGCCGGAGAAGCTTGCGGATCCCTCGGCGCGGCGATCCTCGCCGCCGCCCCATGCGGTGCGCGTCAGCGAGACGGGCGTGGCGACCGTCTATCTGACCGCGAAGGGCGTGGCCGTCCTGGATTTGGACACCGGTAGAACGCGTTCGCTTGCCGCGGAGACGCCGGCCGCGCCGGATGCGTTTGCCGTCCGGGAGGATGGGCTGGTCGTAGTGGCCGTCGCCGCGGGTCTGGCCGCTTTTCGAGACGGCGCTCTGGTGTGGCGGCGCAACGACCTCGGCGGCATCACAGACGCGCCGATCTTCCTGGCAGACCGCATCTGTGTGAGCCGGGGCGACGGACTGGTGGCCTGTCTGGCCGCCGGTGACGGCAAGGACATCTGGCGCTCGCCAGCGGGCAAGGCCTGGCTCGGTGGTCTGGTGAGAGTTGGCGACCGCCTGATCGGCTTCTCCCGGGCAGACGAGGCTCTGGTGGGGTTGAGCG
>CAZWQJ010000261.1:0-5936 GCA_964635825.1 uncultured Victivallales bacterium | reverse complement strand
CGGGCCGCCTTGCGCGGTTCACAATTGACCCCCCAGGGGGGCGCTGGCCGGGCGCAGAGCCACCAGCGCCCCCTTTCTTTTGTAGTGCAAACCATGATACGCGAATCGCGCACGCGCATGATGGCGTGGTCTCCATGCTGGGTTTATCATCCAATATGAAGGGGTGGGAGGCCGGATCGTGAACACATGAATATCCTGGTTGTCGATGATGCGGAGGCCATCCGCGCGCGGCTGGTGTCGTTGCTGAACGAGATCGCGGGCGTCCGGATTGTCGGGCAGGCGGCCAGCGTGGCGGAAGCCACCCGTGAGCTGCGGGAACTCAAGCCCGACGCGATGATCCTGGATCTGCGGCTCCCGGATGGCACTGGCCTGGACGTGCTTCGGCTGCTGCAGTGCGAGCGCATCCCGACCGCGGCCATCGTCCTGACCAACCATCCGCTCCCCCAGTACGAGAAGCACGCCCTCGCCGCGGGCGCCCACGCGTTTCTCAACAAGGCCAAGGATTTCAACAAGGTTGTGGATCTGGTGCGGACGCTGATGGGCCGCGGGGACGGGGCACCATGAATGTCCGGAAGCGCCACGGCGACGCACTTCCGGATCTGTCACCGAAGTGGCGCGAGGTGTATCGGAGAGCGCTGGCCGTCCGCCTCGGCCAACCGCCGCCCTACGGCATGCCCATCGCCCCCGCGCCGAAGGGTGCGGAATGAACGCGGCCCTGAACGCTCGCATCCGGCGCGGAGCCGCGCCGCCCAAACCGGTGTTGCGGAGACTGCTCCTGCCCCTGATGAGCATCATGTCGCTGTTGATGGTCGGCGCCGGATTGCTCTTCTGGCAACAGCATCGGCTCCAGCTGGAAGAAGAAATCGCCGCCGATGCCACCGATGCCGCCGGCGACCTGCGCGTGGCCCTGGCTCAGCAGGCCGCCAGCCTGAACGCGACCGCGCACGCCATCGCCGCCGACCGCGCGGCGATGCAGGCCCTGCGGCGGGGGGATGCCGACCGACTCCTGGCCGCCTGGCAACCGGTGTACGAGGCCGTGCGGCGGGACCGCCAGCTCGCGCAGCTATCCTTCCTTGATACCAACCGCGTATGCCTGCTGAGCGTCCACAACCCCAAGCAACGCGGCGAGCGCATCGACCGCTTCACCGCCATCGAAGCGGAGCGGACCGGCCGGATCGCTTCCGGCATCGAGGTCATGCCCCTGGGGGGGCTGTCCCTGCGCGCGGTGCTGCCGTTGTTCGAGGGGGCCACGCGGGTGGGGTATGTGGAGGTGGGCGCGGAGATCGAGGACACCCTGCGCTTGCTGCACACCCGGTCCGGTAACCAACTGGCGGTGACGATTTGCGGAGAGCTTCCGGGCCCGCGCGGCGGGACGCCGGGCACGGACCGTCCCGGAAGCGGCGTGAACCCGGACTGCGCGCCCCCATGCACGGTCATCTACGCCACCCAGGGACGCCAGACCACCGCGATCGCCACGGCCGCGGGGCTGCACCAACCGCAGGCGATGCGCCGCGAGGTGAGCTCTGGCGGGCGGGTCTGGCGGGTTTCCTCGACCGCCCTGAAGGACGCCTCCGGCGCGCCGGTCGGCGCCCTGTTGACCATGAGCGACATCACCGCCGACAAGGCGGCCTTTGCCCGTACCATGGCGTGGAGCGGCACGGCGGGTTCCGTGCTGCTGGCGCTGTTGCTAAGCTTTATTTATGTCCTCCTTCGGCGCACCGATGCCGGCATCGCGTCCCAGCGCGACGAACTCCTCGCCACCGAGAGCCGCTTCCGCAACCTCGTGGCACAGTCCCCGCTCGGCATTCAGATCCTGGATGCTGGCGGCAGAACCATCCTCGTCAACCGCGCCTTCGAGGACTTGTGGGGGGTTCGGTACGAGCAGATGCGGAACCACCAAATCCGCGAGGACGCCCAGCTTAACCTCCTTGGCGCCCTGCCGTACGTGGAGCAGGCGTTTGCCGGAGCCGTCACGCTCTTCCCGCCAATGGAGATCACGACGAACGGGGAAACCACAGGAGGGCCCACGCGCGTGGTACGGGCCATCGCCTACCCCATCAAGGACGCCACCGGAGCGGTTCGGGAAGTCACCCTGATGTACCAGGACGTCACCGCGCAAGCCCATGCGGACACCGCCCTGCGGCGCTCGGAAGATCATTACCGGCAACTGATCGAGAACGTCCATGACATCATCTACACGCTCGATCTAGATGGGGTTTTCACCTTCGTCTCGCCATCCTGGACCACCCACCTCGGGCATCCGACCCACGCGGCCATGGGGCACCGGATTCACGAGTTCATCCACCCGGACGACTTGCCGGCCTGCCTGGCGTTCCTCCAATCCGTGGTTGAAACCGGGCAACGGAGCGAAGGCATCGAGTATCGCGTGCGCCACCTGGATGGGTCGTGGCGCTGGCATACCTCCAGCGCGGTTCCCCTGCGAACCGACGCGGGCGCGATCGTGCGCATCGAGGGCATCGCCCGCGACATCACAGAGCGCAAGCTGGTCGAGACCGGCCGCGACTTGGCGAGCGCCATCCTGCGTGTCCTGAATGAACCGGGGCCGCTGCAAAGCGCCATCCTGCGCATCCCCGCCGCCATCCAGGCGCGGACCGGCTTTGAGGCCGTGGGGCTTCGCCTTTGCGCGGGCGATGACGTCCCCTATGCCGCCCAGGTCGGCTTCCCCGCGGAGTTCCTCGCCACCGAAAACGCGCTGGTCGAACGCGGGAAGGATGGCGGCGTGTGCCAGGACTGCAGCGGCAGGCCATGCTGGGAAGGCTCCTGCGGACTGGTTCTCTCCGGCAAGGCGGCCCCCCAAAACCCGAACTGCACGCCGGGCGGGAGTTTCTGGACGAACGACTCCTTCCCGCTGCGCGATCTTCCGCCCGATCAGGATCCCCGGCTGCACCCGCGCAACCAGTGCATCCATCATGGCTATGCCTCCGTGGCGCTCGTCCCCATTCGCGTCAACGACCAGATCCTGGGCCTCCTGCAGTTGAACGATCACCGGCCGGCCTCGTTCACACTGGGGTTGATCGAACAGTTGGAGAGCGCGGCGGTGCTGCTTGGCGAGGCCCTCGTACGCAGGCGGGCGGAGGAACGGGTTCGGACCCTGTTGGAGGAGAGCACCCAGGCCCGCCTGGCACTGCTGGGAATCCTGGAGGATGAGACCCGCGCGCAAGTGGAGCTCAAGCGGCTGGCCACGGCCGTCGAACAGGCGGCGGAGATCTTCATCGTGACCAATGCGCAGGGGCGGATCGAGTACGTCAACCCGGCCTTCGAGGCCGTGACGGGTTACACCCGCGCCGAGGCCGTGGGCCAGAGCCCGCGGTTCCTGCAAAGCGGTCAGCACGATGAGGCGTTCTACCGCGAGCTTTGGGAGACGATCGGAGGCGGCAAGGTTTGGGAGGGGCGTTTGGTGAACCGGAAGAAGTCCGGGGTGCTCTACACCGAAGAGGCGACGATTTCGCCGGTGCGCGACCAGATTGGCACCATCGTCAATTACGTCGCCGTCAAACGTGACCTCACGGAACACCTTGGGTTACAAGCCCAGTTGCTGCAGGCCCAGAAGATGGAATCCATCGGGACCCTCGCTGGTGGTGTCGCGCACGAGATTAACAACCCCATCATGGGAATCATGGGTTACACGGAACTGATCAGCGACCACCTTGGCCCCGACAGCCCGGCCGCGCCGTTCGCGGTGGAAATTATCAGGGAGGTCGAGCGCGTAGCCACGATCGTGAGAAACCTGCTGGCCTTCGCGCGGCAGGAGACGCCGGTGTTCAGCCCGGCGCGATTGTGCGAGATCGTGGACGCGACCTCCTCGCTGATCCGGGCGCTGATCCGCCGCGACCAGATCACGCTGAACGTGGAAATCCCCACGAACCTCCCGATGCTGTGGTGCCGCGGTCAGCAGATCCAACAAGTGGTCATGAATCTCCTGACGAATGCCCGCGACGCGCTGAATGAGAAGTACCCCGCGTACGACGAGAACAAGATGGTCCTCATCACCGCCAGGGTGATCACGCCCCGCAAGGCCAGCGGCGCGCCCCCGGTGGCGGGCGAACCCGTCGCCCCTGCGCGCGCGGAGGTCGCGTGGGTCCGCCTGACCATCGAGGACCATGGGCGGGGCATCCCCGAGTCGGTGCGCGCACGCATGTTCGACCCGTTCTTTACCACCAAACCGCGCGACAAAGGGACCGGACTCGGACTGTCGATCACGCACGGCATCGTCAAGGACCACGGCGGCGAGATCACGGTCGAGACCGTGTTGGGACAGTGGACGCGGTTTCATGTGGATCTGCCGGTGGATGGTGGCGGGTATGCCCGCGGGCAGGAGGAGGCATGAGACCCGGTCGGCCATACACATTGTTCTTGTCGTGGCGGTTGGTGTTGCTGCCGCTGCTGGCGGCGGTCATTGCGGCCGGCGCCATCGTCACGTGGTCGGCTGCGCGGCAGGCAGACCGGGACATGCGCGCGCAGTTGCTCATGGAGGCCGGCATGGTCGAGCGGGCGATCGATCTCCGGCATCTTCAGCGCCTGTCCGGTTCGCCGGCCGACCTCGCCAGCCCGGACTACCAGCGGCTCAAGGATCAACTCACGCGGGTGCGCTCGGCCAATCCCGCCTGCCGGTTCCTCTACCTGATGGGCCAGCGACCGGACGGGACGGTCTTCTTCTTCGTCGACTCCGAGCAGGAAGGGACCCCGGACTCCTCGCCCCCGGACAACTCTACACCGAGATTCCGACGGACTACCTGCGCGTCTTCGCCTCGGGGCGGCCGGCTACCGTCGGCCCCGTCTCTGACCGGTGGGGCAACTGGGTGAGCAGCCTCGTCCCCATCGTCGATCCCGATCGCAATACCCTCATCGCCGTGCTGGGCATGGATACGGATGCCCGCGATTGGTCGCGGCGCGTGGCGTCGCATGCCGTCGCGCCGGTCCTGGCGACCGGGCTCATCGTGCTCGCGCTGGCCGCCTTCTTCCTGATCCATACGCGGGTGGTGCGCGAGCAGCAGCTACTGGCGGCCGCCGAGAGGAAGTACCGAAGCATCGTCGAGGACATCACGGAGCGGTTGGAGTTGGAGGCGCAGCGGCGCCAGCAGCAAAAACTGACGGCGATCGGCACCCTGGCGCGCGGCATGGCGCACGAAATCAACAACCCCCTGAATGGCCTCATGAACTATGCGGAGCTGATCCGGGAGAAGGCGACCGACAGCCCGCCGGTGAGGGGCTTTGCCGAGGAGATCATCCTGGAAGGCCGCCGCGTGGGCGCAATCACCCACAGCCTGCTCAGCTTCACCCAACAGCAGGGCGCTCAAGAGGCCGCACCCACCGAGGCGGGCGAGTTGCTGGAGTCCCTGCTGGCGCCGGTCCGGGACGCCGCGCGCGAGCGCGGCATCGCCTTGATCACCGAAATCCCCGTGTCCTTGCCGACTGTGTCCTGCCGCCGGGGCCAGATCCTCCAGGCCCTCAACCCCTTGCTCGCGAATGCGCTGGAGGCGCTCGAAGATCGCCAGCCGGGCGCCCCGGGAACCAAGACGATCCACCTGACCGCCCGCCGTGTCGAGCAATGGGGCCGCTCGTGGCTGCGCCTGACGGTGCAGGACAACGGGCCGGGCATGACGGCGCCGGTGCGCGAACGCATGTTCGAACCATTCTTCACCACGAAAAATCGCACCCAGCATGCGGGCCTCGGGCTATGGGTCAGCAGGTCCATCGTCCACGAGCACGGCGGCGAACTGATGGTGGAGCGTGCGGATACCGGCGGAACGAGCCTCTGCATGGATCTCCCCATTCAGGAAGCGCGTTTGACTTCCCCCCGCTCTCCCCATACCGTACCCACGCAGCCTCGACGCGCCTGTAGCTCAACTGGACAGAGCATCTGACTTCGGATCAGAAGGTTAGGGGTTCGACTCCCTTCAGGCGCACCAACCAAA
>CAZWQJ010000260.1:0-5955 GCA_964635825.1 uncultured Victivallales bacterium | reverse complement strand
TGGGGTACTGCGGGATGGCGGTACACGGTGCGTGAGGTGGCCGTGGCGGCTTGCACGCGGTGGCGCGTGGGTCGGCTCCAGGCAAGCCCAGAGGGCGGGGTCTAGCCCTGGGGCTGTCCACGCCACCTTGCGGGTGCCTATGTTTCGCCCTTTCGAAACCGACCGTCTCCTTCGCTATTCTCTGGTGCGCCCGTAGAATAGCCCGCGGCCGACCGGTGGGTGCGTGGTTACTGTCTGGCAAGGCTTTGGGCTTGTTGGGTGTGCGTGGACGGCGTATGTTGTGTTGCACATGGCCGGCATGGGGCTGATGTATCCCACCGGTGGTGGGACGGGGCGGATGAGTGACCTATGGATTCTCCGGATGACAAGAACGGTGGGGCGTCTCGCAAATCCGAGAAGCCCGACGTGACCAGTGGCGCGACGCGGACGGGCGGCGCGACACGCCGTCGAACGGAGCGTGGAAGGCCTTGGACGTTATCCGCGATTGGGCAGCGTGCGCAGCCGGCGCCGTTGACGGAGGTGGCAGAGTGTCGGTCGGAGTATGAGAATCTGCTGCATGGCATCTACGATGCGGTGTTGGTGACGACTCAGGATGGCCGTGTTGTGGAGACGAACTCGCGGGCGGTTGATTTCTTCCGTTACGATGGCGAGGCGTTGGGGCGCCTGAACGTGCGCCAGTTGCTGGTGGGTGCGGATGAGAGGTTGTTGCCGCGCATTCACCGGAATTTGGAGAACCACCGATACACGCTGATTGAGGGGACGTGTGTGCGTGCGGACCGCAAGACATTTCCGGCGGAGATTGCGGTCAGCCGGCTGATGCGGAAGGGGGAGCCGCATCTCACCTTCTTTGTGCGCAACATCACCGAGCGCAAGCGGGCGCAGGATGCGCTGAAAGACGCGGTTGCACGGCTTGAGGAGCACGATCGGGCGCGGGCCCAGTTTGTTTCCAATGTTTCGCACGAGTTGAAGACGCCGCTGACCTCGATGATGTATGCGGTATACAACATGTTGAATGGGGTGGTGGGGCCCTTGCCGTCGCGGGTACGGCGGTATTTGCAGATGCTGGACGGGGACTGTCGGCGGATGTTAGCCACGGTAAGTGACATTCTGGATTTGCGGCGGCTGGACACGGATACGCTCCGGCTCGATTACCACCGGGTTCCGTTGGGGCGGCTGGTGCGTTGGGCCCTGACGTCGCTGCAGTTGCAGGCGCGACAGAAGGCGCTGACGCTGGAGATCGACAGCGGCGTGCAGAACGTATTTTTGGATTGCGATCCGCCGAAGATCGAGCGGGTGGTATTGAATGTGGTGGGTAATGCGATCAAGTTCACGCCGGCGGGCGGGACGGTCCATGTGCAGGTGGTGCGGGACAGGAGCGCGGAGCGGGTCCGGCTGCTGGTGGATGACTCGGGCATGGGGATTCCGGCTGAGCATCTGGTGCGGGTGACGGAGCGCTACTTCACCGTGGGGGCGCAACCGGCGGGGACGGGGTTGGGCCTGGCGATTTCGAAGGAGATCGTGGTGGCGCATGGCGGCGAACTGCGCGTGGAGAGTCCGGTGCCGGGGCGGGACCGTGGGACGAGGGTCGCGGTCAGTTTGCCGGTGGCGGAGCCGCCGCTGATCATGGTCATTGAGGATGACGATCTGGTGCGGGGCACCGTGGCGGCACAAGTGGAGTCCTGGGGCTTTCGGGTGAGTGAACTGGGGGAAGGCGGGACCGCGGTCGAGCGTGTCAAGCGGGAGCGGCCGGATTTGATCATACTGGATCTGCAGTTACCGGGTGCGGGCGGGACGGATGTAATCTTGAAGCTCAAAGCCAATCTTGAGATGATGCGCACACCGATTGTGGTGGTGACGGGACTGCGGCTTAACGAGAAGCAGGACCGGGTGCTGGCGAATTTTGGGATTCCGACCCTGACCAAGCCGTGGCAGGAGAGTGAGTTGCGGGAACAGGTTGAAATGGCTTTCTTGGCCCCGGTGACGGCCATCCGGCGGGCGGGGGAACGCAAGCGCGCGAAGCCGGCGGTCGCTGCGCGCAAGGAGACGTTGTGATGACTTTGAAGACAAAGAAGAAGATTCTTCTGATTGACGACGACACGAGTTTGCTGGTGACGCTTAGCGACTTCCTCAAGTTTGAGGGGTATGAGGTGACGACGGCGGACAGTGGGGAAACAGGCTTGCAGAGCTTGGAAACACAGGCGCCCGATCTGATCATTCTGGACATGGGGATGCCGGGTATGGGGGGCGTGGGGGTTCTGAATGCGATTTCGACGCAGGATGGGAGTCCCCGATATCCGGTGCTCGTGCTGACGGCGCGTGCCAACATGGCCGAGTTTTTTGCGAACGTGGATGTGGATGGGTTCATTGCCAAGCCGTGCGATCCGCGGGCGCTGCTGCTGGAAGTGAGCCGAATCGTATTTCTGAGGGGCACGCAGACGCGCGATGACGAAGCGCGCGCGGGACAAGGGCGGCGCATCCTGATCGGCGAGGATGACGAGAAGGTGCGCAAGTCGCTGGCGCATGGGTTCACGTTGGCGGGGTTTGAGGTCCACGGGGAAGCCAGTGGTCCGGAACTGATTGAGCGTGCGGTGCTGGTGCCGCCGGATGTGGTGGTGCTGAAGCTCATCTTTGAGAACATGAATGGGGATACAGTGGCAGGCATTCTCCGCGGCATGCCGCGGACGGCGCAGTTGCCCATCATTCTGTACGACGATACGGCGGTTGGTGTCGGGGCCAGCAAGTACCGGGTATCCGGCGCCGTGGCGGATCGGTTTGTGAGCACCAGCAACCCCAGCGATCTGCTGGCTGCGGTGCGTGAGGTCTTGGAGAAGCGTTCGGACGCAGGGAAGTAGGGCGGGGCTTGTCCATGCTGATCTGGTGTGGGTTAGATAGGCGGTAACGAATGCGGTGCCCGAAATGCACGAACTTGGAAGACAAGGTCATCGACAGCCGCTCGGCGGCGAGCGGGTCGGTGATTCGGCGGCGGCGGTCGTGTCTGCGTTGTGGGCACCGCTTCACGACCTACGAAGAGGTGGTGAAGGCGAAGCTGCGGGTGGTGAAGCGCGATGGGCGGCGCGAGGATATCAGTCGCGCGAAGATGATCAGTGGGATTGAGCGGGCCTGCGAGAAGCGGCCGATCGGTCCGGAAGAGATTGAGCGGGTGGTGGATGAGGTGATTGAGGCGTTGGAGGCGGAGTTCGAGCGCGAGGTTCCCAGTGAGGCCATTGGGACGAAGGTGATGGAGCGGCTCGAGCGTCTGGATGAAGTGGCCTTTGTTCGATTCGCCTCGGTGTACCGGCGATTTCGGGATGTGAACCAGTTTCTGAGTGCGATCAAGGGGATGATCACGAGGGAATGATCTGGAACCCAGAGCAGACGGGGGAGTCGCGACGCGAAGCCGCGGACGTGATTGCGGACGATCTGAGCGCGCTGTGCGGGCAGGTGCTGGATGGCGATGAGGACCAGCTGATGGACGTGGCCGCCGCGGTGGATGCGGTTCTGGCCGAGCAGGGCCCGGGGGCCGGGACATCGATCGTGGCCTTGGCTTCGCAGGCGCTTTTTTCGATTGGGGAGCCGCGGGCGGCGCGGCGGCTGGCGCTGCTCGACAGTGGGGTGATACGGCCGGCGGAGTGGAATGTGGCTGGTGGGAGCACGATGTGGGTGCTGGACATCCGGCGGCTGATTCAGAGGGAGCAGCCGGCGTTGGAGATGCAGATCTTTTCGTGCCTGGATGTGGTGCTGGATTGCATCGCGGATGTTTGGGATGATGCGGGGGGGCGCGGCTTGTTGGGGCTATTGTTGGCGGGTGCGCCGGCTCCGGGTGGTGCACGGCGGCGTGCGGCCGGGGTGCGCTCCTCGACGCGCGCGCGGTGGACTGGTGAATTGCGGACGGCATGTGTGGCGCGCCTGAATGCGATCGGCGCGCGGCGTGGTTGGCTGGCGCGACCGGATGTGCTGGCACTGGACATGCTTTAGTGTGATGGGGTGTGGGCCGGGACATGTGGGGAGGATCGCCGGCCGACGGCCGTGGTTTTGGTAGGAGGAGACGGTATCTATGATTAGCGAGGCGATGATTCGGGGGCAGTTGACGAATGTGCTGGAGAGCACCGACGTCAAGGGACTGGGCACGCTGCAGCGCGGCAAAGTGCGCGACAGCTATGTGCAGGGACGTCGTCGGGTTCTGGTGGTGAGCGATCGGATTTCGGCTTTTGATCGGGTGCTGGGCACGGTTCCCTTCAAAGGGCAGGTGTTGAACCAGTTGGCGGCGTTCTGGTTTGAGCAGACGCGGGACATTGTGCCGAACCATGTGGTGGGTGTTCCGGATCCGAATGTGATGGAAGTGCGCGAGTGCGCGCAACTGCCGCTGGAATTCGTGGTGCGGGGTTACATCACGGGGGTGACGAAGACCTCGGCGTGGTTCAACTATGAGCGCGGGGTGCGGAATCTCTGTGGCAACGTGTTGGCGGAGGGGTTGCGCAAGGACCAGAAGCTGCCGGAGCCGATTGTGACGCCGACGACGAAGCACGAGGCGCATGACCGGAACATTTCGCGAGAGGAAGCGATTGGGGAGGGGCTGATTGACGGGGCCACGTTTGACAAGGCCAGCGCGATTTGCCTGAAGCTGTACGCGCGCGGGGTGGAGCATGCGGCGTCGCACGGGTTGATCTTTGTGGACACGAAATACGAGCTGGGTCTGCTGGATGGGGAGCTTGTGGTGAGCGACGAGATCCACACGCCGGATTCCTCGCGATACTGGTTTGCGGACAGCTACGCGGCGCGCTTTGCGGCGGGTGAGGAGCAGCGCAAGCTGGACAAGGAGTACGTGCGGCAGTGGCTGGTGGACCAGGGGTTTCGGGGCGATGGCGAGCCGCCCCGGCTTACGGACGACGTGCGGGTTGAAGCGGCGCGGCGGTATATACAAGCCTTTGAATTGGTAACGGGGCGCGCGTTCGAGGCGGACACGCGGCCGATCACGGAACGAGTGACGAATGCGCTGACCAGCCTGGCGAGGGCGGGTTCACGCTAGACCCGCGTCGGCAGGGCGTCGGAGTATTCCGAGGGGGTTGAGATGGGGGAGAGCCAACGGACGCTGAAGCGAATCCAGTTGATCGCGGCGCTTGATGTGCTGCATCCGGCAACGGAGCGATTGATTGGGGTGGTGACCGACATTTCCCCCGAGGGGTTGGGTGCGCGTTCGCGGCAGGCGTTTCAGGGTGGGCACCAGTACGATTTGCGGGTGCTGTTGCCTGCCGAGATTCTGGGCCAGCAGCACTTTGACGTGACGGCCCGCTGCGCGTGGTGCCGTCCGGCCAACAATCCGGCGCTTTTCGATGCGGGTTTTCAATTTGTGGACGTAACGCCAGACACGATCGAGGTTGTGGAACAGCTCATACGTCGATATCGGCGGTGATGGTGGATGGTCACAGGGACCACGCGTAATCCGGGAAGCGGGCGGAACCCATATGGAAGCGGCGCGCCAGAATGACGGCAAGTGGTTTTTGCGGCTGGGGCCGGACACCATCTACGGCGAGTTGACGCTGGTGATGTTGACGGACTGGGCGGAGAAGGGGCGCGTGACCGCGGCGAGCGAGGTTTCGCGCAACGGGCAGGACTGGGTTCGGGCGGACACGGTGCCCGAGCTGAAGATGGATTGGCTGGTGACGCTCAAGAGCGGCGCGACCTATGGGCCGATCAACCTGCTGGCTGTTCCCATCTTGCTGAATCGCGGCATAGTCAGCGCCGATGCGGTGCTGGAGAACAAGATCACGCAGCGGCGGGTCCCGGCATCGCTGTTGATGCGCACCTCGGCCGTGGCGGATGCGGCGGCGGCGGCGAAGTCGCGCACGTTTGCGGTGCCTGCGGTGCGCGAGGCGGCGGTGACCCCGGTGACCGCGGTGACCCCGGTGACGCCGGTGACGCCGGTGACGCCGGTGACGCCGGTGACGCCGGTGACGC
>CAZWQJ010000259.1:0-5966 GCA_964635825.1 uncultured Victivallales bacterium | reverse complement strand
CACTGGACCAAGCCCGACGGCACCATCGACACCGATGCCTACATCCGCTTCTACGAGGAGTACCTTGAGCGCGGCACCGCGGGGCAGGCCGCCGCATTCGTCCTCGAACCGATCCAGGGCTGGGGCGGCTCCGTCATGCCGCCGGATGACTTCTTCCCGAAGCTTCGCAAGCTGTGCGACAAGCACAAGATCCTGCTCATGGCCGACGAGGTCCTCACGTCCTTCGCCCGCACGGGCAAGTGGCTGTGCCTCGAGCATTGGAACGTGGTGCCCGACGTCGTCACCCTCGGCAAGGGCTTCGGTAACGGATTCCCGGTGACGTGCGTGGCCGTGCGCGAACCCTTCATGGAGACCTTCGAGTCCATCTCGGCCTCGTCCAGCTACGGCGGGAACCCGATGGCCTGCGCGGCGGCGCTGGCCTCGATCGAGGTCATCGAGGAAGAGGGCCTGCTGGCGCGGGCGGCGGCGTTGGAGCGGCTGTTCGCCGCGCGCATGAAGGCCTGGATGGACAAGTTCCCCATCGTGGGTGACGTGCGCGTGAAGGGCTGCCTGATGGGCGTGGAACTGGTGAAGGACCGCGCCACGAAGGAGCCCTTTGCCGAGGCGGGGAAGCGCGTCTACCAGCGCGCCTTCTCGAAAGGACTGGCGTGGATCCCGGCGGGGCATATTCTGCGGATGAGCCCCGCGGTCATCATGGCCGACGACGTCGCGCACAAGGCCATGGACATCATTGAGGAATCCATCGCGGAGACGCAGCAGGAACTGGGATACGGCGGGTGATCGGCCCGGCCATCGGACGCCACGGCACCGCCATGTGAAGGAGGAACCCCGCATGCAGGCGAGAACAGTTGGATTTGGCATCGTCGGCTGCGGCCTCATGGGCCGCGAATTCGTCAGTGCCGCCGCGCGCTGGGCGCACCTCACCGAGATGGACGTCCGCCCGTCGCTCGTCGCGATCTGCGACAAGAACGCGGCGCTCTATCCGTGGTATCGCGAGAACTTCCCATCCATCACGCAGGTCACCGACGACTACCAGGCCCTGCTCGCGCATCCCGGCGTGGAGGCGGTGTATGTCGCCGTGCCCCACAACCTGCATCGCGAGATCTACACCGCGGCCATCGCCGCGGGGAAACATCTCATGGGCGAGAAGCCCTTCGGCATCGACAAGGCCGCGAACGACGCGATTCTCGCCGCCTGCCGGCAGCAGCCGGGCGTCTTCGTGCGCTGTTCCTCGGAGTCCCCGTTCTTCCCGGCCATGCAGCGGTTGTGCGGCATGCTCGAGGCCAGGGACTTTGGCCGGATCATCGAGGCGAACACCGGCTTCCTCCACTCCAGCGACATGGACCCCAACAAGCCCATCAACTGGAAGCGCATGATCGAGTTCAACGGCGAATACGGCGTGCTGGGCGATCTGGGCATGCACGCCCTGCATGTGCCCTGCCGCGCCGGCTGGCGCCTGCGGAACGTGCGCGCCATCCTCTCGGATATCGTCAAGGAGCGTCCCGACGGCAAGGGCGGCCGCGCTCCCTGCCGGACCTGGGACAACGGGACGCTATTCTGCGAAGCGGAAGACCCGGCGAACGGCGAGCCCTTTCCGCTCACCGTCAAGTTGCAGCGCATGGCGCCGGGGCAGCGCAACACCTGGTACACGGAAATCCTCGGCACCCGCGCCAGCGCGCGCTGGTCGAGCACGAATCCGCGGCTGCTGGAAGTGATGCACTACACGCCCGGCGGCGAGCAGGCCTGGCAGCAGATCCAAACCGGCTACGAGCCGGCCTTCAAGACCGTCACCGGGAACATCTTCGAGTTCGGGTTCACGGATTCCATCCAGCAGATGTGGGCGGCCTTCCTGTACGAGCTGGCGCATGGCAAGCCCCTGCGCCGTTTCGCCGGGTGCGTCACGCCGGAAGAAACCGCCGTCAGTCACCGCCTGTTCACCGCTGCACTTGAATCCCAGCGCCGCGCCGCCACCATCCCGCTGGAACCCTGAGCGAAAGAATCCGCGTTATGCCGCTGCTTGCCGGAGCTTCGAACGTGGTCATCCCCGTGCCTGCCGGGGTGCAACTGTGGGGGTATCCCCACGTTCGCCGGCTGGCGACGGGTACGCACGACCCGTTGCTGGCGTCGGCCATCGTCCTGCGGCGCGGCGCGGTCACGCAGGTGCAGATCGCTCTCGACATTCTCATGCTCGAGCCGCCCGTCGCCCGTGAGCTGCGCGGTCGCGTGGCCGCCGCGCTCGATACCCGCGAGGAGCTGGTCTTCATCACCTGCACGCACACCCACTCCGGCCCGGTCTGCGGTCCGATCATCGGCTGGGCGGGCGATGTCGCCGCCCCGCCGCCGGACCCCGCGGTGCTGGATGCCATTGCCAAGACTGCCGTCACGGCGGCCCGCAACGCGGTCTCCGCGCTCCAGCCGGCGGCGGTCGCCTGGACCACCGCGCGCGTCGATGGGGTGGGCGGGAACCGCCACGATCCGGCAGGGGTCACGGATCCCGAGGCCGGTGTGCTGGCGGTCCGGGCCGCGGACGGGACGCTGCTGGCTGTCGCCACGGTGTACGGCATGCACCCGACGGTCCTGCACGAGGACTCCACGCGGATTTCATCCGATTTTCCCCACTACGCGCGTCAGGCGCTGCGGGCGCGGTTTGGCGCCAAAATGGTCGTCGCCTACCACAACGGCCCCTGCGGCAACCAGAGTCCGCGGCACCATGTCACGGGACAGACGTTCGCGGAAGCAGAGCGGCTGGGCCGCCGGCTCGGAACGTGCGTGGCCGAGGCGCTGGCGGCGCTGCCCGACGCGGACTTCGATCCCGATCCGGAACTGGCCGGCAAGCTCCGCCGCTTCCGGCCCGTGCGCCGCCGCTTGCCTCGGCTCGACGCCGCGGAGCGCACACTGGCGGACTACCGGAAGGAATATGGGCGCCTGCGGCAGGAGGGGGCGCCCCGTCCCGACGTACGCACCGCGGAGTGTGCGGTGTTCGGGGCCGAGGGCCTGGTCAACCTGGCCCGCGCCGAGGAGCGCGGCGATCTGCGCCGCCTGTTGTCCCGCTACGCGCCGTTCGAAGTTCAGGGCCTGCGGGTGGGTCGTGCCGGCCTCGTTGGACTGCCCGGTGAGTTGTTCGCCGAATACGGGCTCGAGATCAAGCGCGCCGCGCCGGGGCGCGTCTTTGTGACGGCCTTCGCGAACGGCGAACTGCAGGGCTACATCACGACACCGGAAGCCGTCGTCAGCGGCGGCTACGAGGCCGCGGGGGCAGTCTTTGACTGCCGCACGGGCGCCGTCATGGTTCGCGCCGCCCGTGCGCTGCTCCGCGAACTGGGGCTGGCCGCCTTACGCCGCGCGACGGCGAGGAAGCCAGTATGAGCGCACGCTCCGGTGCCATTCTCGCCATCGATCTGGGCTCCACCTCGTTCAAGGCGGCCGTGTTCGGTCCGTCCCTCCGTTTGCTGGGAACCGGCGCGGCGCCCCTGGACTACGTCTACGGCGCCGGCGGCGCGGTGGAGCTCCAACCCGCGACCGTGGACGCCGCGTTCCGCGGGGCCATCCGCAAGGCCTTGCGGGGAGCGGGGCTTCCCGCCGGGACGTTGCGTGCTGTGGCCATTACCAGCCAGGCCCAGACCTTCACCGTGACCGATCCGAAGCATCATCCGCGCGCCCCGTTCATTTCCTGGCGCGACCTGCGCGCCCGCGCGGCGTGCGAGGCGCTGGGCCGGGATGCCGCGCTGCGCGATCTGGCCGCGCACGCCAGCTTCCCATCGCTCCTGCCCGGCATGCTGCTGTGCCAGGTGCGCCACCTTCGCGACACGCGACCGAAGCTGCTGGCCGGTGACGTTCGCATCCTTCCGCTGCCGGCCTATTGTGTCGCGCGCCTCTGCGGCCGGCCCGCGTGCGACGCGAATCTGGCGGCCATGAGCGGCTTGTACTCGATGGTGCGCGGTGGCTGGTGGACGGCGGCACTGGAGGCGTGCGGCCTGACGGAGGCGCGGCTGCCGGAGGTGGTGCCGATCGGCGCCGTCGCGGGGCGCAGCGGCGAGGGGGCTGGCGCGTTTGGCCTGCCCACGGGCGTGCCGGTGATTCTCGCGGGAAACGACCAGACGGCCGGCGCCTACGGAGCCGGCGTACACGAGCGCGATGCGTTGCTGATCACGCTGGGCACCTGCCAGGTCGCCTACCGGGCGCCCGCGGCGTCCCCCACGGCCGGGCGCACGACAGCCGCCGGCCCGTATCCCGGCGATCGCTGGTATGCCATGGCCGCGGATTCGTGCGGCGGCGACCTCATCAACTGGGCGAAAACCGTCCTGGCCGGCTGCGACACGGATGCCCGCTTCTTCGCCGCGGCCGCCAAGGCGCCGCCCGGGTGCCGGGATCTGGTGTTCACACCCGGGGACGCACACGCGGAGGGCGCCTGGCGTCATCTCGCCCCCGGACAGACCGCAGGCGACTTCGCGCGGTCCGTCCTTGAGGAACTCGTCCGCCGCATGGCGCGGCTGGTGGCGACGCTGGAGGGCAAGGCGCCGGCGGCCCGGCTGATGGTGGCGGGCGGTGGCAGCCGGGCGCGGGTGTGGACCGGGATGCTGGCGGAGGCCCTGAAGCGGCCGCTGAAGCCCGTCAGCGCCGATCCGCTCCTGGGGGCGGCCCGGATGGCGAGGGAAGCGGTGGGGGCGTGACCGAACTGCGAAACCAGGTGTCGGGTTTCAGGTTTCAGGAAGGATAACGATTTGATGCGAAACAACTTCCGCCCTGAAACCCGAAACCTGAACCCTTTCTCAACGCTCGCTCCATCTGGCGGCTTTGTGATCTGAACACTGAAAACGGAATACTGAATACTGAACACAGAATACTTCTTCATACGTCGGGGGTAACGCCATGAAAACATCAGTGACACGGAAGGAAGTTGCGGCGGCGCTCCGCCGGAGCCGCGGTTTGATCGATGCCCACACCCATTTGGGGGCGGATGCGGCGCTGTTCGCGAACGGGGATTACCCGTACGCCATCTCGGCGGAGGACCATGGCGTGCGCATGGCGCAGGCGGAGATCGCCGCTGCGGTGTGCTTCCCCTTCCTGTACTCGAGCTACTTTGAGCTGGCGGCGTTCCGGCGGGGCGTGTTCCGGCGCGACCGCCGCGCCGGCTGGAGCGCCCCGTACGAGTTCGAGAACCGGCGGCTGTGCGAGGAGATCTACGCCGCGTTTCCGGAGTATGCCGGCCGCCTGCTGCCGTTTGCGTTCTTCGATCCGGCGCGCCGACCGGCGGAACAGGTGGCGTGCCTGCGGCGGCTGGGCAAACGCTATCCGTTGTTCGGTCTGAAAACGGCCACGAGCTATCAGCATTCTCACATCACGGAGCTGCTGGGGCGCGGCGCGTGCCTGCTCGACCTGGCCGCGGCGTGGGATGTCCCCGTCACCATCCACTGCGCCGTGCTGCCCGGCGATCCGTGGGCCAACGTCTTCGAAATCCTCAAGGTCGTGAAGGCGCGGCCGGATGTGCGCTTCGCGATCGCCCACACCTGCCGGTTCGAGCGCCGGGCGCTCGATGCCGCCCACGCGCTCGGCAATTGCTTCGTGGACTTCTCGGCGTTCCATATCCACTGCACGCTCGCGCGCCGGAACCATCCGGCCGTGGCCGCCCGGTCGCACCGGTTTCCCGCCGATTACCGCGATCATGCGGCGGCGATGCAACGGATCGCGGAGGCGTATCCGGGAACGATGGTTTGGGGGTCGGACACGCCGGCGCATTTGTGGAAGAGCCGGTTCCGCAATGACAAGGGCCAGGAGGTCTGGATGGATTTGCCCTGTGGACCCGAGACCGAGGTGGTGGCTTTGCGCAAGCTCCCGCGACGGATGCAGCGCGAAATCGGGCATGACAATGTGATGAGGTTTTTGTTTGGAGGAGGGGGGGAGTGAAACGTGAGGAGTGAAACGTGAGGAGTGAAACGTGAGGAGTGAAACGTGAGGAGTGAAACGTG
>CAZWQJ010000258.1:0-5966 GCA_964635825.1 uncultured Victivallales bacterium | reverse complement strand
GAGGCACGGAGGCATGCTTGCCCGCATATTGCCCAGCGCGGCCTCGGAAGGCCGCGCTGAGCAATAGCCGGGCTACGAGCAATCATAATCTCCTCGTATGGAATGGATTACGATTACGAGCAAAATTGCGATTATGATCGGATTGGGCGCTTACTCAAGCGCCATACTCCCGGTATGCGCCACCCCTACGCGACGCCGCGGATGATGCCTTCCCGCACTCCCCATTCGAACCAAACGCACTCCACCGTCCGCGCGCGCATCCTCCCGCGACCCGAGGCGCCGGCTTACGGGATCGCGAGGCTGTTATTGATCTCGGTGATCTCGTCCACGACGCCGGCGGGATCCACCCGCACCGTCCAGCCGGCATGCGCTTCCACCAGCCCGCTGAGTGCAAAGGGCATCCGCCGCGGGAACAAGTCGACCGGCGCCTCCAGCGCGCCCAACGTCGCGCGCGCGCGTTCGACGCCCTGCTCGTCCAGCAACACCACGACCACGGCCTCCACCGTCTTGTTCCCGATGTTGTGCACCACGCCCTGCACGCGATCGCCCACGATCGTCAACTCGCTCGCCGCCAGCGCCAGGTCCGCCCGGCCGAACAGCGACTCGAACGACTGCTGGCGCGTCAGCCGCAACACCGTCACCGCCCGCGGGGCCAGCGTCAGCGGCACCGGCTCGCCCCGGACCACCTTCACCGGACTGGTCGCCACGTTGCGGTCCGCCAAGTCGTCGCCGTCGCTGTCGATCCCCTGCTCCAGCCGGTACAAGCCGTGCTCCAGCAACCAGAAGCGTGCCTCACCAACCAACGGCTCTTCGCTGAAATTGAAGAGCAGCGTCTCGAACGTCTCATGGTTGCCCGTGCGCACCAGCGCCGCGTAGTTCGTGCTAAAGCCATCCCAACTCACGGCATGCGAGTGGAACGACTTGTTGCGCGTGGCGTAGCCGCCCGTGTACGCCACCGACGGCGCCGTCAGCCGGCGCGCGTGATTCAAAAACACGCGATCGGAAAAGGGCTCGGCCGTCGTGTACATGCGGCCGTAGGTCTGCAGTTCCGCAACCGCCGTCTCCAACTCCCCCTCGATCGCCGCTTTGTCTCCCTGCCGCCGCCACCGCAGGATCGGATCCGACTTGGCCAGGTAGTCGTCGGCATTCGTCACCGCCGCCAGATAGCCAAGCGCATCCAGATCCGTCAGAAAGCCCTCCAGAAATTCGATCGGCTCGCGGCGCTGGAAGTAGTCCACCACCGGCTGCATGAAGCGCGCGTCTCCCAACGTCTCCGCCGCCGTCATCATCACGGACATCTGGAAGGCCATCCCCTCCCGATACGGCTCCATCTCGTGCGCCAGCTCGATGTCCGTCGCCGTTTCCACCTGCGTCGCGTACCGGCCCGGCGTCTGCATGTGCGCCATCCACGACTCGCTGTACTCGCGCAAAAACTTCAAGGCCCGCGGATTGCGGCTGTACCACGCCACCGCCTGAACCGGGTGCATCATCTGCGCGTGGCAACTGCCGTCAAACTCGTCCGGACGCGGATTGCGCAAGTCGGCGCTGCTCACCACCGCCGATTTGAAGTGCCGGTGCCCCGCCGCATTCACCGTCGTCAGCGCTTCCGTGCTGCGCGCCGCCACCATGCACTGCTCCACATATACCGGATCGCCATAGAACCACCACGGCATCACCGCCTCATGGTTGATCCCTTCCTCGTACGCATGCAGAGGATCTTCACGGTTCGCGTTCAACCCCTCTTCCAGATAGCCGCCCTCCACCGCCAGCCGCCACAGCCGAGCCCCATTCTCCAACACGTCCCCACCAACCCCGTCCCGTTCGAACATCGGGAAGTTCACCATATTCTGATAAAAATCCGTGTCGTCGTTGACGTCAGTGCCCACCTCGCCGTTCGGCAGCCCGCGCGCGGCGAACCACCACTGCGGCACCGCCCGCGTGTGCATCCACGCCGCCCGCGCCACCCGCGCCCAGCGCGGGGCCCCCTCGTCTTCGGGAATCACCGCCGGACGCAGCGTGGGCACCTTTTCCCGCCGATACACGCCCCGATAAATCCAGGCATCGTACTCTTTCGAAACCGGATCGTCCGGCGCCAGCAGGCGGCAATGCGCCAGCGACCGCAGCAGCGGCTCCACCCCCGTCCAGAACACGCCCTGTTCCGCCGCCCACGTCGTGTACATCGTCTCGCGATCGCGTAGATTGTTCCACGGTCGCGCCTCGCTCATCCGCGCATAGTGGTCACGCATCCGCAGCAGGTGAAACGGCAGCGCCGAGGCCACCGCCTCATCCCGCCCCACCACCAGCGCCTCCACCACCGCATCCCGCAGGCGCAGCCCACCCCCGGGATCCAGCGTAATCCACAGCCGCTGCCCCGGCTGCAGAACCTGGTCCGGAAAATCCAGCACCAGATCGAGATCCCCCTTGTTCTTCAACCCCACCGTGGCTGTCATCACGGCTGCAAATGGGTTCACCGGATCCTGCACCGTCACCGTCAGATCGTTCACCCCCGCCGCCTCCGGCGACCAGCGCCCGCGGATCGCCACCGCCGTCAGCGGCAGCTCCCGCTCCAGCGGTGCCGAAACCAACTGCACCGCATCACGAAAGAAGAGATCCGCCACGCGGTTGCTGGGCGCCGAGGCCGCATCGTCTTCGGATCCCCCCCACGGCGCCAGCTCCAACGTCTGGCGGTCATCGGGCGAATAGCGCGGACTGAGAAAAGGCGTCAAGTCGGCGGGCATGCTGCCGGGCACCAGCGCAAATCGCAACGTCGCCTCGGCCCGCGGCCGGCGCTCCGATACCCGCAGAAACGAAATATCCCCAATCACGCCGTCGCGCACATCGAAGAAACTCACCCGGCTGCTTTTGACCGCGTCGCGGAAGTGCGCATAGGAATTGCGCGCGCGCCCTTCCATTTCACAAAGCCACGTCCCCGAGTCCGGATCGTCGAACTGTTTGCAGTCCGTCACCACCGTCGCATGGATCCCGCCCCGAACCTGGATCGCATCGATCCCGTGCGCATCCGCCAACTCCACATGCAGTCCGTCATTGCCCCGATACACATACCGCACCCCGCTCCCCAGCCCCGGCATGTTGTATTCCCATGGCCGCAAGGCCCAGTCCCAGCTGTGCGTCGTCCCGTCCACCGGAGTCCCACAGAACCCGCGCACCACCCGCGAATCCACCACCCGAATCCCCTCCACAACCAGGGTCTCACGCTTCTTCAGATCCGCCGGAACCGCCTCCCCAATGCTCGTCCGCATCAACACTTCTTCCAGCCGCAAGTTCCGCAACCGAAAGTTGCCCGGCTCGTTATCGTCCGTACAGCCCAGGATGATGCTCGCCCGCCCGGAGGCATCCGTCTGGAAAAGAATCTCCCGCGGCTCCCACTCCTCCGAGGGCTCGATGCGGGCGGTGACCGCCACGCCCGGATCCGGTCCCGTCCGCGCCCGCAGGTAACCGCCCGAAAGCCCGCGCGTCTCACACGCCAGCGCAAACAGGCGGTTGCGCGGCAGATCCAGCACCTGCTCCAGCGTCGCGTAATGCCCCGGCACCGTCACATAGCCCACCGACCCGTCCTCATCGTCCACGCGCCGCACGAAGCCGGCCCCCGCATTGGAATCCCAGTGCCGCGGAACCGCCCCCGCGTCCGCGTCAAACGTCACATTCTGCAGAAACCCCTCCCGCACAAAATACAGCACCCCGAAGTCCCCACGCTTCCCATACGGCGCCAGCGGCGGCCACACCGCATACGTCGGCTCCTCCTCCCCCACCGTGTAGTCCTCCCGCCCCAGCTTCAACTGCAGCGCTTCCCCCGGAACCGGCCCCGCATCCCGCCCCAAGTCCGTGAACGGAATCGACATCTCCGTCACCCAGGCGCCCGCCACCAGCCGCGACGCCACTTTCCACTGCGGCCGGATCCGGACCCCGTTCGGCAGCGGCTTCAACTCGGTCTGACGCGTGCCCAGCGGCGAGGTGATGAATTGATCGCTGCGCGACCGATCCTGCGGATCCCCAACCCAAATCTCGAAACTGTCGTCGCACCAGACGCAGTCGTCCTCCTCCGAGCGCGTCGCCACGATCCGGTTCGTGTCCGCCTCCACGCAAATTGCAGATACGAAGAGATAGCGCGTATCGTGGGTGATCCGAACCTCCAGCGCCTGCGCCACCGGCAGCTCGGACTCGGGAAGACAGAAATTGGAGATCACGAGGGCCGCCTGCCAGCACGCATCGGTCAGCACCCCGTCGATGACGGGCCGCCCCTCGTCCAGACGCGGCACAATCGGGGCCGCGTCCGCGCCGTACCCGGCATGCACCAGCAGCAGCAACGCCGCCAGTGCGCCTCCTCTGCGCAGGCCTCGCAACATGCGTCCGAGCCTATGCGCAGCCCCAACGCAGTGTAAAGGGCAAAGGGTAGCTAACGGCACATTCTTCCTTCACGCCACCGCCCACGGCCTGCTATCGTCACCGCTGATGCGCGCACGCTCCACGTCGGCCGGCGCCATCGTCACGCTCACGGAGGTATTGTCATGAAACGCGTTGCCCTGCCCCTCATCCTGCTGCTCGCCATCTCGCTCTCGTGGACCGCCCGCCCCGCGCACGCCGAAGACGACAACCGCCGCGCCCTCGCCGAATCGCTCCTGAACGCCATGAATGTCCGCCAGACCGTCGAGAAATCGTTCGATATCGTCAAACAGATGATCCCGCAGCAAATGGAAAGAATGGGCAACGCCATGGGCCAGACCCCGGACCCGGATGCCGCGGAGCACACCTCCAAGATGCTGGATGCCATCGCCGAAGAAATCAGCTGGGACCACATCAAGGACGACTACATCGGCCTCTATGCGGATACCTTCACCGCCGAGGAGATGCAGGGCATGATCGATTTCTACCAGTCCGAACCCGGCCAGGCCCTCGTCAGCAAGCAGCCCATCCTCATGCAGAAATCGATGCAACTGAACCAGCAAATGATGATGCGGATCATGCCCAAGCTTCAGGAGTTCATGCGGCCAACCGCCATGCGGCCACCCATGGCGCCATCCGATGTGCCCGACGCCCCCGCCCCGGCCATCGAAGCCGATGACGCCGAACAGCCCGCCGCCTCCACCCCGGATGAGCCATGATCCTCGGGGCCCTCACCGAGACCAGCCGCCTGGAGGCCGCGCAGC
This sequence comes from uncultured Victivallales bacterium, assembly GCA_964635825.1. Classification (GTDB taxonomy): domain Bacteria; phylum Verrucomicrobiota; class Kiritimatiellia; order UBA8416; family JAIOPI01; genus CAZWQJ01. The sequence goes on along the minus strand of CAZWQJ010000258.1, from coordinate 801 downwards.
CCGACTTCGCGCAGGCCTTCCAGTTCCTGCGCCGCCCCGACCTCGCGCACCTGCAACCGGGCCGCCTGCCCATCGCGGACAACCGTATCTATGCCCTCATCCAGCGCGGCCCCGGTCGCCGCCGCGAGGAGGCCCGCCTCGAAGCCCACCAGAAATATATCGATATCCAATATATCGTCAGCGGCACGGACGATATGGGCTGGCGCCCCCGTTCCACCTGCCTACGCCCGGTCGACCCCTATTCCCCCGACAAGGATATCCAATTCTTTTTCGATGCACCCGAGTCCTGGGTTCCCGTCCACGCCGGATCGTTTGTCGTCTTCTACCCCGAAGACGCCCACCTCCCCTCCATCTCCAATGGCGAACTTCACAAAGTCGTCATCAAAATCGCCGTCGGCAAATAGAGCCCTCCCCCCATCCGCCCGCCCCCGCTGCCGTGCGATGGACTATTCACGGCCACAGAAGTCGACAACGGCTTCGGAGCGGCGCCGGCCGTGCTCGCGAATTGGCGAGCCATTCGTTCACCAAGCTAGCGTGGTGAGCGATTCGTTCTCATCAATTCAGATGGCCGCCGAGCCGGCGGCCCTCCATCGGACGCATGCGGAACATTGGAGTTCCCCTGGAGGGTCGGCGGCTCGCCGACCGTGTTTACGAATCAACGAACCAATCGTTCACCACACTAGCAGCCCGTTGAAAAACGCGGCTCACCGCAGGTTCGCCCTCCAGTAGAAAGCAAAAAGCCCAATAAAGAATGCATGGAGGGCGAGGCTCTGCCGAGCCGAAAGCTGGAACAAGTTTTTT
>CAZWQJ010000257.1:0-6007 GCA_964635825.1 uncultured Victivallales bacterium | reverse complement strand
CTACCGGAACTCGTCCCACTCCGGCTCGTTGTCGAAGATCCAGCGGTAGTAGTCGCGGCCCTGCAGCACGGCCGCCGCTTCTTCGTCCACGACCACCCGGCAGCGCGCATGCAACTGCAACGCGGACGCCGAGACCATCGACGTGATCGGCCCCTCCACCGCTTTCGCAATGATGTCGGCCTTGTGCCGCCCCGTCGCCAGCAACATGCAGCTGCGGCTGTCCAGAATCGTGCCAACGCCCATCGTGATGCCACGCTTCGGCATGTCCTCGGGCCGCGGAAACAACGGCGCGTTCTGCTGCAGCGTCGCCGGGCTCAGCGCCTTCTCACGCGTCCGCGACCGCAGCGCCGAGAGCGGCTCGTTGAAGCCGATATGCCCCGCCACGCCGATGCCGAGAATCTGCAGATCGATGCCCCCGCAATCCTGCATGCGGTTCTCGTAGCGCTGGCATTCCACCGCCAAATCCGGCGCCAGCCCGTTCGGCAAGTGCGTGTTGCGCGGATCGATGTTGACCTTCGAGAACAGGTTCTCGTCCATGAAGTGCCGGTAGGAGTGCGGGTCATCCCCGCCCAGCCCCACGTACTCGTCGAGGTTGAACGTCCGACAGAGCGAAAAATCCAACTCGTCCTCGACGTGCATGCGGACCAACTCCGCATACAGCGTCTCCATGGTGCGGCCCGTGGCCAGCCCCAGCACGAGCGTCGGCTTGCGGCGCAATTCGCGCGCCACCACCTGTGCAACCAGCACCGTGGCGGCCACGCGATCGCGTTGAATGATCACTTCCATGGGGTTCCGGTTATCCGTTATCCGTTATCCGTTATCCGTTAACTGTTAACTGATAACTGATAACTGATAACCGATAACCTCCTCCACCTACGCCAGCCCGAACTCCTTGGCGTTCACCGGCAGCGCAATCACCGGGCGGCCCGGCAGCACCTTCTTCAGCTCGGCCACTTCGTCCATGACGTTGACCAGCGGCAGCGCAACCTGACCACCTTGAATGGCGGACTGCGTCAGCGCCGCCATGATCTCGCAGCCCTTGTAGGCACTGTCGAAATTGCATTGGTGCACCTTGCGGTCATCGTCCAGCCAATCGGCCATCTCCTGGATGTACGGCGGCATGTCGGCGTCGTAGTTCATGGCGCCGTCACCCGACCACGAGCCGCTCTTGGTGACCGCGCGCCAGCCCCCATTGGTCAGAACCTCGGCAAAGCCATCGGTGCCCTGGGCGCCCATCCGGCACTTGCCCCACCACTTGGCCACTTCGGGCTGGTCGGGCGCACCCGCGCCGGCCTCGTAGTACCCGCGCACCCCGTTCGCAAATTGCACCACGCCCGCGATGTAGTCCGGCGAGGGATGGTTGTCCGCCATCTTGCCGGCACCCGCCGCCTGCGCCATCGCCCACTGCGCCTCGGCGTCACCATTGTACCAGCGCGTGTAGTCGATCAAATGGCTGAGCATGTGCGTCATCCAGCCCGTGGACGTGCCGTACACCGTGTGCACCCGCCCCAGAGCCCCGCTGGCAATGATCTCCTTCACCTTGCGGTAGTGTGCGCCATAGCGATGCTGGTGGCTGACCACCGCTTTCACGCCCGCCGCATCCAACAACCGCTTCAGCTCGCGCGCTTCGCGACTGGTCGTGGCCACCGGCTTCTCAAATGCAATCAGCTTCGCGCCACTGCGAATGGCCGTCTCGATCAGGCTCGTACGCAGCCCGGGCAGCGTGCAAAAACAGAAGATGTCCGGCTTCAACCCCTGGACCAATGCCTCCGCCGACGTCGCCGTCTTCGGGTTGCCCAGCGTGGCCGCCGCTTCTTTCACCCGCGCGTCGTCGATGTCGCAGATGCCCACCACCTCGAACCGCGGGTTGGCGCGAAACGCGGCCGCATGGTGCTTGCCCCGCTTGCCCATCCCGACCACCACGACTTTGTATGTGCTGCTCATGAAATTCTCCCAAGGTGAACGATCACGCACCACGCAGGGTGGCCCGGCCGCTCCGCGGGCGGGCACTCCTGCATGGCGCCGAGCCGCTTCGCCACTTCTACACTCCGCGGGCAGGCGTGCCTGCCCGCGGCTTGTCCCGCCGATGCCTCTTGGCGGAGGCGGAGGCGGTCCGGTCACCCGGCACCGCCCAACTCCATTTCACGCGCCGACTTAGCCCTGCAGCTTGTCCCACTCCATGCACTTCGTGATGCAGTAGTCCACTTCGTCCGTCCGCAGTTCCGGGAACATCGGCAACGAAATGCAGGTGGCCGCATTCTTCTCCGCATTGCGCACGGAGCCGACGATGCGGGCCTTCTTGCCCCAGGGATAGCCCGTCTGCTTGTGGATCGGAATCGAGTAGTGCGTCTTCGCGTCCACGCCATTCTCGTTCAGCCACTTCACGAAGACATCGCGCAGCTCCGGCTTCTTCACTTCGATGATGTACAGATGGAAGACGTGCCGGTAACCGGGCACTTCGTAGGGCAGCGTGAAGTTCTTCGCCTTCTTCAGCCCATCCGTGTAGCGCGCGGCCAGCGCACGGCGCATGTCCGTCCAGCGCGTGATGTGCTTCATCTTCGCACTCAGCACGCCCGCCTGCAGATCGTCCAACCGGCTGTTGAAACCGAAGCTGTGGTGATCGCGCTGCGTCGACCCGTGGTTGCGCAGACGGCGCACCTCGGCGTTGATGTCGTCACGGTTCGTGTACACCATCCCGCCGTCGCCGAAGCAACCCAGGTTCTTCTGGATGATGAAGCTCGTGCAGACCGCGTCGCTGAACTCGCCCTGCTTGAACGTGTCGCCGCGGCCGTCAATGCCCTGCGCATTGTCTTCAATCACCGCCAGCTTGTACTTGTCCGCGATCGCCTTGATGCGCGGCATGTCCGCGCACTGGCCGTAGAGATGCACCGGAATGATCGCCTTCGTCTTCTTGTTGATCGCCTTCTCAATCTTGTCCGGATTGATGTTCTTCGTCTTCGGATCGCAATCCACGAAGACGGCCTTGGCACCCACCACCCAGATGGCTTCCGCCGTGGCGAAGAAGGTGTTCGGGTGGGTGATGACTTCGTCGCCGGGGCCGATCCCCAGCGCCATCAGCACCAGCCAGATCGCATCCGTGCCGTTGCCCACACCGATCGCGTGCTTCGTGCCGAAATACTTGATCGATTCCGCCTCGAACTGCGACAGCATGGGCCCCAGCACATACTTGCCGCTCATGAGGACTTCGTTCATCTTGGCGTCAATCTCGCCCTTGATGCTATCGTACTGGCGTACGTGACCGTAAAAACTGACGTTCATCTGCGCATCTCCTTCCCAGTTCCCGTTCTCAGACACTCATCCCCACGCCTGGATTCGCCGACATCCCTAGCGAGCGAAGCTAAGAAAGATAGGTGAATTCCACCGGCAATGCAATTCCACGTTTTCCCGCCCCGCCTATGCCCGCTTCAGTGCGTTCCACTGCTTCAGCACCGAGGCACGAAAGTCGTCGATGTAGCCCGACACATACGTGGCCACGTCGAGCGTGTCATCCTTCACCAGCGGCGTCAAATCCATCGCAAACCAGCTCCCCGTCGAAATATCAACCGCGTGCGAATCCAGGAACGTCGCGTTGGTGACGCGCTTGCCGGCCACTGCCAGGTCGTAGCGCTTGCCGCCGGCGATCTGCGAGTCGTAGAGCCCCATCAGCGCGTTCGCCAGGTGCTCGCGCCCGCCGACATCCAGGATCACCTTGCGCGCATCGCTCATCCAGTCGAGGTCGCGCCAGACTTCGCAGCCATACACCGTCTCCGGGCGTTCGGCGGCCGGCAACCGGCGCAAGGCCGCCAGCAGCGCCGCCAGCACCGAGACATGCGTGGGGTGCTTGTCGGCCGGGTTGTGCGTGTAGACCACCTTCGGGCGCGTCGCCTTCAGCAGCGTCACCAGATCTTCCGTCAGCCCCGCCGTCGCCGGATTCTTGGCTTCGGCGCTGGAGTACATCAACTGCGCGCAGGCGGCGTAGCGGCCCACCTTCGCCGCCGCGCGCTGCTCTTCCTGGCGCACCTGGACCATGTCGTCATCCGTGTAGTTCGCGTAGACCCCCGCGCGCGCGCTGCCGCGGCCATCCGTGCACGTCACCGCCGTGAACCACTGGTCCTGACGACCGAAGCAGGCGTAGATCCCATGCAGCGCAAACACCTCCAGGTCGTCCTGGTGCGCCCCCACCCCCAGGTGCGTCGTGCGCGCCAGCGCCGCCTCCACCGCCATCCCATCCGGTATATAAATATCCGCCGCCGGTTTGCTCAGTTTCATATTGACCATGTCCTCTTGTTGATCGCACCCAAATCGTACAGAACCGCTGATTTACGCAGATGCACGCAGATCGGGATGCCCGCCTCAGGCGGCGAATCCACATCCGCGCTTGTCTCGGCGTTGCACCCCCGCGAAGCCGGGTCCATCTGCGTTCATCTGCGTCCATCTGCGGTTACGCTCTTCATCCTGCTGTTCACCGCTTCCCGATTTCCGGCAGGCTCGCGGCGGCCACCGCCTGGCCGACGCGGCGGCTCTTCTCGTCCGGCACGTGCAGGGCGATGCGCTCCGCCAGCGCCGGGAATTCCGCGCGCAGCGTTTCCCGCGCCCTCGCAAACAGCACCTCGCCGCCCTGGCCCGAGGTCACCCGCCCCAGGATCAGCAGATGCGCGTAATCGTAGTAATCCGCGTAGTGCGCCACCGTGTAGCCGAGGTAGGTGCCGATCGTCTCGAAGATCGCCAGCGCCGCGCGGTCGCCCTGGTCGGCGCGCGCCTGCACCTGCTTCAGGCGCTCCGGCAGCGGCACCTCCTTCGCGAACGTGAACCCCGCCGCCGGGGCCAGCCGGTTCACCGCCTGCTGTGAAAAATACAGCGCCCCCACCCCGCGGTCGCCGGACCACTCATCCGCCTGCGCCTCCGGATTGAAATCCACCGGAGCAAAGGCCAGCTCGTGCAGCTCGCCCGTGATTCGCCCCTGCGGCGTCAGGTAGCCCGCCGCCTCGCTCGACCCCATCGCCACACCCAAGATCGAATGCGTGTTCAGCGACATCGCCCCCGCCAGCGCCGTCACGTCCCCATCGTTCGCCACCACCACCGGCACGCCGAACTCCCGGGAAATGCGCCCCATCATCGGCCACACATCCGTCGGAAAGCGCTCCACCGGCACATTGCGGAACAGCGACGCGATCTTGATGCTGCTGTTGACCACCACGCCCGCCGAGCTGCCCCCGATCGCATCCACCCGCGGCAGATGCGTCGCCGCCAGCTTCAGCCCTTCCATCAACTTCGCGTAGTGATAGGCCGGATCCTTCTGCGGGACCGGATCCCAATGCAATTCCGTCACAAAGACCGGGTTGCCATCCTGCACCGCCGCCAACTTGTAGTCGCTGGCGCCGAGATCGAAACCGATGCGGCACCCATCTAGGTGGCCGCCCATTGCCATGTCCGAATCGCGCGCCGCCGGCAGCGCCTCGCCGGCCGGTACCTCGCGCACCGTCAGCGGCTTGTCGTACACGCGCTGCATGATGCCGGCGTCAAACCCGCGCGCACCCCCATCCCGAAAGGCCTCGCGCATCGCCGCCACCAGCGGTGCAGGCCCCTGCAAATGCAACCGCCAGCCGCCGCGTGACCACAACAAGAACTTCAGGTGGCGCTCCACAAACCGCTGCGTGTCCGCGTCGTGCGCGCCCCCCGGCGGCAGCACCTCCAGATCCCCGCGAAACACCAGCCCGTTCTCACGCTCCAGCGCCACCCCGAGGCGCACGCCCTTCCCGGATGCCCGCACCACCTCCCGATACCGGCGATTCGCCAGCGCCGCCGGCACATACCCCGGATCCAACTCCAACGGCTTCAACAACGGAACCTGCAACAATGAGGATGACGTGGACACGGCAACTCTCCTTTTACTTAAACCGGCCACGCTACCCACCAGCGCCCCGCCTGTCAATTCCCAGAGAAGCCCCCAAATGTGCGGCTAAGGAGAGGCGCCCCATGAGTACGGCCCTGTGGGCGCGGCTCAGCC
>CAZWQJ010000256.1:0-6009 GCA_964635825.1 uncultured Victivallales bacterium | reverse complement strand
CGTTCGGCCTTCCTCCCTTCCTTCCTCTACAGGCTTACCCTGGCGCGACATGATGTGTTCCTTTCTCCAGTCAATGCGCCAGCCGGGTTCCTTCGTCTTCTGTAGGCCGGCTCTCTGAGCCGGCTGAGGACAGCCGCCCCTGCAAGCATACTCCGTCTATCACTTGACCGCCGCTTCCAACCGCTGCACGGCACCCATGATCGGAGGCTGGTTCCATTCGAGCTCCAGTGACTTCCGATAGGCTTCCAGGGCACCGCGCGTATCCTTGCGCTTCTCGAGGATCTCGCCAAACCGGTTCCATGGGACGTAGGCCGGTAGTCCAGCCAACCCCCACGTCCAGGCGGATTCCAGGACGCGGTCCTCGTCCTTCATCCGCTCTGCCACAGCCAGCAGCCCGGGATACGCGTCGGCCAGCGATGGATCGGTGTTCACCGCCTGCCGGTACAGCCGCCACGCGTCCTCCAGCCGGTTGGCGGAATCGGCCGCCCGCGCCTGCTTCAGCCAGTCCTGCGCCGCGGCGTTGTCCTCGGCGGTCCCACGACCGCCACCCTTCACGGCCGCCGTCAATCCCACCAGCATCGGCACGCACGCCAGCCGGGGGTTGGCAAACCGCACCTGCTTCACCGGCACGCCCGGCCGCGGATTGACCCACAGCATGCGGTATACGGTGACTTCGGGGAACACCTCGTTCCGGCCCGTCCAGGCGGCCACCGACTGCGTCCCCTTTTCCCTCAGGAACGGGTGCACACCCGACCAGTCATGGATGTTCTCGCCAACCATCAGCGGGATAGCCACATTCTGGCCATCGGCATAGTCGACGGTATAGGTCGCGAGATGACCGCCGGCATAGGCCGCCGAATGCAGGAAGAAAAGACCTTCCACGGGATAGCCGACCGGCACCTCCACCGACTGGGGCATGCGCTCGAAACCGGGACGGCCTTTCGACGCCAGCACAATGCAGACCTTCGGTTCCCGTCCGATCCTGAACGGTACGCCCTGGAACAACTGCGATCCTGTCGGGAACGCGCGCAGATCGCAGCGAGGCCCCTGGTCGGACCAGCCGCCTTGGCCATCCTCGGCCACCGCATCGATCAAGCCGCGGTTGGCAAGGGACGTGAGGTCGATGGGCCTGTACGCCACTCCCTTGGGCAATTCCGGAGGCGGCGGTGTGGGCTCGACGGCAACATTCATCCCGGTCAGCAGCGCCGTGAGATTACGGGTGGCCTGCGCGATGAGGTCCGGATGCGTCGTCCACCACCGCCGCTGATCCAAGACGAGCCGGCCTTTCCCGGCCGCCAGTTCGACCAGCGCCCCGGGAAATACAAGTTCCTTCCCGCCCTCGATACGCACAGCATGATCCTGCAGCGGCTCGATCACCAGGGACGGATCATGCGCCTGCCCGCCGGCCCGTTCGTCGCCGGAGAATCGTTTCCAGTAGAGATCCACGTGGCTCAGTCCGGCCGTCAGGGGCGACCAGCCGCGCCGGTAGCCGCGCCCGTCCCACATTCGATACGGCGGCACGGTCACCGTCACCGACCGGCCCGCCAGTTCGCCCAGCCAGTTCGTATCCGCCGGCGTCGCACCCGCGACCACCACTGTGGACCCCGCGCGCAGGACTTCCGCAAGGACGACGAGGTCCTGGGCGGACAAACTTCGTCCGGCTGCCGAATCAATGAGAACGGCACCGGATTCTGAACACTGATTACTGAAAACTGAACACTGAACACCTATTCTCGCCCCCATCTCCTCCAGCCGCTTGGCCACCGGGCTGTTGTCCGCCGCCACCACCATCAGCGTGTTCGTCGGCTGACGGAAGGCTTCCGCCCCGGCCCCATAACGCACCAGCCGAACCAGCATCTCGCGCGCCATGGGCTCCCGGTCATACCGGCTCGCCACAGGCAACTGACAGAGCAGGTAAAGGCCGCGACCGCGATACAACTCCATCAGGTGGGCACTTTCCATTCCCTCGGACCCGCCGCTGTCGGCCAGCGTCACGCACGCCCCGCCCGCGGGCTTGGTATAGGCCCCCAACCCCACCGCGCGGTCCGGTTGCCAGAAATGAAGATCTCTGTCGGTCAACCCGGCCATAACCGGATGAGTGCCCTGTCGCACGAAGACTTGACTGGCCCACTGGCGCGGTTCCAGAACCGTCTTCACGGGGAGGTTCCGCGGTGACACCGTCTGCCGCAACACCAGCACCCGGCCGCCCGCTTCGGCAAAGCCGGCCAAGGCCGCGGTGAGGGCCACATTGTCCGCGGTGAGCGCATTTTCGCCGAGGATGAGGAGGGTTTCGGGTGTCAGGTTTCGGGTGTCAGGGGAGGAGAGACCCGAAATCCGCTCAAAGGTCACGCCGGCCGCCGTCAAGGCCGCCGCCGTCTTGCCTGAAACCTGAACCCTGAAACCTGCCCCCTCTCCCTTGGGCTCGAACAGCACCACCTTGCGCGCCAGTTCGCCCGCCTTCACCGGTTCATCCGGCCAGACGTCGATATCCCACTCCTCGCCGCAGACCGTCTTCCCGTCCGCCTCCAGCCGCACCGCCAGGGGGTAGACGGTCCGTTGGCGCACCTTGGGCAGCGTGAAGGCGAACTCGCCGCGAACCAGTTCGCCGGAGGTCATCCGCCGCTTGACCCGCCCGCTCGCCGCCACCCGGCCTTCCGGTCCCGTAAGCGTCCAGCGCAGCACGAAATCGGCAGGCTGAAAGAGACTGTTCAGCAGCGTGTAACGCCGGGTTTCGCGCCGGCCGGCAAACCCGTGATGCTGGTTCTCAGCGATGATGACCGTCTGCGGCAGATAGCCCCCGCGGGTCACGCCGGGCAGGCCGCTGTTATGAATGTGGGTAATAGCCAGGCCGAGGTCGCGATGTCCGTCGATCATCGTCTTGTACATCCAGGCGATCGGGCCCGCGCCCGAGTCCACCGCCGGTGAGAGCACATCGTCCTCGCCGGCGACCTGCGTCGGGCCCGGCGGCATCAGGCCGAGGCCCGCCTTCCACAGATACTCGGTATCGAGAATCACTTTTTCATCCGGCCGCAGCAGGATCTTCGGGGTGTGGGGGCTGAGCGGAATCGCCGCGCCGGGCTGAATCTGCCGATCCAACGGCCGCCAGAACTGAGCGTCGGGCAGGTACTCCGAGAGGCCACGCATGCCGAAACCGCCGGTGTCGAAATAGGGCCGCATGTAGTGGTAGTCCATGTTGTCGAGCAGGCCGAAGGCATCGCCCTCGGCGCTCGCGCGCGTCCAGCGCGTGGGATCGTACGCCCGCACCGTATCGGCGTGATGTTTGAAGCGCCGCGCGCCGGCCATCACGTCGTTGACGCTGTACTGCAGGAACCAGAGCCATTCGTTGGAGAGTTCCCAGACCACGATCGACGGGTGATTCTGGACGCGCCGTAACGCGATGAGGGTGTTCGCCTCCGTTGCCTGCCAGAAGACGTCACGCTCGACATTGTGCTGGCTCGACTGATTGCGCAGGGCCGAAACGCTCTCCCCGCTGAGCTGGCCGACTTCATCGTTGTAGTCCACGGCGTGCCCGCCGCCGCGCGCGAGCTGCTGATTCCCCCCCACGCGCAGCCGCGTGATCGGCGAATGTCCGACCGGCCGGATGGGCCGGCCATTGAACATCACGTTCGGGCCGGCGACCCAGGACTCCCTGAACCCGAACCGCTCGCGCCGCCAGTCCAGGCGGCGTCCCGTGCCGGCATCCGTAAGTTCCACCACCAGCACATACAGGTGGGGGTCCGTCGGCTCCCAGCACCGCGGCTTCGCCCACGGCGTTTCCAGCGTCACCACGTCCGAGGCGTTGGCGGCCAGTTCCAGTTCGCGTTCGCCGAGCCGGAGCACCGCCTTCCCGTTGTCGAGCACCTCAGCCCGCACACGCACCCGCAAGGGTTTCGCGCCGCGGTTCGCCGCGGTGATGCGCGCGCCCAACGCCTGCTTACGCACGCTGGGCAGGACGAAGACATCCTCGGCCGAGACGGCCGGGGCCACCTCGATCGATACGGAGCCCATGCCGATCCCCTGGTCGCTGAACAAGCCCGGCGCGTCGAGATAATTGTAATTCAGGGTGGGCGCATTCGTGTTCACGTAGGCCGGATTCATGACGGCCAGCAGGTCGCGCACCACCACCGTCACGTCGTTGCTGCCCGGCCGCAGCGCGCGCGTGATGTCGCATTCCAGCGGGGTCTCGGCGCCCCGGATCTGTCCCACGCGCACGCCGTTGACATAGGCCGTCGCCTCATCCGTGGCCTCGCCCACCACCAGCCGGTAGGAGCGATCCCCCAGGTTTTCCGGCATCAGGAAACTCCGGCGCAGATACACTGCGTGCGGCGTCGGTTGGATCCCCGCGGTTTTGTTCCCGCTCCAGGAATGCGGCACGCCGGCCGGCTCGAAGGCTAATCCGGGCGGAGGCGGCATGGGCGGTTCGAGCAGCGGCGTATACGCGCGTTGCCACACCCCCGCATGGCTGAAGGCATCCAGCACCAGACGGTCGCGAAAGCCGTCGCTCGCCTTTTCCAGCGTGATGCGGCGCACCACACGGTACGAGTACGGATCAGGCCAGGGGAGGACATGCCGCTGCCCGGGGAAATAGGAATAGATCTCCTGCGCCGGCCACCCCAGCCCGCCCTGCTCCCGCGGCGTCGTCACCGCCGGGGACTTGTTCGGCCGCAACACCGCTTCGGCCGTGTAGGCCGGCTCGTCCGCCCGCCAGGCAAAGGACGCCTCACGCCGGACCAAGGCGTGCGGCGGGAGCGTCACGCGTTCGTTCAGCTGGACGGCCGTCTCCCGGTAATAGCTTTTGACCGTCCCCTCGAATTCAACCGTGACCGTCACCGGCAGGGGATTCGCGAGGGTAAAGACCACCCGCGCCACACCGGCGGTGCCCGTCATCGCCGCCACGTTCGCCACGCGCTGTTCGATGCTGTTATGCTGATGAATCTGCGGCACCCGCTGCCCCCGTGCGTCGACGAAGGCGGCATCGACATTGACGCCCTGCGCCGTATATGAAGACCATTGATTCCCGCCGAAGTTGGTCGCCATGCGGTGCGGTCCCGCCACCGGCGCGCGCGTCCGCAACGCCAGCCGCGCCAGGCCACGGCCACGGAAGGACACCACCGCAATCTCGTCTCCCGGTCGCAGCGATTCCGCGGTCTGCGGCTGCGACTCGACAAACCACATCCCCGGCGCCACCTGCACCGGATCGGAATGGCCACCGCACTGCACGATGCGACCGTTCAGGTACACCGTCACGCCGTTGTTCTGGCTCTCGGCCGCTTCGCCCCCCCCCTCCTGGCTCTCAAAGACAACCCCGATCCAGTAGGAGCCCGGCTCGATGTTGCCCAACCGCCAGTAGACGCCCGGGTTCGACACCTCATCCGGGCATCCATTGACCCAGCCCCCCTGTCCGCGTACGAGCGTCAACCCCTTGACAACATTGTTGCTCTCGATCAGGCACAACCCTCCTTCCACCACCGGCCGGGCCGAGGTGGCTTCATAAAGATAGTCGCCCGCCGGATTCCGGCGCTCTTCGAAAACGCCCGGCTCCGTCGCGGGGAGGGTCCCCAGCATCTCCCGGCGCGCCGCCGCCAGGTCTTTCGCCGTCGGCGGTTCCGCCAGCGTGGCCATCGCCACAAACGCCCAGATTCCGGCGGCCGACTGGACCCCTCTCCCAAAGACTTGATTCATCGTTTCATCCCTTCCTTTTGCCGTTGCTCATCCGTCTCGCCACTATAGCGCCGCCACCTCGCTCACCTCGAACCGGACCTCCGCATCCTGCCCGTAGAGGTAAACCCTGTCGCCCCGCTTTTCAGGGCACTGGTCAATGATCGTCCTGCGTTGGTCTATGCAGACGTGTTGCAGCGTTGTCTCCGCCTCATGCCGGAATCCCAAGGCCTTCCGCTCCTTCAACCCTCTTGCTCCTCTTCTCCCACTGTCACGCTCCCCTGCTCCCCCTACCCCAGCACGTCGCTCAGCGGCACGGTCATGTAATAGTGGGCCGCCGCCGTATCCATC
>CAZWQJ010000255.1:0-6031 GCA_964635825.1 uncultured Victivallales bacterium | reverse complement strand
CCGTCATCTTCGGAAACAGCGGCCGGTGATGAAACGGCAGGATCGGAAGCTGCCCGGGATACACATGCCGCGCCAACACAATGCCCGTCTGCTCCGGCGGCGCCTTCGTGTCCGGCGGCAGCAGCTCCGACTTGTCGTTGGATTTCGGTTGATCGGTCATGTTGGCTCCGTATGAGCGAAGTATAGGCCCACTCCGACTCAGGCACAACATCGAGCACAGCGCGACACGCGAGTTCACACCGAATCTCGTTGACGTCGCACGGATTGTGACCCGCACTATCGAAGACAGCCAACGAAACGCGGCGGGCCGTTCTCACGCACATCAGAACCCGCTTCCGTACTGGATAGCATCTGATGCGCTAGGCACACACTGAACGCGCACATCACCGCGGAGGCGCTGGTGCTGCCGTACACGTCAAGCGCCCCGGAGATCCGCTGCGCGTAAAGCTATCAGGAAACAGCCAGCTTGCGGCTCGCGTCGGTCTCACGCCGTACGTCGTCAAACTGGTTGATGAGCACGTCCCCGTCAGGGAAATGGGCGACCAACTTCAGGTCCGCCCCCATGGCCGATAGAATCTTCCGCAGCGTGCTGAGGTAGAGGTCCGACTGGTGCTCGAACTTGGAGATGGCAGCCTGCTTCATCTTGAGCGAGTTCGCCAGCGCTTCTTGCGTCAGGTCCAGCGCCTGGCGAAGTTCCCCCAAGGCCATCTCGTTCCTCAAAACCCTGGTCTTGATCCTGATGCGTTTCCGGCGCTCGGGGGCCATCTTGCCCAAGAGATTCTTAAAGGGCTTGCTCATGACTTCCGTTCCTCCCGTTTCAGCGTCCTAAGGTGTTCGTCGTACAGCTTGTCGGCGATGGGCAGGTGCTCCTCGTACCAGCGGTCGTCGCCCTTCTTGTTCCCCCCAACGAGCAGGATCGCCGACCGCCTTGGGTCGAATGCGTACAGAACCCTGTAGGGCTCTCCGCCGTGCTGGACCCGAAGCTCCCGCATGTGACGGTGTCGCGAACCCTTGATCCCCGAACTGTACGGAAAGGGAAGCGAAGGCCCCTTTTCTTCAAGCAGCCCGATTGCGGCAGCGACGTCGTCCTGCTCAGGCTCGCTCAACGAAGCCCACCACCCCCCGAACTCGTCCGTGTACTCCACGTCCCATGCCATAGATTACTCGCAAGCAATATAACCCTTTGGTTGTATTGCGTCAATCCCCCGCGCGTTCGCGAGGGTGGTACCACGCCCTCCCGGAGGGTTGGGCACTCTTCGGGTCTCGGCATCTCAGCAAATGAACCGGCTACGACCGTGCGAGTCCGATCCCCAGCCAGGAGAGCATCGCCAGCGTCACACCGACTTTGAGAACGATGACGGCGATGCGGCTGAGAACGGTGCCCCAGGCGATATGGGCGGCGGCATCGGCTCGCTGCAGGCGTCTGCGTTCGACCACATAGACCAACCCGAACGCTCCCGCCATCATGCCCAGGAGGCTGCCTACAACAGGAATAGGAATCAAGGTCCCCACGAACAGCCCCACCAGCCCACCCACGAGCGCGGCGACGCCGGCCAGCGCGGATCCGCCACGCCGCCGCACGCCCCACGTCCCCGCCAGAAACTCCGCCCCTTCCACCAGGGCGGCAATCAGAAGAAAAACGAGCACCGTCGCCAGTCCGGGAAAGTCGCGATCAGGCAGGGCCAGCGCCAGCAGCGCTGCCAGCACCACCAGCCAGGTCCCCGAAAGCGACACCGCCGACAGCACCAACGCCACCAGGCCCAGCAGCACGATCAGGAGGTACACGCCTCCCGTGGCGATTGCCTCTAACAAATGAACGCTTTCGGTCATGATCCCTGCCCGCCCCGCGGGCACCCTGATTTTCGCGCAGCGAAAATCACTCGAACGGGAATCGATACGCCGACAACCCCAGCTCGTCGCGCATCGCCACCATTTCGAGTTGGATGCTGCGATCGACGGGGATCCCACTCTTCGCACGTTCCAGCGACGCGAGATACTCTTTCTCGCCGCAGGTGTAGATCCGCTCGGCGCCCGGCGCTTTGCGCGAGGCGCGCAGCGTCCGCAGCACATCCCCCACCTTGCGCCGGAAGTCCGCCGGCGCGGCAAAGGCCTTCACGTCAAGGGCCAGGAAGAAGTGCCCCAGGCGGTGCGGCACCTTTTTCCCATCCGCGAAGCCCGACAACTCGCGCAGGAAGGCGCCCTGTTGAAGTGCACAGGAAAGCAGTTCCGCCACGGTCGCGAAGCCATACCCCTTGTAGCCGCCGGTCTCCTCGCGCACCCCGCCCACGGGCGCCAGCGCCGCGCGGCCCGCGATCAGGTCCTGCAGCACTTCGTTCGCATCGGTCTTGCTGCACCCCTCGTGGTCCACGACCACGCCCGGCGGCAACGGCCGGTGCTCGCGCGCGTACAACTCCACCGTCCCGCGCTGGATGATCGACGTGGCGTAGTCGTTGGTGAAATCGTAGGGCTCATCCGAGGGAAACCCAAAGACCACCGGGTTCGTCCCCAACAGGTTTTCCACCCCGAATGTGGGTGCGATCGCCGGCCGCGCATTGGTGGACACCAGGCCGACCATGTCCGCCTGCGTGGCCATCAGCGTGTAGTAGCCCGCGATCCCGAAATGGGTCGAGTCGCGCGCCACCACGCAGCCGGTGCCGAATTCGCGCGCCTTCGCGATGGCCATTTCCATGCAGCGCTTCGCCACCACCATGCCCATGCCGTGGTGCCCGTCCACCACCGCCGTCGATTTGAAATCCCGCACCACCTCCACCTGCGTGGTCGGCAACTGAATGTGGTCGCGGACAATACGATCGTAGTAAATCGGCTTCAGCCGGCTGATGCCATGCGAACTGATGCCGCGCCGATCCGCCGTAATCAACACATCCGCACAGATGCGCGCATCCGCCTCGGGCACCCCGATGCCGCGGAAGACGTCCACCATGAAGCGCTCCAGCAGCGCGTCCGGCAGCCACGCCGTTTGCTCAATCAGTTGGGGATCTTTCATGATGTTCGATGGGAGTTATTGGTTATCGGTTATCGGTTATGGGTTATCCGTTATCGGTTACGGGACACCAATACCCCTAACCGAGCCTCTTGCAGAACCCCTCGGCGCGGGTGGCACCGCGCCCTCCCGTCCTCAAGATCGCCCCATTGGGCTCGATTCGGGAGGGCCGGGTGCCACCCCGGCCGTTTTCGCAAGGGGTTCTGCACCGTTAACCATTAACGGATAACGGACAACCCGTAACGGATACCCGATCCTCCCCCATCGGTCAAATCCATCCCCGCAGTTTGTAATAGGCCATCGCCACCAACTCGCGCGTGTAGCGGAGTTGCGTTTCGAGCATGTTCCAGAATCCGTAGCGTGCGAACAGGTGCTTGCCCATATCGGCCTCGGCCGATGTCGCCAGCGCCGCCTCGCAGGCGACCTGGGTGAAGCCGGCCTTGCGGAAGCACCACAGCGAACGCCGCGCATGGTAGGGAGAGGTCACCAGCATCAGCGGCTCGCCCAGCGCGCCATCTCCCAGCAGGGCGCGCACGGCCACGGCCTGCTCATGGGTATTGTGCGCCCGGTACTCCAGCATCACCGCCTCGCGCGGCACCCCCCGCATCACCAACTCATCGCGCATGCGCCCCACGCTGCTCGTCTCCGGATCCCCATCCGCCGGCAGCGAACAAATGTAGCGCGCGGCCGGGTACGGGCGGCTCAACATCGCGGCCGCATAGGTCCGCATCAATCCCGATTCACTGGGAATCCCCTCGCCGCCGAGCACCACAATCGTGCGCGGCGCCGTCCCCAACTGGACGTCGGCCGTGATGAACCAGTCGCGAACCGGTCGCGGTATGCCCGTAATGCCCATGATCAAGAAAACGCCAAACACCAGCGCCGCAGTCGTGATGACGCCCCGCCCCCACCGATGCGGCCCTCGCCCTGTGCGTTGGTTCATACCACGCCATCGTAGCGCCATTGCCACCCTCGCTCAACATGCAATCGAGCGGTCGTGCTGCACCGCTTACAGCGCAATCGACTCGAGCGACGGCGCTTTACGCCGATATTCTTCCACGTTACCATACCCGGACATGCCGCCGAAACCGAACACCCTCCGCCCCACGCTGCGCTTGCCCATCAGCTTCACCTGGCTGAACGTCACCCAGTTCCTCGGGGCCCTGAATGACAACATCTTCAAGCTGCTCCTGATCTTTCTCCTGACGAGCATCCTCGGCGCGGAGCACGGCGCCGCCATCATCACTACCGCCTCCGCCCTCTTTGTGCTGCCCTTCATCCTGTTCTCCAACGTGGCAGGGGTCCTCGCCGATCGCGTCAGCAAGAGCCGCATCATCGTCGTCACCAAGGCCATGGAGATCGTCATCATGGGCGCCGGCTGCGTCGCCGTCATGGCATCCAGCACAACGGCCATGTACACCATCCTCTTCCTGATGTGCCTGCAGAGCACCCTGTTCGGCCCCGCCAAATACGGCATCCTCCCCGAAATGGTGCCGACCGAGTTGCTCTCGCGCGCCAACGGGTTGCTGGTGGGGCTCACCTACCTCGCCATCATCATCGGCACGTTCCTCCCGTCATTCGTGCTGGAGACGCTGAACCAGTCCCTGATGGGGCTCGCCTGGTGCTGCCTGGCCATTGCCATCGCCGGCTTCTTCGCCTCCCTCGGGATCGCCCACACCCCCCCGTCCGGTTCCACCACCCGCCTCTCGCCCCTCTTCGTCCTCGAAATCTACCGCACCCTTCGCAGCGTCCGCCATGATCGCTACCTCCTGTACAGCGTTTTCGGCGCGGCCTACTTCCTCCTGCTCGGCGGCTTCATCCAGCAGAACATCCTCCTCTTCGGCCAGCAGCACCTCGGCCTGAATGTCATCCAGAGCGGATTCCTCTTTCCCCTCGCCGCCTTCGGCATCGGACTCGGAGCCGTCGTGGCCGGACGCATCTCCGGACGCAACATCGAGTTCGGCATCGTGCCGGTCGGCGCCATCGGCCTCGCGCTCTGCTGCATGCTCCTCGGCCTCCTCACCCCCTCCGTCGCGCTCACCCGCACCCTGATCTTCTTCGTCGGTTTCTTCTCGGGCGTGTTCATCGTGCCGCTGGATGCCTTCATCCAGCACCGCAGCCCGCCCCAGCAGCGCGGTCAGGTCGTCGCCGCCCAGAACTTCCTGAGCTTCCTGGGCGTCGCCATCTCGTCCGTCATCCTGGCGCTGCTGGTGAAGGCCGGAGCCTCGCCGCAGGTCAGCTTCCTCGTGATCGGCCTGCTGACCGCCGTCCTTGCCATCTCGGCCGGGCGCATTTTGCCGGATTTCCTGGTGCGGTTCGTGGGCGTGATCATCACGCGCGTGCTCTACCGCATCCGGATCAGCGGAATCGAACACATCCCCTTGGAGGGGGGCGCCCTGCTGGTCCCCAACCACGTTACCTGGGTGGACTCGCTGCTCCTCTCGGTCCTGACCCAGCGACGAATCCGCTTCGTGATGCTGCGCGAGATCCTGGAGCAGCATTGGCTGCGGCCGGTGTTCCGCCTCATGGGCGCCATCCCCATCAGCATGCACGATCCGCCGCGCCGCATCGTACAGGCGCTGCAGCAGGCCCGGGCTGCGCTCGACGAGGGCTACCTCGTCTGCATCTTCGCCGAGGGCGCCCTGACGCGGAATGGCAACCTGCGCGCCTTTCGTCCCGGCTTGGAGCGCATCGTGCGCGGCAGTTCGCACCCCATCATCCCCATCTACATGGGCGGCGCCTGGGGCAGCATCTTCAGCCACTACTACGGCCCCCTAATGAGCACCTGGCCGAGGCGCATACCATACCCGGTGTGGATCGCCGTGGGCGCGCCGCTGCCGCCGGAAACGCCCGTTCATGCCGTGCGGCAGGCGGTTCTGGAGGCATCGGTCACCGCCTACGATCTGCGCAAGGAACCCAACCGCAATCTGGCCGCCGCCTTCGTGCATAGCGCCCGGCGCCATTGGCGGCGCACCGCCATCTCGGATTCCAGCGGCAAGCGCCTGTCGTTCGGCCGCACGCTGGCCGGCG
>CAZWQJ010000254.1:0-6037 GCA_964635825.1 uncultured Victivallales bacterium | reverse complement strand
AAGAAGGGAGAGTCAGAAGGGAGAACACTGAACACCGAACACCGAACACTGAACACTGAACGCTGAACGCTGAACGCTAGGAGCCGGGGAGGAGAGGGGCGTTGGTGACGGTGGAGGGGTCGACGGGGCCGAAGCGCAGGGGGGCGGGAGGGCCCATGAGGACGGGGGCGGGAGGAGGTGGGGGGGGCGGGGGTTGCGGAGGCGGCGAGACGGTGGGGGTGGGAACGGGGGGCGGTACGGTGGGGGCGGGGGTGTCGGCGCCGTGGAGGGTTTGTTCTTCGTCTGGGGGATCGTCTGGAGCCGGGGTGGGGACGGGTGTGGGGGGCGGGTCGGGCTGGATGGGGAGCACATCGACGATGAGGCCATTTTCACGGCGGGCGACATAGGTGAAGATGCCACTGGCGATGCCCTGAGCGACGCGGTCGCGGTGGTCGCCTTCGCGGAGGCGGCGGGCGTCCTTCCAGCTGGTGACGAAGCCGCATTCGAGCAGGATGGCGGGGCAGGGAGACTGGCGGAGGACTTCGAAGCGGGCGCGGCGCACGCCGCGGTCGGACGCGCCGGACGCGGTGATCAGTCCCTTCTGAACGTAGTAGCCGAGGCGCGTATTTTCGGCGTCGAAGCGATTGCCGGGAAAGTCGCGGCCGCCGTAGGAGCCGTTGGAGGTGGAGGGGAAGCCGTTGGCGGGCATGACATAGGTTTCGGCGCCGTTGGCGTCGCGGTTGTTGGAGGAGTTGAGGTGGATGCTGATGAAGAGGGCGGCGTCCCATTGGCGCGTGAGTTGGGCGCGCTGGTCGAGGGTGAGGGTGCGGTCGTCCTCGCGGGTCAGGCGGGTGCGCAGACCGGATCGGTTGAGTGCGCTCTGGAGGCGGCAGGCGATATCGAGGACGGCGTCTTTTTCGACGAGGCCGCGGGCGGTGGCGCCGGGGTCGGCCCCGCCGTGGCCGGGGTCGATGACGACGAGGGGATCGATGGGCCAGGGGAGTTCGGTTCCTTCCTGGAAGAGAGGGAGCAGGGCGGTGTCGAAGTCGATTTCGGTGAGGCGGCCGCCGCGGGAGTCGCGTACGAAGGCGGCGTTCATGTAGACGCCGATGCCGCCGACTTCGGCGCGGCGGACATCGGGAACTAGGATGGCGGTGACGTGAGGCGCGCGCAGCATGACGTAGCCATTGGCGAGGTTGCTGAGTTCGGCGTCGAGGGAGGCGGCGGCCTGCTCAATGGGGATGAAGCGCACCGGGGCGGCACGGGACGTGGCGACGGCGCCGAGCGCGAGGGTCGCCGCGAGGGCGAGCGCTGAACAGAATTTCCACACCCGGTAGGCACGCATGGGCGTTGCTTATAGCGGATGTGCGGGGAGGTGGCGAGCCGCGACTTGCACGAGCGCACTTTCGCTGGTGTCGCCGGCGGGGTAGACTGCGGGAGGGGAAGGAGGCGTGCGATGAGCGCGGGGATGGCGGGGATAGCGGCGGGGACGGCGGTTCGCATGGGGACGTGCGAGCTGGTGTTTGGCGATGCGATTGTCGAGATGAAGGATTCGGGGGGGCTGCTTGGGGATGTGCCGGCCCTGCGGCGGCGGCTGGAGGAAGACGGGTATCTCTATCTGCGGGGCTTCCATCCGCGCGAGGAGGTGCTGGCCGCGCGGCGCGAGGTGGTGGCGCTGTTGATGGAGGCGGGGTGCCTGGATGCGGATCGGCCGGCGGATGAGGCGTGGATCGGTGCGGACGACGGACGGCGCCGGGTGGACGGCGATTTCGAAGGGGCGTCGGCGTTTGTATACGACGTGCAGAACCGGAGCCGGACGGTGCTGTTCAAGCTGGCGCAGTTGGAGGCGCGGGTGGCGGCGTACCGGCGGCTGGTGGGGTCCGAGCGCTTTGTGAGGTTCTTCGGCGAGTTGCTGGGCGGGACGGCGGAGGCGCGCCTGCAGAATTCCATTCCTCGGGCCGTGCCAACCGGCGAGTTCACGGGTGCGCACTATGACGTGGTCTATTTCGGGCCGCACAACGACCACATCTACACGGGTTGGATGCCGCTGGGGGATCTGCCGTTGGCCTTGGGGCCGCTGGCGGTGCTGTTGGGTTCGCACCGGTTCGAGCGCGTGCGCGAGACCTATGGCCGGATGCACACCTCGCGCGACCGGATCGAAGGCTGGTTCAGCACCGATGCGCTGGAGATGGTGCACCGCTTTGGCGGCACCTGGGCCTCCACGAATTTCACGGCGGGGGACGTGGTGCTTTTTGGCATGTACTTCATGCACGGGTCGCTGAACAACGAGACGGCCCGCTACCGGCTCAGCAGCGACTGCCGCTACCAGTTGGTGGCGAACCGCAAGGTGGAGCTGCCTCCGCCGCCGCCCAGCACCTGGATGCCCGAGCGCTCCATGAAGGATGCGCGCGCGGCGTGGGGGGTGTAGCCGGTCTGTTGGCCTGTCTTGTCCATGGACCGTGCCGGTCTCCACCGGTGGCACGCGGCTCCGTCGCGTGCGACTTCATTCCTCCCGCGCGGGACGGAGCCCCGCGCCACGGGGGAACGAATCGCTACTGGTTTACAGCTTGGTCCAGGCGCCCTTGGCTTTGGAGCTGGCGACGGCGGCGCGGACGAACTTCATGCCGGCGACGCCTTCATCCACGCCGGGGTGGGGGTAGGCGGCCGGGCCCTGTTCGCCGTGCTTGAGGCGGATCTGGCGCTCGATGCTGGTGTGCAGATTCGCCAGGGCCTCGAAGAAGTCCTCGTGGTGGCCGGCGGGCGTGCGCAGGTAGGAGCCGACATTCTGGGGGAAGATGTCGAAGCCGGCGCCCTGCCAATAGACCTGGTCGCACTGGCCCTTGCGCAGCAGCAGTTTCTCGGCGGATTCCTGGTGCCATTCCAGCGAGCCCTTGGTGCCGAAGAGGCGGAAGCCGTTGTCGTTTTTGTAGCCGACGGCAATTTGGGTGGCCGTAATTATGGCGGTGGCGCCGTTGCTCAATTCCGCCATGACATTGAAGTCGTCATCCAGCGTGCGGCCGGCGACGAAGCGGTTGAGGCGAGCGGAGACCTTGCGGACGTTGAGGCCGCTGACCCAGGTGGCCGCGACGAAGGCATGGGTGCCGATGTCGCCGCCGCAGTTGGAGAGGCCGGTGCGTTTGGGGTCCGTGCGCCAGGAGGCCTGCTGCTGGCCGGATTGTTCGAGGGCGCTGGCGAGCCAGCCCTGCGTGTACCAGGACTCGACCTTGCGGATTTCGCCGATCTCGCCGGCGCGGACGAGTTCACGCGCGAGCATCATCATGGGGTGGCCGGTATAGGTATGGGCGAGGACGAAGGGGACCTTCTTGCGCTTCACGGCGCGGGCGAGCTGCTCGGACTCGGCGACGGTCAGCGTCATCGGTTTTTCGCAGAGTACGGGCATGCCAGCCTCGACGCAGGCGAGGGCGGGCGCGAAGTGGGCATGGTTCGGGGTGGCGATGACCACGTAGTCGAGCCCGATGTCGCCATCCTTCCAGGCGTTCAGCATGGCCTGGCAGTCGTCAAAGCCCTGAAGGCCCCACTCGGCGGCAGCCGCCTTGGAGGCGGCGGGATCGCTGCGCAGAGCGCCGGCGACGAGTTCACGGGTTCCATCGAGGCAGATGGCGCGGAGATGAACCTTACCGAAGAATGCGCCCGGTCCGCCGCCGCCCACCATGCCGACTTTCAGCTTCCTCATCGTCCATGTTCCTTTCCGTGCGAAGTCGCGGCCCGTAAGAGGGCGCGCGATAAAGCGGTGCGTGAGTATGAGCAGATGGAATGCCTTCTCTGAGGGGGAATGTCAAGAGCAAGAGGGGGGAGCGCGGCTCTGTCGATGGCATTTCCCTCTGTCCCATTGCGGACACACGGCCGACACGGAGGTCGGCCCTCCAAATCGAAAGAGGCATTTGGGGTGTTCGTGTGTCGGCGCTTTGGGCTTGCGGGTGTGTGGGGGGCGTGGTGAGATTCGCGGGTTTGGGGTTGGCGGTCGCAACGATGGATGGGTGGAGCACGGATATGCGGATTGAATCGGGCTTGTTCGATGGGCAGGTGCTGCAGCGCGATGGGCGGGATGGAAGCGATGCGCGGATCGCGGGGACGGGGGCGGAACCGGGCGCGGTCTGGGCGCGGGTCACACGCGCGGGGCGCCCGTTGCGCGGATTCGGTGCGCAGCGTGTGGGGGTGGCGCGGCGGGATGGCCGGTTTACGGCGCGCCTGCGCGGCATCCCCGTGGGGGGGCCGTACGCGGTGGCGCTGAGCAGCGGCCCGAAGGCGTCGGCGACGCCGGCGCTGACCGTGGGGGGGGTGTGGGTGGGGGATGTGTGGTTGCTGGGCGGGCAGTCCAACATGCAGGGCTCCGGGCAGCGCATGGGGTGCCTGGCGCCGGTGACGGAGGTGCGGGCGTTTTATATGGACGACCGCTGGGACGTGGCGCGCGACCCGCTGCACAATCTTTGGAATGCGGTGGATCCCGTGCATGGCGGGCGGCCCGACGCGGTGGACAGCGGCGGCAAGGGGGTGGGGCCGGGGCTGAGCTTTGGCCAGGCGATGTATGCGCGGACGGGGATGCCTCAGGGATTGATTGCGTGTGCGCACGGCGGGACCTCGATGCCGCAGTGGGATCCGATGCACCGGGATCTGGGCGGGCACAGTCTGTATGGGGCCATGGTGCGCCGCATCCGGAAGAATGGCGGCCGCGTGGCCGGCATGATCTGGTACCAGGGCGAGAGCGATTCGATGGTGAAAGCGGTGGATGAGTACGCCGACCGGATGGAGGGGCTGGTGAAGTCGCTGCGCCACGACTGCGGAGATGCGCGGCTGCCGATCGTGATGGCGCAGTTGGGCCGCTATGCGGGCGAGAACCAGGTGTCGACGAATTGGAACGCGGTGCAGGAGATCCAGCGCCGCCTGCCGCAGCGTATCCGGCGGCTGGCGGTGGTGCCGACGATCGATCTGGCGCTGGACGATCTGGTTCATATTGCGGGGTTGGCGCACCAGACGCTGGGGGCGCGCATGGCGGAGGCGATGCAGGCGCTGTGCGACCCGGGCTCGAAGGCGGTGCCGCCGATTGAGTTGGAGTCGGTGCGGCCGGCGATTGTGAAGGGGGAGAACACGGCGACGTTTGAAGTGAAGTACCGGAACGTGGTGGGTGCGCTGCAATCGCCGGTGCGGCCGATGGGGTTCGACATCCGGGAGAATGACGAGCACGTGCCGGCGCTGTTCGACACGCGCCTGCGCGGGGACACCGTGCTGCTGCGCACGTATCGGCCGATCCTGGATTTCGTGGGGAAGGGGATTCATTATGGGGCCGGGCTGGATCCGGCGTGCGTGATCACGGATGGCGCGGGACGGCCGCTGCCGGTGATGGGGCCGGTGCCCATGACGGGATCGCGGCTGGCCTCGCGCTTCGCGGTGTCGATGCGGATCAGCCGCCTGCTGCCGGGGGCGGGACGGCTTCAGGGGGTGGAATATCCGGACGACCGCGAAGGGCTAGCCCTGCAGACGCTCAAGACGGAGTACCACTTCCTGAGTGTCTACCCGTTGTTCTCGCAGACGCAGACGGATTCGCTGATCTACATCGTCAGCCGGTTTCACTGTCCGGAACGTATGAAGCTGGCGTTGCTGTTCGGGTACGATGGGCCCGTGAAGTTGTGGTTGGACAAGCGCCTGCGGCTGCACGATCCCGACGGCACGAATCCGGCGGTGCCCGATGGGCGTGCGATTCCGGTGACAGTGAGCATGGGCGATCACGAGATCGTGGTGGCACTGGGATCCAACGAGGCGAAGGCCTGGGGGATCTACCTGCGGTTCGAGCGACTGGGCATTGCGCCGCGCCAGTTGGCTGCGCATCCAGAGCGGTATCCCGTGCCGGAGTTCTTGGAGGGGTAGCCCGAATGTTGCCCAGCGCGGCGCAGCCGCAACCAAAGAGGATTTGAACAGAAGGCCACAAAGGAAACAAAGGGGGGACGGCCGGCCGCAAGACCTCTGGCTTTGTTTCCTTTGCGGCCTTCTGTTCAAAATCTTATCAGGAATACAAGAAGTTGCCTGATAGTAGTACGAGCCC
>CAZWQJ010000253.1:0-6117 GCA_964635825.1 uncultured Victivallales bacterium | reverse complement strand
CGGGCCACCGGTTGCCGCGCGGTTACCGTCGGGCGGTGAAGTTGCCGTTCTTCACATTCGTGTGGATGGTTGGGCCGCTCGGATCGTCGAGGTAGGATCCGCGCCAGGTGCCGGTGATGGTGCCGTTGGCCTGGAAGGTGCCCTCGATATCGTACTTGCGATCTACGATGCCGACCGAGTTGCTGCTGAACTTGTGTTCGGTTGCCACAAAGGATGATCCGTTCTGCGTGATGTCCTTGGGCCCGAAGGTGTAGCTGTCGCTGCTGAGCCATCCGTCATTGTAGTACACCTTCAGGGTGGCGCTGCTGACCTGGCTGTTCGCGTTGACGGTGACCGAAAGTTCATACGAACTTGGCGAAGAGGCCCGCCATGTTCCCGACGGCAGGTAGGCTGGTGCCTCCATGATGGACCAGTCCCCGGTTGAAACCTGGCAACACCATTGCACATCGCTTTCACTCAGGTAGTACCATGCGGAGTTGCCGGAGCAGAACGCGTAGGGCCAACTAAAATAGAGCCAGGTCGGTCCGCGCATGGCGCTGTTGCCGAAAAGCCACCACGTTCCCGAGCTCGTATTCAGGGCATACAGGGTTCCCTTGCCGGTGTCGCCCGTATCCATGTAGTACCAACCGCCGCTCGCGGAGTACATATACGGCCAGGACGAATAGCACCACCCCTGCGGCGACCACGCCTGCAGCTTGGCCGTTGTCACGAACGCGACCAGCGACACCAGGACCAGGATCCGCTTCAGTCTCATCGCATACTCCCAACGTGCCATTGCCCACCACATCGCCGACAGCCCCACGCACCAGGAGATGCCCACCCCGAGATTCCTGTGAACTCTATATGCGATCTGCGATGTTGCAAGTGCCGAATGTTGGGCGATGGAGTTGGCGTGATCCTGAATGAGAAAGCGAGCCCGCGCGGCGGAACGCGCGGGCCACCTGCTGGCCGTTCGGGATCGTTGTGGGGTTACACGCCGGTGCGGTTGCGGCGCAGCAGCTCTCCCAACGTCGGGTTGGTGGTGAGTTGGTGGCCGGGGAGGGGGACGATGCGTTCGTGCACGGCGTCGACGAGCCAGTTGGCTTGCGGGAAGAAGTCGGTCTCCATTTCGGCGCAGGGGGTGATCCAGTTGCGCGAGCCGACGACGACGGGCGGCGCGTCGAGGTGGTCGAACGCGAGCTGGGTGAGGGTGGCGGCGATGGACTGGATGGCCGAGCCGCGCTCGCAGGCATCGGAGGCCAGCAGCACGCGTCCGGTTTTCTTGATGGACTCGACGAGCGGCTCGTAGTCGAGGGGCGTGATGGTGCGGCAATCCCAGATGTCGCAGGACATGCCGTACTGCTTTTCGAGGATGTCGGCGGCCTCGATGGCGCGATAGAGGGTGGCGCCGACGGTGACGATGGTGAGGTCCTTGCCCTGGCGCCGTTGGGCGGGCGGGCCGAAGGGGACTTCGTAGTAGCCGGCGGGGATTTCCTTTTCGAAGAGTTCGCCGATGTCGTACAGGCGCTGGCTCTCGAAGAAGATGACGGGGTCGGTGCCGGCGAGGGCGGTATTGAGCAGGCCTTTGGCGTCGTAAGGCGTGGCGGGGAAGACGACCTTCAGTCCGGGGATGTGGTGGACGAGAGAGGTCCAGTCCTGGGAGTGCTGGGCGCCATACTTACTGCCGACCGAGACGCGCAGGACGACCGGCATTTCCAATTGGCCGCCGGACATGCTCTGCCACTTCGCGAGCTGGTTGAAGACCTCGTCGCCGGCGCGGCCGAGGAAATCGCAGTACATGAGTTCGACGAGGGCGCGTCCGCCTTCGAGCGCATAGCCGACGGCGGTGCCGACGATGGCGCCTTCGGAGATGGGCGAGTTGAACAGGCGGTGGTAGGGCAGTGCCTCGGTGAGGCCGCGGTAGCAGGCGAACGCTCCGCCCCAATCGCGGTTCTCTTCGCCGTAGGCGACGAGGGTGGGGTCGATGCAGAAGCGATGCAGGGCGGCCTCGAAGATGGCGTCGCGGTACTGGACGACCTTGTTCTTGGGCAGCGGCTTGCCATCCACGATGCCGGCGCGCGACTTGCTCTTGAGTGCGACGACGCGCGGGTTTTCGTGGTAGGGCATGTGCACGGTGGGCTCGCGCTCATCGAGGCGCTCGCGCTTGCGGTTGGAGAACATGACGCTGCCGACGAAGGCGGCGTCGACGCGCGGGGAGGCGGTCTCGTCGGTGGCGAGGCGGCAGGCCTTGGTGACGATGGTGCGGACGCGGGAGCGCAGGGCTTCCACGCGCGCGGCGTCGAGGACCTCGATGCGCTGCAGCTCGGCGGCGTACCAGGCGATGGGGTCATTCTGCCGCCAGAGTTCGACTTCTTCCTTCACGCGGTAGGATGAGGCGTCGGACGGGGAGTGGCCGGAGTAGCGATAGGTGATGGTCTCCAGCAGGACGGGGCCGTCGCCCTCTTCGATGATGGCGCGCTTGCGGCGGATGGCGTCGACGACGGCCAGCGGGTTGTAGCCATCCACGCGTTCGGCATGCAGGGCGTTGGCGGAGACGCCGGCGCCGACGCGGGCGAGCACATCATAGCCCATGGTTTCGCCGTTGGTCTGGCCGCCCATGCCGTAGAAGTTGTTCATGAAGTTGAAGATGATGGGCAGGCCGCCGCGGTAGTCATCCTCCCAGAGGCGGTAGAGCTGGCCCATGGCCGCGAAGTTCATCGATTCCCAGGTGGGGCCGCAGCCCATGGAGGCATCGCCGATGTTGGCGATGATGATGCCGGGGCGGCGGTTGACCTTCTTGAAGAGGGCGGCGCCGGTGGCGATATCGGCCGAGCCGCCGACGATGGCGTTATTGGGATAGACGCCGAAGGGGGTGAAGAAGGCGTGCATCGAGCCGCCCAGCCCGCGGTTGAAGCCGGCGCGGCGGCCGAAGATTTCGGCCAGGGCTCCGTAGGCGAGGAAGTCCATGGCGAGGTCGCGGACGCCGCCGCTGTGGCCCTTCTCGACCATGCCGAGGCACTCGCCGCCCATGTAGCCCTTCATGATGGTGAGGAGCGCGGCATCGTCGAGCTTGCGGATGGCGGACATGCCCTTGGCGAGGATTTCGCCATGCGAGCGGTGCGAGCCGTAGATGTGGTCCGTGGGCGTCAGCAGGAACGCCTGCCCGACGGCGGCGGCTTCCTGGCCGATGGAGAGGTGGGCGGGGCCCTTGTGGTCGTAGGCGATTCCCTGGTAAGCGCCCTCGGTCTTGATGGCCTGTAGCATTTCCTCGAATTCGCGGATCAGCAGCATGTCCTCCAGGATGCCGACCAGCGCCTCGGGGCCATAGGTTTTCAGTTCCTGTTCCAGCGTACCCTTGTAGCGGTTCAGGGCGATCTTGGGGGGCTGAATGGTGGCGGTCTTGCGCTCCTGCGCGGGATCCACAATGTCACACTTGGGCATGGCTTATGTTCTCCTGTTCGCTACACGCTTATGACAACCAGAGTCGAACCGCGAATGAACGCGAATCCGGATATGCACAAAAGGAAACGAAGGTAACAAAGGCCGGCCTTCGTTCACTTCGTTGCCTTCTGTGCGATTTCCGGTTGCGTTCGCGTTCATTCGCGGTTCCGTTTCTACTTCGCGGCGAGGACGGCTTCGCGGAGGGTTTCGCTGACGGTGGGGTGAGGGAAGACGAGGTCTTCGATTTCGCGGGCGCGGCATTCGAGTTCGATGAGGTGAGCGGCGCTGGCGATGATTTCGGAGCAGGCGCCGCCGAGCAGGTGGGCGCCGAGGAGGGCGCCGGTTTCGGCGTGGAGGAGGACCTTGACGAGGCCGCGTGCGCCGGCGTTTTCCGCGAGGTAGCGCCCGCTGACGGCCATGGGCAGCTTGCCGATGCGGACGGGGATGCTGCGGGCGGCGGCCTGAGCCTCGGTGAGGCCGACGCCGGCCGCCTCGGGGGATGTGTAGACGACGCCGGCGATGGTGTCGAAGCGCATGCGATCCGGGCGGCCGGTGAGGTTGTGGACGATGACTTCGGCCATGCGCGAGGCGGCGTGGGCGAGCCAGGTGCGGCCGGTGACATCGCCGGCGGCCCAGATGCCGGGGACATTGGTGGCGCAGCGCTCGTCGATGCGGATGCCTTTGTGGTCGGCATCGACGCCGGCGGCGTCGAGACCGAGGCCGCTGACGTTGGGGCGGCGTCCGGTGGCGAGGAGGACGCAGGCCGCGGGCAGGTCGCGCGGTTCGCCGTTCAGCGTGATGCGGACGGCGTCGGGCGTGATGGCCTCGACGCGCGCGCCGGTGTGGAAGGTGATGCCCTTGTGCGCGAGTTCGGTGCGCAGGAGTGCGGCGACATCGGGGTCGAGGGCCGGGCAGATTTCCGGCAGCATTTCGATGACGGTGACGGGAACGCCGACGGAGGCGAAGGCGCAGGCGAACTCGCAGCCGATGACGCCGCCGCCGACGATGGCGAGGCTGGCGGGGAGCGTGGCGAGATTCAGGAGCCCGGTGGAATCGACGACGTGGGGAAGGTCGTGGCCGGGGATGGGCGGGCGGGCGGGGGAGGAGCCGGTGGCGATCAGGATGTTGGCGGCGGTGTAGGTGGCGTCCGCGACGGCGACGGTGTGGGCGGACCGCAGGACGGCCTCGCCGCGAACGACGTCGACCTTGTGCTTCTTCATGAGGCCGGTGACGCCCTTGCGGAGGGTGTCCATGACCTGGCGCTGGTGATCGCGGGCGCGGGCGAAGTCGAAGCGCATGCCGCTGCCGGCGATGACGCCATAGGTTTCACCGTGGGTGGCCTGGTAGTAGGTTTTGGCGGCGTGCAGCAGGGCCTTGGAGGGAATGCAGCCGCAGTTCAGGCAGACGCCGCCGAGTTGGTCCTTCTCCGCGAGCAGGACGCGCAGGCCGGCGGCGGCGGCGCGCTCAGCGGCCACGTAGCCGGCCGGGCCGCCACCGATGACAATCAGATCGTAGGAGGGATGGGTCATGGACACTCTGCTTTGTTTGGGGTGTTCAGGCGCTGGCGGTGAGCGTCAGTGCAAAATTCTGGAGGGCATTGGCGAGGTCCTGGAGGAAGCGCGCGCCGGGAGCGCCGTCGACGGCCTGGTGGTCGATGGTGAGGCTGAGGGTGATGGATTGAACGTGGCGGATGGCGCCATTTTGTTCGACGGGTTTCCAGACGAGGCCGCCGATGCCGAGGATGGCGACTTCGGGGGCGTTGAGGATGGGGGTGAAGGTTTCCACGCCCAGCATGCCCATGTTGGTGATGGTGAAGGTGCCGCCGCGCAGGAGGTCGGGATTGATCGTGCCGGACTGGGCGGCCTCCAGGAGGGGTTTGAGCTGGCGGGAGAAATCCGGGAGGGTGAGTGCGTGGGCGTTGCGCAAGACGGGGACCATCAACCCGCGCGGGGTATCGGTGGCGACGCCCAGATGAACGGCGGAGTGGCGGGTGATGCGTCCGTCGGCGACGTGGCCATTCAGGGTGGAATGGCGGCGCAAGGTGCGAGCGGTGGCGAAGGCGATCATGTCGTTGATCGTGATGTTGGGCAGCCCGAAGGTCTGGCCTTCGTCCTTGATTTGGCGGCGGTAATCGAGGATGGCGGTGGCATCGAACGAGCGCGTCAGCGTGAGTTGGGCGGTGCTGGCTAGGGACTGGCGCATGCGATCCGCGATGATCTTGCGAATACCGGTGAGCGGGATTTCCTGGATGGTGTCGGCTGCGGCGGGGGCAGCGACGGGGGCAGAGGAGGTGGCGGCGGAGTGGCCGATGTCGGCGGCGAGGACCATGCCGCCCGGGCCGGTGCCGTGGGCGGGTGCGGTGCCTCGGCCGGTGGCGATGGCTTCGCGTGCCGCGGGGCTGAGGCGTGGGGCGGCGGCTTCGGCCGCGCGCACATCGCGTTCGATGACGCGGCCGTTGGGTCCGCTGCCGGCGAGGGTGGCGGGATCGATGCCGGCGGCGTTGGCGCGATGGCGCGCGCGGGGGCTGACGCCGGTTGCGCTGAGGGCCCCCGTCGTGCTCGTGGGGATGGCGGGCGTGGCGGCGAGGGGTGCGGCGGGTGCGGGCGCGGCGGCGGGTGTGGGCGTTTCGGATCCGGCGGGGCTGAGGGTGCCCACATCTTCGCCGGGCTCGCCGACGGCGGCGATGGTCGCGAGCAC
>CAZWQJ010000252.1:2535-6126 GCA_964635825.1 uncultured Victivallales bacterium | reverse complement strand
ATAACTGATAACTGATAACTGATAACTGATAACTGATAACTGATAACTGATAACCGATAACTGATAACCGATAACCGATAACGAATCCCCTCCCCATGCCCTCCTCCTCTTCCCCTTCCTCCCTCTCCATCCTCCATCTCGCCCTGAATCCCATCACGGGCCCTTGGAGCGTCATGCGGGAACTCGCCGCCGCCCAGGCCGCCAGCGGCGCCTATGCCGGCGTCGCCATGGCCGTCGTCGTCGATGCCCGCTGGCCCGCCGAGTACCGCCGCCAACTCCGCGCCAGCGGCCTCACCGTGTTTGAGCACCCCACACCCTCCCTCTTCGGAACCGCGTCCTTCCTCTGGCAAGCCCTGCGCCCGCCACCGCTCCAACGCTGGCTCCAAACCCTGCAATCTCAATCGCGCGCCGACCGCCTCGTCGTCCACGCCCACAACGCCTGGATGAGCGGCGTCTTCCTCCCACTCCCGCGCGTCCCCAGCGCCGATACCGTCTTCGTCACCACCGTCCACGGCGTCAACGCGCAGCTCGATGGCCGCCCCCTCCGCCACGCCGCTCACCGCTGGATGGCCCAACGCCTCCTACGCTTCGACGCCCGCCTCACCTCCGTCGACCAATCCAATCTCGCCCGCGCCCACGCCCTCTTCGGTCTCCCCCCCGAGCGCTTCACCGTCATCCCCAACGGCGTCCCGCCCGCACCAACCCCAGGCGTCCCCAGCCTGCGTGGCGCCTCCGTCTTCACCATCGGCCACGTCGGCTCCCTCACCGAACGCAAGGGCTGGCGCATCGTCGCCGAGGCCGCCGCCCGCATCGCCGCCTCCGGACGCCCCATCCGCCTCCTCCTCGCCGGCGCCGGCGAAGA
Source organism: uncultured Victivallales bacterium (assembly GCA_964635825.1). Lineage (GTDB taxonomy): Bacteria > Verrucomicrobiota > Kiritimatiellia > UBA8416 > JAIOPI01 > CAZWQJ01. Next base: position 5,264 of record CAZWQJ010000252.1, on the reverse strand, counting down.
CGAACCCGCCGTCCGCACCTTCGCCAACACCCACCCCACCTTCACCGAATTCCTGGGCTTCGTCCCCGATCCACGCCTCACCCTCATGCCTCGCCTCGATCTGCTCGCCGTCATGTCCGTCATGGAAGGCCTTCCCATGAACATCATCGAGGCCATGTCCGCCGGCGTCCCCGTCGCCGCCACAGCCGTCGGCGGCATCCCCGAAGCCGTCACCAACAACCGCACCGGCGCCTTGATCCCCCGCACCGTCGACGCCCTCGAACGCGTCATCCTCGACCTCATGGATCACCCCGAACGCCTTGCTGCCTGGAGCGCCGCCACCACCGCCGACTTCAACCGCACGTTCGCCATCGCCCACATCCTCAACCACTACGACCGGGTGTACCGCACATGACTCCTCCCTGCTCCATCCTCATCCCATCCCGCAACCGCCCCGCGTTCCTCCGCGATTCCCTCTCACGCCTGCGCGCCATCGGCCTCGCCGACCTCCCCCTTCTCGTCTACGACGACGCCTCCGACGACCCCAAGGCCGTCGCCGATGCCGTCCTCGGCACCTGGCCCGGCGCCACCCTCATCCGCGGCGACACCAAACACGGCCAGTGCCTCGGCCGCAATACCCTCCTCCGCCGCTGCACCACCCCCTTTGCCATCATGCTCGATGACGACCAGTACATCATCGAACTCGGCCCCCTCTTCGATTACACCGACCCCGCCCGCCACGATCCCACCTGCGCCGCCGTCGCCTTCCAAAACCGCGACAAGCACGACGGCCGCCTCGACTTCCCCGCTACCGTCAGCCCGCGCCGCAGCCCCTTCTACATGGGCGGCTCCGTCCTCTTCCATGTCCCGTCTATTCTTGCCACTGGCGGTTACCGCGAATTCTGGGGCTACGGCTACGAAGAACCCGAACTCGCCACCCGCCTCTTCGCCCGCGGCCTCCACGTCTGGTTTGACCCACGCATCCTCGTCGAACACAACCATGTCGTCACCGCCGAGTCCGGTCGCGATCACTCCGAGTACCACGTCCTCTACACCCGCAACGCCATGCTCCTCTCCAGCCTCAATATGCCCCTCTGGATCGGCCTCCCCATCGGCCTCCTCCGCTCCTGGCGCCGTGCCCGCTCCACCCCCGGCTACGCCGCCGCCAAGGCCCGCGGTATCCTCGCCGGTTTCGCCCGCACCCTGCGCCACTGGCGCGAACGCGCCCCCATGTCGGCACCTCAGGCCCTCGCCTGGCTCCGCTTCAACCGCAACTGGACCGACGCCGCACCATGAAGTCCCGCTTCTCCCGTTCCGCGCGCACCGCCGCCGCACCCGCATCGGCGACAGCCCCCACCGTCGAGCCGTTCTACGACTGCCGACTCACCACCTGGGAGGCTTACGCCATCATCCCGGCCATCGCCTTGTCGATGGCCATGCAGTGCGCCCCCGTCCTCCACTCCCCGCTCGCCCTCCCCCTCATCGCCCTCCTCGCCATGCTCTGCTGGCTCTCCCCCTTCACCGGCTTCTTCTTCATCGCCTGCGCCCAGAGCCTCCCCTATCCCGAAGGCGCCGCCTTCAACCCCGCCCAAATCGGCGCCCTCACCTGGCTGCCCGTCGCCCTCGTCCGCTACCGCCGCATCAACCTGCGCGGCCTCACCGCCCTCTGGATCTTCATCCCTTTCCTCCTCTGGTTCGCCGTCCTGAAATGGGAAAATGTTTTCCACCCGCGCAGCGAATACTTCAAGGCCGTCATCTACGCCGTCATCGCCTGCCAGCTCCTCAACGAAGCCAAGGGACGCTACCTGAAGTGCTTCCTCGGCCTCTGCATCGGCGCCCTCATGGTCACCAACGCCTACTGGGGCGCCATGTTCGGACTCCCCATCGAACTCTCCACCTGGGGCGGTTACCGCGAAGGCTTCGCTCGCCTCGGCGGCGCTCGCGCCGATTCAATCATGGTCTGGCCACCCACCCTCATGGGCACCTACGGAATCGTCGGCATCGCTTTCGCCATGGCCGTCCGCAATATCCCCCGCCAAACCACCGTCTTCCTCCGCCTCTCCGCCTTCCTCTTCCTCTACAGCATCCCACCCCTCATCGCGACCATGTCCAACGCCGCCTACCTCGGCTGGAGCCTCATGGGCCTCTGGCTCGTCGGCCTCCTCCTCCACCTCAAGCACCGCAAGCTCCTCCCCTCCCACGTCCGCCGCGGCATGGTCGCCATCCTCTTCACCCTCATCCTCCTCGTCGGCATCGTCTACATCCTCGACGTCCTCCAAGTCCGCTCCCGCATGGAAGCCCTCAAGAAAAACTACGACGAGCAGCGCCGCACCGAAGGCGTCGCCGCCTCCCGCACCGGCGTCTGGTACTACTCATTCAAAACCATCACCGCGCACCCCTTCTCCGGCCGCGCCTTCGCCACCGAACCCGAGGAAGGCCCACCCGGCTACCCACAAGGCTACTTCTCCCACAATGTCTTCCTCGACTACGGCCGCCACGCCGGCATCCCCGGCATGATCCTCCTCGCCTGGTTCTTCTTCGCCCCCTTCTCCCGCCTCTGGAAACGCCGCCTCTTCACCCGCTACATGGGCTTCTACCTCGCCTACTTCGCCATGTTCCTCTTCTGGATGGTCCTCTCTTTCCAGTTCTATAAAACCTTCTGGGCCCTCTGGATGCTCATGATGATGGCCGCCAAATACGACCGCCCCAACACCACCGTCGCCGCCAAAGCCAGCACCCGCTAACAGCCC
>CAZWQJ010000252.1:0-2435 GCA_964635825.1 uncultured Victivallales bacterium | reverse complement strand
CACCCATGAACCCCTCATCCCCCATCCCTCCCGCACCACCACCCGTCGCCGTCCTCTTCTCCCGCTTCGGCCCTTACCACCGCGCGCGCCTCCACGCCGCCGCCCTCCTCCTGCGCGAACGCACCGCCACCCCGCTCATCGGCATCGAAGTCGCCGACCGCGACCGCGAAAACCCCTGGGTCGACACGCCCACCCCCAGCGCCTTCCGCTCACTCACCCTCTTCCCGGGCCAGGACTACCGCGATCTGCCGCCCGCCCGCATCGTCGCCGCCCTCGACGCCGCCCTCTCCCGCGAGCGCCCCGCCGCCGTGGCCATCCCCGGTTGGAGCGCCCCCGAAGCCCTCGCCGGCCTGCGCTGGTGCCGCACCACCGCCACCCCCGCCATCCTCATGAGCGAAAGCTCCCGCCACGACGCCGCCCGCCAACCCTGGCGCGAGTGGCTCAAAGCCCGCATCGTCCGCCAGTTCGCCGCCGCCCTCGTCGGCGGCCGCGCCAACCGCGACTACGCCATCGCCCTCGGCATTCCCGCCAGCCGCGTCTTCCTCGGCTACGACGCCGTCGATAACGACTACTTCGCCCGCGGCGCCGATGCCGCCCGCGCCAACGCCGACTCCATCCGCTCCCAACGCCATCTCCCCACCAACTACTTCCTCGCGTCCTCACGATTTATTGCTAAGAAAAATATCATGGGATTGCTCGACGCCTTTGCCCGCTACCGCGCCCGCAGCACCCGCCCCCCCTGGCACCTCGTCCTCTGCGGCGATGGCCCCCTCCGCGCCGACATCGATCAGGAAATTCAGCGCCTCCAACTCACCGACATCGTGCACCGGCCCGGCTTCGTCCCCTACGCCGACCTCCCCGACTACTACGCCCTCGCCGGCGCCTTCGTCCACGCGAGCCTCTCCGAACAGTGGGGCCTCGTCGTCAACGAAGCCCTCGCCGCCGGACTGCCCGTCCTCGTCTCCCGCGCCTGCGGCTGCGCCCCCGACCTCGTCGTCGAAGGTCGCAATGGATTCTCCTTCGACCCCACCGACACCGAGGCCCTCGCCGCACTCCTCCTCCGCATGGCCGAAGGCAACCTCGATCACCCCGCCATGCGCACCGCCGCCCGCGACCACATCGCCCACTGGGGCCCCGCCCGCTTCGCCGACGGCCTCACCCAAGCCCTCTCCGCCACCCACCTCTCTCCCTTCCGCCCCCTAGACCGCCTCGTTGTCAACCTCACGCTTCAGCGCGCTACACCATAAAACATCCGTCCGATCTGTCCGATCCGCCCAATCCGTCCGATTTCTTCTCCCTTCCCCCTTCTTCCTTCCCCCTTCCCCCATGCACTCCGCCTTCCTAACCACTTCCCTCTCCCGCCTCTCCGGCGGTCTCTTCGTCCTCATGCGCGGCCTCGCCATGGGCCTCCGCGAACAGGGCGACGCCGTCACCATCTTCGGCGTCGATGATGCCCACACCCCCGACGATCTCCCCTCCTGGCTTCCCCTCGACGCCCGCGCCTACCCCGCCCGCGGCCCGCGCGCCTTCGGCGCCGCCGCCGGCTACGCCTCCGCGCTCAACCGCACGCCCGCCGACCTCGTTCACAATCACGGCCTCTGGCAGTACGCCTCGCTCGTCACCCAGCGCTGGGCTCGCCACACCCGCAAGCCCTACCTCGTCTCGCCACAAGGCATGCTCGACCCCTGGGCCCTCGCCAACGGCCGTTGGAAAAAACGCATCGTCGCCGCCTGGTTTCAAGACGCCCAACTGCAGCGCGCCTCCTGCCTCCACGCCGTCGGCGAGTCCGAAGCCCAGGCCATCCGCGCCTACGGCCTGCGCAACCCCATCTGCATCATCCCCAATGGCATCGAACTCCCCCCGCCCAAAACCACTCAGCCCCCGCCCTGGCACGCCACCATCGAACAAGGCCGACCCGTCCTTCTCTTCCTCGGACGACTCCACCCCAAGAAGGGCCTCACCGAACTGCTCGAGGCCTGGGCTCCCATCCCCAAAGACTGGACCCTCGCCATCGCCGGCTGGGACCAGGGCGGATTCCGCGCCCAGCTCGAACAACGCGCCGCCAAGAACGTCATCTTCCTCGGCCCCCTCCACGGCGACGCCAAAGCAGCCGCCTTCCAGCATGCCGCCGCCTTCATCCTCCCTTCCCACAGCGAAGGCATGCCCGCCGCCGTCCTCGAAGCCTGGTCCTACGGTCTCCCCGTCATCATGACCCCCGCCTGCAATATCCCCGAAGGCTTCACCGCCAACGCCGCCATCCGCATCACCCCAGACCCAGCCAGCATCCGCGACGGCCTCGCCACCCTCTTCTCCATGTCCGCCCCCGATCGCCACACCATGGGCCAACGCGGCCTCCACCTCGTCACCACCCGCTTCTCCTGGCCCATCCTCGCCCGCAACATGCACGCCACCTACGCCTGGCTCCTCGGCGGCGG
>CAZWQJ010000251.1:0-6139 GCA_964635825.1 uncultured Victivallales bacterium | reverse complement strand
TTGCTCACCGTTACGCTCGCCGTGCCCGCAGAGGCGATGTCCGAGGCCCAAATCGCCGCCGTCAACTGGTTCGCCGAGCCGTAGGTCGTCGCCCGCGGCGCGCCCTTCCACAACACCGTGGACGTGCCGACGAATCCCGACCCGTTGACCGTCAGGGTGAAGTCCGGACTCCCGGCCAGTTTCCATGTCGGGCTGATACCGCTCAGCACCGGCGCCGGGTGAGCCACATCGAATGGACTGCTCGTCCCGGTGGTCAGCCCCGCCGATGACGCCACCAGCGTGTAGCCCGCCTCGCCCTTGTCGATGGCGAGCCCACTGAAGGTCGCCACGCCAGCCACCGCCGCCACGTTCGTCGTGCCGCTGAGCGTCCCGCCACCGGGGTTGGTCCCGATCGCGATCGTCACCTGACCCACGAACTGGCTCGCCACCCCGCCGGCCTCGTTGCGCACTTCTACGACCGGCTGCGGCGCGAACACGCTGCCGGCGACCGCGCCGCCCGGCTGGATCGCGAACGCCAAGCCCACCGGCGTGTAGTACAGCGGCACCAGGTTGGGTTGGAAACCCAGATCCGCACTGGTGTCCGTCCCGTCGCCCAGCCAGGGACTGAAGTCCACGTTGGCGCTGACCGCGGCCCCGTTGCCGCCCCGGTTCGAGCCGCTTGCCGGCCCCTGCGCGCTGCCCCACCAGTTGCGCTCGGCGTTCAGCGGGTCCCCACCGCTCCGATCCGTGGCCACGGCCGCGAGGCAATTCGAGAACGAGTTATCGCCGACTACAGTGCCTACGGCCTGGCCTTCGCCGTCCCCGATGTCGGTCTCGAGCACGGCCCAGACACCCGCACCGAAGTCCTCGAACACGTTGTTGCGGACCTGGGTTCCGACGCAGCCGCTGCCGCTCAACCGGATGCCAGTGGCCGAGTTGGTGCCGAGCAGCGTGTTACGGCTGATCATGGCGTCGCGGACTTCCCAGGCCGGGTCGCCCTCGCTGCCCATGATCCGGATGCCGATGCCCCCCGGCGGCAGCGGGATGGCGTTTTCGCTGATGGCGACCGCCCCGCCCCATTCCACGCTGATCCCCACGGGCGGATCGGCGGCCTCGGTCAGTTCGCTGAAGGTATTGCCGACCACGCTCACACGCTCGGCGCCGACCGCTTCGATCCCCTGCCAGGTCTTGACGAACTCGTTACTGTGCACCGTCAACGCCGCGTAGCCCTGGCTGTAAATCGCGGTCCCTTCCACCATCAGCCCGCCGCCGTCATCACGCCCCTCGAACCGGCAGTGGCGCACCGTGACCGCCGTCCCCGGCACATCGATGAACATCAGCAAGTCCGCAAACAACCATCCGCCATAGTCAAAGAGCCCGCCGTTACGGAACGTGAACCCCTCCACCAGCACGGATCCATCGTAGATGGTCTCGAAGTGCACCAGGCCGTCGCTCGGCTGAACGTTCGCATCACCCCCGCCGTCAACGATCGTGGCGCCCGCGCCGGCGCCGCTCAGCGTCAGCGGCTTGTTCACCGCGATCTGCAGCACGCTGTAGGTCCCCGCCGCCACATTCCCCGTCCCGCCCGCAACCACGGCGTCCACGCCAGCCTGGATGTTCGTGAAGGCATCGTAGCCCCACGTGTGCCCGCCGCAACTGCCGGCTGTGTAGTCATCGTCCACCCAGACCACCACCGGCGGCGCTCGCACCGTGAATGTATTGGTCACGCTGGGTGCCGCCTGCCAGTTCGCATCGCCCGCCTGGCTCGCGACCACGCTGACCTGCCCGGCGCCGGTGAACGTCAGATTCGACCCGCCGCCGATCGTCCCCGGACCGCTCACCACCGCAAAACTCACCGGCAGCCCGCTCGATGCCGTCGCGCCTAACACCACGGCACTGGTACTCACCTGGTCCGCAATCGCCGGGAAGATGATCGTCTGCCCTGCCTGCGCTATCGTCAGCACGCCGTTCGTCCAGCCCTCATACAGCGCATCGCTGACCGTTCCGGTCACCGCGTAAGTCCCCGCGTTCACGGGCACCGTCGCCCCGCCATCGTACGTGACCACCACCGTCAGACCCGGCGGCACCGTCGTGGCTGTCGCCGCGCGTGGACCCCCGTCATAGACCTGCGCCAGATTACCCAGTGTGACCCCGGCCAACGCCTTGCTAACCGTGAACGTGTTCGTCACGCTCAGCGCCGCAGTCCAGTTCCCGTCCCCCGCCTGGCTCGCCACCACGCTGACCTGCCCGGCGCCGGTGAACGTGACACTCGTCCCGCCGCTGATCGTCCCCGGACCGCTCACCACCGCGAAACTAACCGGCAGGCCGCTCGACGCCGTCGCGCTTAGTACCACGGCATTGGTGCTCACCTGATCCGCAATGGTGGGAAAACTGATGATCTGATCCTCAACGACGTTGTTCACAGCAATGGTGAACTGCTTCTCCGTCCACAACCCGCCCTGGTCCGTGGCGCGCACCCGGATGGTGTAACTGTTCGTGGTTTCGTAGTCGAAGCCGGCGGCCGTCTGGAGCGTGCTGCCGTTGATACTGAACAAGCCGTTGTCCGTACTCCCCGTGCCCGTCACCGTCAGCGCCAGGACGGTGTTATTCATTCCCGAGCCCAAGGCTGACCACGCGCTCCCGTCCCATTTGGCAACGTAATTGGCGGCACTGCCCCCCGCCGTGGTGAAATCGCCCCCCGCATACAGCTCCGCCCCCGAGACCGCCAGATCACGGACCCAATTGTTCATTCCCGAGCCCACGGCCGACCAGGCGCTCCCATTCCATTTCGCAATGTAGTTAGCCGCACTCCCGCCCGCCGTGGTGAACTGCCCCCCGGCATACAGGTCCGTGCCCAACACCGCGAGTGCCCAAATCTTGTTGTTCACCCCCAAGCCCAAGGGCGACCACGTGCTCCCGTTCCATTTGGCTATATAGCTGGCCGCGCTCCCGCCCGCCGTGGTGAAATAGCCCCCTGCATACAAGTCCGTGCCCGATACCGCCAGCACACGGACAGAACTGTTCATCCCCGTTCCCACAGGCGACCATGTGCTCCCGTTCCATTTCGCAATGTAGCTGGCCGCGTTCCCACCCGCTGTGGTGAAATTGCCCCCCGCATACAAGTCCGTGCCCGACACCGCCAGCGCAAAGACCGTGTTGTTCATCCCCGAGCCCAAGGCCGACCAAACACTCCCGTTCCATCTGGCAATGTAGCCAGCCGGGCTTCCTCCCGCAGTGGTGTAGTACCCCCCGGCATACAGGTCCGTTCCCAACACCGCCAGTCCCATGACCGTGTTGTTCATCCCCGAGCCCAAAGCGGACCACGCGCTCCCATTCCATGTGGCGCTGTAGTTGGCCATCACTCCACCCGCCGTAGTGAAAGAGCCCCCCGCATAGAGGTCCGTGCCCGACACCTTGAGCGCCCAGACACCGGAATTCATCCCCGATCCCAAAGCTGACCAAGTGTTCCCGTTCCATTGAGCAATGCGATTGGCCGCGCTTCCCTCCACCGTCGTGAAATCGCCCCCCGCATACAGTTCCGTCGATACCAACGTGTAGGTGAAGGTATCGCCCGCATCCGAGTCCGTGGCGCTCAACGTACCGACCGCCGTCCCGACGGGCTGATTCTCGTTCACACTGCTGCCTGTAAGGGCCATATCCGTCGGCGCTTCGTTCACGTTATTAACCGTGATCGTGAGTTGTTTCTCCGTCCACAGCCCGCCCTGATCCGTGGCGCGCACCCGGATGGTGTAACTGTTCTTGGTTTCGTAGTCGAAGCTGGCAGCCGTCTGAAGGGCACTGCCGTTGACGCCGAACGAGCCGTTGTCGGTGTCACCGGCGCCGGCAACCAAGGTATAAGTGAAGGTGTTCCCAGCATCCGGGTCCGTGGTGCTCAACGTGCCGACCGTCGTCCCGACGGGCTGATTCTCGTTCACACTGCTGCCTGTAAGGGCCATATCCGTCGGCGCTTCGTTCACGTTATTAACCGCAATCGTGAGTTGTTTCTCCGTCCACAGCCCGCCCTGATCCGTAGCGCGCACCCGGATACTGTAACTGTTCTTGGTTTCGTGGTCGAAACTGGCGGCGGTCTGAAGGGTACTGCCGTTGATGCCGAACGAGCCGTTGTCGGTGTCGCCCGGGCCGCTCACCAAGGTGTAAGTAAAGGTGTTCCCCGCATCCGGGTCCGTGGTGCTCAACGTGCCGATCGCCGTTCCGATGGGCTGATTCTCGTTTACGCTGCTGCCCACAAGGGCCATATCCGTCGGCGTTTCGTTCACGTTATTAACTGTGATCGTGAGTTGCTTCTCCGTCCACAGCCCGCCCTGGTCCGTGGCGCGCACCCGGATGCTGTAACTGTTCTTGGTTTCGTAGTTAAAACTGGCGGCGGTCTGAAGCGTACTGCCGCTGATGCCGAACGATCCGTTGTCGGCGTCGCCCGTGCCGGTGACCAAGGTGTAAATGAAGGTGTTCCCAGCATCCGGGTCCGTGGTGCTCAACGTGCCGACCGCCGTCCCGACGGGCTGATTCTCGTTCACACTGCTGCCTGCAAGGGCGATATCGGTCGGCGCTTCGTTCACGTTATTGACCGTGATCGTGAACTCCTTCTCCGTCCACCGCCCGCTCTGATCCGTGGACCGGACCCGCACACTGTAGCTGTTCTTGGTCTCATAATCGAAACTGGCGGCCGTCTGAAGCGTACTGCCGTTGATGCTGAACATCCCACTGTCCGTGCCCCCCGCCCCCATCACCGCCAACGCATCGACATCGTTGTTCACCCCTGAGCCCAAGGCCGACCACGCGCTCCCGTTCCATTTGGCCACGCCTATAGCCGCACTCCCGCCTGCCATCGTGAAATAGCCCCCTGCATACAAGTCCGTGCCCGACACCGCCAACGCAAGAACCCTGCTGTCCACCCCTGAACCCAAGGCCGACCACGTGCTCCCGTTCCATTTGGCGATGTGGCTGGCTGGCGTCCCACCCGCCATGGTGAAATTCCCCCCCGCATACAGATCGGTGCCCAACACAGCCAGGGCGAAGACGCCATCATTCATCCCTGAGCCCAAGGCCGACCAGGCGCTCCCGTTCCATTTGGCCACGTAGTTGGCTGAATTCCCCCCCGCCGTGGTGAAACTGCCCCCTGCATACAGGTCGGGGCCCGATACTGCCAACGCATAGACCATCCCATTCATCCCCGAGCTCAAGCCCGACCAAGCGCTCCCGTTCCATTTGGCGATGCGGTTGGCTGCGTTCCCTCCAGCCATGGTCAGAAAGCCGGCCGCATACAAGTCCGTGCCCGATGGTGCCAGCGCCATGACCCAGGAGTCCATCCCCGAGCCTAGGCCCGACCACGTGCTCCCGTCCCATTTGGCGATGTAACTGACCAAGTTCCCGCCCGCCGTCATGAAAGCGCCCCCCGCATACAGGTCGGGGCCAGACGTCACCAGATCCCAGACCGTGTTCTCCATCCCTGAGCTCAGAGTTGACCAGGCGCTGCCGTTCCACTTGGCAACACGGTTGGCCGCACACCCGCCCGCCGTCGTGAAAGCGCCTCCCGCATACAGGTCGGAGCCCGTCACTGCGAGTGCCTCGACCCGGGCGTTCATCCCCGAGTCCAAGGCGGACCACGCAGTTCCATTCCATTTGGCAACGCGACTGGCCTCGACCCCGCCCGCCGTCGTGAAAGCGCCACCGGCATAAAGCTCTGACGAGACCAGCGTGTAGGTAAACGTGTCGCCCGTGTCCGGGTCCGTGGTGCTCAACGTGCCGACCGTCGTCCCGATGGGCTGATTCTCGTTCACACTGCTGCCTGCAAGGGCCATATCGGTCGGAGTTTCGTTCACGTTATCAACTGTGATCGTGAATTGCTTCTCCGTCCACAGCCCGCCCTGGTCCGTGGCGCGCACCCGGATGGTGTAACTGTTCTCGGGTTCGTAGTCGAGGCTCGCGGCGGTCTGAAGCGTGCTGCCGCCGATACCGAACGAGCCGTTGTCGGTGTCGCCCTGGCCGGTCACCAAGGTGTAAGTGAAGGTGTTCCCTGCATCCGGGTCCGCGGTGCTCAACGTGCCGACCGTGGTCCCGACGGGTTGATTCTCGTTCACACTGCTGCCTGCAAGGGCGATATCCGTCGGCGTTTCGTTCACGTTGTTGACCGTGATCGTGA
>CAZWQJ010000250.1:0-6160 GCA_964635825.1 uncultured Victivallales bacterium | reverse complement strand
CCATGCGGCCGGCGGTGCGCGTCTGTCCATTGGTCGTGGCGCGGATGGCGCGGCAGCGGTCCTTCACCGCTTGGGTGATCGGACTCAGGAAGGCGGAGTTGTCCGCCCACGCCGCCCCGTCCCACGGATAGGCCTCGACGGTCCCAGCCAGAGCGAGCCATGCCGCCAGCGTAGCGCCTCCGACACACAGCCGGGCGGCCATCCATTGTTTGTTGAGTTGCCTCATCGTGCCTCCCCCTCCCTGCAACGAATAATGGGAACTTCCCAAACTAGTCTGATAGGAGTATCATCGCTTTTGCGTTTTGGGTCAATGGGGAAGCACGACTGATCAGCAATTCGCATTATAGCCGTTCAGCCGGTTCGCAGACCGGCTTCAGGCGGTCCGCAGCCCCGTGCGCCGGACCGGCTAAAGCCGGGACACCAACTGCTGGTGTACCGCCTTCAGGCGGTCCGTGGCCATCATGCGAATTGCTGACGACTGATGGGGCTGGTTGCCGACGCAAATGGAACGCTGAATCACATGAACAGGAGAGACGCCGCGATGAGCCGCATCACATTGGAGCCGCAGCGGCCGGAATGCGAAGCCAACCTGCGGCCGCGCTACCCGATCGAATCGGCCGCGTGGATCTGGCATCCCGCGTGCGAGGCCGGGGCGACCGCGGTGCTGCAGTTCGTCAACCGCTTCCGCGTCGACGCGGCGGAGGAGACCGTGCTCCACGTCAGCGCCGATGAACGCTACGCGCTGTTCCTCGATGGTGTGTTGATATCGCGCGGGCCGGACCGGTGCGATGTGGCGCACTGGAGCTTTTCCTCGTACCGGCTTTGCCTGGACCCTGGCGAGCACGTGCTGGAGGCCACGGTGTGGTCCATTGGCGAGGCGGCGCCGAAGGTGCAACTTAGCCACCGCGGCGGCTTCATCCTGGCGGCCGAGGGGGCTCTCGGCGCCCAGTTCGACACCGGCCGTGGCGACTGGCAGGTGGCGGATCGCACGGCCGCGTGGACGTTCGAGAACCGACCGGACGAGCTCGCCGCCTTCCTGGTTGGCGCCCACCAGACGATTCACGGCGACCGCTGGTTCGCGCCGGGGGCGTGGGTGGCCCCGGGCGTGGTCCTGGGACCGCTGGTCCGCGCGGAGTGGTACACGGTCCGGGCCGGTTGGAAGCTGCGTCCCAGTCCGCTCCCCGACCAGGTCTGCCGGGAGCAGCGCCCCGGTCGCATCGTGGCGGTCATCCCCGGCGGGCTCGACGCGGAAACGCCGCTGCCCGCCGCGAGCCTCGCGTACCCCGCGCCGGGAACCTTGCGCCGCCTCGCCACCCGCATGCCGCACCCGCGCGGCGTCATCGAGGTGGACCTCGAGTTTCCATCGGCCGGCGTCTGCCGCGGTCACGTGGTGCTGCCGGCGGAGACATCAGGGGAGCTGGTGTGGGGGGGCTGCAGGATGCCGTTGCGTCCGGGGATACAGACGGTGGCGTGCGGCGCCTGATCCACCACCGACCCCGGACCGGCTTAAGCCGGGACACCAACTGTTGGTGTACCGCCTTCAGGCGGTCCGCAGCCCCCGTGCGCCGGACCGGCTAAAGCCGGGACACCAGCGCTGGTGTACCGCCTTCAGGCGGTCTTGCAAGTTGGCTTCGTGCCAGCCACACTCTTTACATCGACATGTACGCGTGGCGACAGATGACAACCGCCCAGCGGGAAGAAGCGCTGCGCCAGAGGCGCCAATGCAGTTTCCCTTGGCACAGTCCACCCCACTGGGAAAGCCGAACACGCCGCTACCATCTGATCGCTGCCTGCTACGAGCATGCGCTGATTCTGGCCACCCCGGCGCGCCTTGGTTCGTTCTCCGACTCGCTCTTGCAGACGCTGCGGCCGTTGACCAGTCAGATCCATGCCTGGGTTGTGCTCCCGAACCACTACCATGCCTTGGTGACGACGCCCGATGTTCTGGCGCTGCTCTCCGAACTGGGGCGGCTTCACGGGCGGACATCGTACGAGTGGAATGGCGAAGATGGGCGGCGTGGGCGTCAGGTGTGGTGTAAGGCCGCAGAGACCGGCATGAAGTCCGAACGGCATTTCTGGGCCACCATGAATTACGTGCACAACAATCCCGTCCGGCATCGAGTCGTGCGCCGCTGGCAGGATTGGCCGTTTGGCAGTGCCATCGGTTATCTGAATGCCGTTGGCACGGACGAGGCAAAGCGGGTATGGCAGGAGTACCCGGTTGCGGATTACGGGAAAGAGTGGGATCCGGTGGAAATGTGAGGACCGGCTTCCGCCTTCGCCCCTCCTTCGCCCCGCGGCTTCGGAGGGCACGGCAAGGCTTCCGCCGTCGCTCTCCGAGCTATGGCGGACAAGACGGCGGACCGTGGGAAAGCCGGGACACCAACGCTGGTGTACCGCCTTCAGGAGGTCCGAAGTCCCGTGCGCCGGACCGGCTAAAGCCGGGACACCAACTGCTGGTGTACCGCCTTCAGGCGGTCCGAAGTCCCATGCGCCGGACCGGCTAAAGCCGGGACACCAGCGCTGGTGTACCGCCTTCAGGCGGTCCGAAGTCCCATGCGCCGGACCGGCTAAAGCCGGTACACCAACGGCTGGTGTGCGCTACGGCGCCGGCGCGAGGATGCGGTAGAAGACGGCGGCGCCGGCGTCAGCGCGGTTGGTGTCCACCCATGCACTTGCGCCGCTGACTTCGTCCATCAGCAACCAGCCGCCGGTGGGGGTGCCGCTCATCAAGTTGGTCGAGCGGTAGACGCGGTAAGCGGTCGCGGGCCCGCCGCTGTTCGTCCACACCACCACGTTGCTCGCGGCCGCCACGGTCAGCCCCGTGAGTTCGACCAGCGGCGGATTGGTGGGAGGGTTCGTCTCGACCGCGTACCGCGTGACAAGGATGAGGGCCGGAACCACGTTCGTGTCCGCACGATTGGATGAGTAGAACTTGAGGTCGCTGCTCGCGGCGGTTGGGATCAGCGTCAGGCCATGGTTGCCGACGGGATTGGCGTACCAGTTGGAGACCATGGTCGTGACGTCCCACATTGCGTGCTGATTCAAGGCGATCGTGCCGCTGATGGCGCCGGCGTCCGCTTGGTAGTCCTCGGTGGGCGGCGCGACATCGAAGGGCTGATTGCCGCCGTTCCACCAGGTGGCGTTGTCGCGGTAGTTGTAGCAGGCGTAGCGCCACGACCAGGGTTTGAGCATGGGATACGCGGCGATCACCGGGGTGCCGGAGATGTTGAAGCAGTACAGGCGCAGGGTGGCGCTGACCAGTTCTGCGTTGTTGCTGAGGGCGGGCAGGCTGAAGCTCAGCAGCGGGACGATGGTGGCGTTCGAATAGGAGCCGGCCCGGAGTTCCCCCAAATTGCGTAACCCGTCGTTACTGGGCTGGGTCACATTCAGCACGGTGTCCTGCACGGGCGTTTCGGGTCCGCCCACGACGTTGGTCCCGGTGACCACGACCAGATTCGTCACGTACTGGAACTGAGAAGGCGGGGAAACCGTCAGCGTTGTCTGCGCCGTGTCCGTGTTGCCGTCGTTGTCGGTGACGGTCAGCGAAACCGTGAAGGCGCCGGCCGTGGCGAAGGTATGCGGCACCGAGACGCCGGCGGCGGGGGCCGACCCGTCGCCGAAGGTCCAGGCGTAGTTCGTGAGCGTGCCGTCCGGATCGGAGGAGCGGCTGCCGCTGCACGTCACCGGCAGGGGCGCGACGCCCGAGGGCGGGGTGAGGTCGATGACGGCGGTCGGGTTCGTCGCCCCGAGGGTGCCGCCCTGAAGCGCGACGACGCGCTGCGCATTCAACGAGCCGTCGCGGTCGATGATGTTGTCCTCGCTGACGAGCACGTAGAGCATGTTGCTGACGGCGATGAGGTCGGTGACGCGGCTCTTGCCGTTGCCGGCCTTGGGGATGCCGAGGTCGAAGGCGCGCGGGGCGGGGGCCGCAGCCGGGGCGCCGCCGGCCACATCGAACGTGGCCACCTTGAGCTGGGCGTTGCCGGCGCCGACGGTGTCGACCCACGCGAGGTGGGCGTAGCGCCCGGCGACGACGAGGCGCGAGGTCTCGTACCAGAGTACGCAGGGGTTGGGCCGCAGGTCGGGGTAGGCGCCCGTTCGTGCCGCATTGTTCAACTCGACCGTCCAGCGCACGGTGCGGCTGTCCGCGTCGAACACGGTCAGCGTCGCCGGCCCCGCAGGCGTGAACTCGTAGACGTGGTTCCAGCCGGTGTAAGCGTTCGCCGCGTAGTAGACCACGTAGCGGCCGGCGGCGCCGCAGTCGGTGTAGGCGATGTTCGGCCAGATGTCCGAGTAGAGCATGTTGGTGCCCACGCCGAGGCTGTAGCGGCTGCTTTCGGTGCCGGTGACGCGGACGAGTTCCACGGCGGAGGTGCGGCTGGGTTTCCAGGCCGCCCAGATGCCGTCGCCCTGGACCATCCAGGCCTTGTTGCGCTGGTAGCCATCGTATGAGCCGGCTTGGACCCAGGATTCGTTATTGTTGGTCGTGGTGGAGTCCACGGCGAAATCGAAGTACTTACTCTGGGGGACGGCGGTTTCGGCGGCGCCGGGCCCGGTGTAACCGCCGTTCGCGCGCACATCCGTGTCGTTCATCACCATGCAGGCCACGCGCAGGCCGCGGCTGGAGGACGACATCCTGGTGTCATAGGGGCTGATGGCGGACTCGTACGGGCCCAGGAAATAGACGCGGTTGGTGGCGGTGAGGATGCCGCCCCACATCTTGAAGCAGGCGAAGCCGGCCTCGGTGGTCAGCGAGTCGTAGTCGAGCGGGTTGGACATGTCGCCGTAGGGCTTCTTGGCCGGGAGGCCGGTGTACTTGTTGGCGAAGCTCGATCCGGTGGCCGATTCGTGTCCGAGTCCGCGGTTGATGGCGAGGTACGGAGAGCCCGCCTGCACGTCGAACATGGCGGTGCGGTTGCAACTGCGGTTCTGGGCCTCGCCCCACTCGTCGCTGGCGAGCGCGCCGCCGTCGTGGACGTTGCCGGCGATCGCCGAGTCGCGCCGCTGGTCGTTGCTGCCGCGCAGGTCGGGGTTGTTCGTGGCCAGCGTGGCATAGGCGCCGACGGCCGCCTGGACGCTGCCGCTGTACGTGGCGCGGTTGGCAAGCGGCAGGATGGCGGTGTGGCCCGGCATGTCGCCGCCGATCGCCAGGAAGAGGATGCCGGTGTCCGGATCCCACGCCGCGACGTGCTCGCCCCAGGCGGTCTCCGTGGCGTCGTACATGCTCTTGTACGCCCCGTGCCATTCGTGGTCGCAGGACACGCAGTTGACGACGGCGCCGTTGGTCGCGTCGAGGATCGCCACGTTGGCGGTCTGCTTGGTCTGGTTGGCGACGGAGGCCACGAGGCCGAGGTAGCCCTGGTAGTAAGTCAAATTGCGCGCGCAGTGGTTGCCGTTGGTGCCCGACCAGCCTGACGCGGCGGGAATCGTGACCTTGTTCGTGAAGCGCTGGTCCCACAGGCGCGTCAGCGGGGTGGCGATGTCCGTGGGCGAGGAGGATTGGTGCAGCGCGCCTTCGTAGCCGATCCAGTTGCCCGCGGGTGGACCCGCCGCGGCCCCGTCGGCCGGTCCGTTGTCGAAGATGATCGCCTTGAGCTTCTCCGCCATGTCGAGCGTCAGTTTGCTGCGCGCGGCGAAGCCGTTGTTGGTGGTCAGGGCCATGCGAGAGAAACCGGCGCCGTCCGCGGACGGGTGGGAGCCGTCCTGGCCGATCAGTGTGCCATCCCACGCCGTGGGCTGGTGAAACTTGATCAGGGCGTAGTAGTCCACATAGGGGATGTCCATGGCGCCGGCGAGGGCGCGCACTTCGGCGTTAGCCTGCTCCACGCGCCCGTCGCCCATGTGGGCGCGCTCCGGCGGGATCGTGCTCAACACCGGGATCACGCCCTGCGCGATGAAGGTCTGCACGAAATTGCTGTAGGCGGTGCGCCACGCCGCCGGCGTCCACCCCGGCGGGTCGATGTCGTTGGTGCCGTACATGATCAGCGCCCACGAGTAATTGCCGGGAATGCCGTTGAGGCCGACGTTGACGCAATTCGCGGGATGCCCGGCGGCCGCGGCGTCGTCGACCTCCCAGCCGGTATAGCAACCGTAGGCGGCGCCCTTGCCGCGCTTCTCGGGGCCGTTGGCCTGATAGTACCAGGACCCGTAGCCGGGA
>CAZWQJ010000249.1:0-6166 GCA_964635825.1 uncultured Victivallales bacterium | reverse complement strand
AACCGACGAAGTGTGGGACTAAGTGTAACACAGTCCGAAGGTCGTGGGACGGGCGTCCCGCCCGTCGCCCCCCCAGACCCCTTAATCGTCCCCCCTAATCGTCGACAAAGGAAAACAAAGCGGGAGTCGATAAGGGAGTTTCGCTGCGCCAACCCGCAGTGAATAATCTTGATGAGTCCATCAGGCGATGTTAGGAGTCATGCCCATGAAAACATCAGGATTTCAAGGGCATGAGCTGGTTCAGTCCGGGCGGTTTGTCGTGGGATGCAACTACTGGGCCTCGCACGCGGGGACCCGTATGTGGTCGGATTGGCGGCCCGACGTCGTGAAACGGGACTTGCGCCGGCTCGAGCAGGGGGGGCTTCAGGTCCTGCGCGTGTTCCCCCTGTGGCCGGATTTCCAGCCCCTGACGTTGCTGAGGACGGGCTTCAACCCGGTGGAGTACCGGCATGGTGAAGCGCCCCTGCCGGATGATCCCTGCGGCCAGGCCGGCCTGTCCGCCGTCATGATGGAACGTTTCGCCGCGTTTCTCGATCTGGTGTCGGCCCGGGGACTCCGCTGCGTCGTGGGGTTGCTCACCGGGTGGATGAGCGGCCGCCTGTTCGTGCCGCCGGCGTTTGACGGCCTGAACGTGCTGACCGATCCCGCGGCGCTGCGATGGCAGGTTCGTTTTGTCCGCCATTTCGTGGAGACGTTCCGGGATCATCCCGCGATCCTGGCCTGGGATCTTGGCAACGAATGCAACTGCATGGGGTGGGTCTCGCGCGACCAGGCCTATGCCTGGACCGCCCTGATCACCCAGACCATCCGCGCCGCGGACGACTCGCGTCCGGTGGTCTCCGGCATGCACAGCCTGTGGCCCGCCAAAAACTGGACTCCGTTCGATCAGGGCGAGCTCACCGATGTCCTGACCACGCATCCCTATCCGATCTTCACCCCGCATTGCGATCAGGACCCGGTGAACACGGTGCGGACGCTCCTGCACAGCACAGCGGAATCCCGCTTCTACGGCGACCTCGGGGGCAAGCCCTGCCTGTGCGAGGAGATCGGCACGCTGGGCCCGATGAACGCGAGCGAGCCCATTGCCGCCGATTTTGCCCGTGCCTGCCTGTTTTCCCTCTGGGCGCACGATTGTCACGGGCTGCTCTGGTGGTGTGCATCGGATCAGACGCACCTGGAGCACGCGCCGTATGACTGGTGCTCCGTGGAGCGGGAACTTGGCCTCCTGCGTGTGGACGGACGAGCCAAGCCGGTCTTGAAGGAGATCGGTGCCTTCCGGTGGATGCTCGACGGTTTGCCGTTCCAGTGCCTGCCGCCGCGCACCACGGAAGGGGTCTGTATTCTCACCGAAGGACAGGACCACTGGGGCGTGGCGTACAGCGCATTCGTCCTGGCCAAGCAGGCGGGCTTTGATCTGGAGTTCCAGTATGCTACGCAGCCGCTCAAGGACGCGCCGTTCTACCTGCTGCCCTGCCTCTCGGGACATCTGATGATCTCACAGCACCGCACGCGCGAACTGCTGGCGAAAGTCGAGGCCGGAGCCACGCTGTATCTGTCGCTGGACAGCGGCTTGCCATCCGGTTTTGAAGAACTGACCGGGCTGGAGCCGCAAACCCGGCAGAAGGGGCGTGCGCCGGGGGCGATCGTGATGGAAGGGATCGACGGGTTGACGTCCATTCCGAATGGCGGAACCTTCAAAGTCGATTTCCGCGCCACGCGGGCGACGGTGCTGGGGCGCGAGTCGGACGGCAATCCCGCCTTCACGGTGGCCCGTTATGGAAAGGGCCGCGTCTACTTCCTGTCCACGCCCATGGAGATGACCCTGACGGCAACGCCCGGCGCATTCCACGTTGCATCCGCCGCCCCCTGCTGGCAACTGTATCGGCACATGGCCGGGGCTTTCCTCAAGGGCCGCGCCGTGCGGAAAGTGAATCCGCTGATCGGCCTGACGGAACACCGTCTCGATGCCTCAACCCGGATCGCGGTGATCATCAACTACTCGCCGGACCGGAACCGGGAGACGTTGGCCCTCGGCCGCGGTTGGCGCCTGAAGAAGGTGCTGCATGGCGCGGCGGAGATGGAGGGCGAGGGCCTCGCCGTGACATTGGGTAAGAACGATGCCTGTGTCCTTTCCGTGACCCGGAGCAGAAGGTAACGGGGCCAGCTTTCCCTAATCAATTCCCTACGGAGCCAACCATGACCACGACACATCGCAAACCTGGCATCACACGCGGCGAGCGACTCAACCGCATCGCCTTTCCCCTGGGCGGGATCGGCGCCGGCATGATCAGCCTGGAGGGGACCGGCGCCTTGTCGCAGGTCTCGTTGCGCCACAAGCCCGACGTGAATCACGAACCGCAGGTCTTCGCCGCCCTGCACGTGAAAGGCGCGAAGACGGCCCGGGTACTGGAAGGTCCGGTGCCGATGTGGAAGGCCTCCGGCAGCGCCACGTTGGGAGGTCTTACCGAGCCTGGCAACGGTCTGACCGGCCGCACCTATGGCCTGCCGCGCTTCGCCGAAGCCTCGTTCGCGGCCCGCTTCCCTTTTGCCACCGTGTCGCTCGCCGATCCGACGATGCCGGTGACGGTCGCGCTGACCGGCTGGAGCCCGTTCACGCCGGGCGCGGCCGACGACTCGAGCCTGCCGGTGGCGGCCATCGAATACCGTTTCACCAACCGCTCGGCCAGGGCGGTGAAGGCGGTCTTCTCCTTCCATGCCGCCAACTTCATGAAGCTGGGCGAGGGGGCCCGGGTCGAGGCCATGGAGCGCGGCTTCGTCCTGGCCCAGCCCGCGTTGGCGAACTATCCCGAATGGGAGGGCGCCTTTGCCGCCTGTACCGACGATCCGGCCACGGCTGTGGACGCGGCCTGGTTCCGCGGCGGCTGGTTCGACCCGTTCACGATGGTCTGGAACCATGTGGCGGCCGGGGATGTGGTGGCGCAGCCTTCGCACGCGGAAGGCGCGCCGGGTAACGGCGGCAGCCTCTATGTGCCCTTCACACTGAAGCCGGGAGCGGAGAAGACGATACGTCTGCAGTTAGCCTGGTTCGTGCCACGTAGCGCGCTGCGAGCGGGTCAACCGCCCGCCGCCTGCGCCGGAGGCTGTGCTTGCGACAGCGCCGCACCCGCGGAAGCGCCGCCGTTCTACACCCCCTGGTATGCCGCACATTTTGCGGATTTGGCAGCCGTGGTCAGCCACTGGCGCCTGCACTACGAGCGCCTGCGCGCCGCGAGCGCCGCGTTCAGCGACTGCTTCTACGACACGACCCTGCCGGCGGAAGTGGTCGAGTCGGTGGCGGCCAACCTCGCCATCCTCAAGTCCCCCACCTGCCTGCGCCAGGCGGACGGGCGGCTCTGGGGCTGGGAGGGGTGCTTCGCGGGCAGCGGCTGCTGCCACGGCACCTGCACGCATGTCTGGAACTACGCGCAGTCCATCCCGCACCTGTTTCCCGAGCTCGAGCGCACCCTGCGCGAGACCGAGTTCGGCCCCAGCCAGGACGAGCGCGGGCACCAGAACTTCCGCACCGCCCTGCCCATCGGCCCGTCCGACCACCAATTCCACGCCGCGGCCGATGGCCAACTCGGCGGACTCATGAAACTGTACCGCGAGTGGCGGATCAGCGGCGACACGGCTTGGATGAAGACACTCTGGCCGGCGGCCAAGCGCAGCCTCGACTACGCCATCGCGACCTGGGATCCGGACCATACGGGCACTCTGGTCGAGCCGCACCACAACACCTACGACATCGAGTTCTGGGGCGCCGACGGCATGTGCACCAGCTTTTACCTTGGGGCTCTGGCGGCGGCCGTCGCCATGGGCCGGGCGCTGAGCGGGGAGGTGGCGGTCTACGAGGCGCTGCTGGCCAAGGGCCGGAAGGCCATGACCGCGGCGCTATGGAACGGCGCCTGGTTCATCCAGAAAGTACAGTGGCAGGGGTTGCGCGCCGGAGATCCGGTCAAGAACCTCTCGTTTGGCGGCGCCTATTCCGCTGAGGCCGAGGCGATTCTCCAGCGCGAAGGCCCCAAGTACCAGTATGGCAAGGGCTGCCTTTCCGACGGCGTGCTTGGCGACTGGATCGCGCGCTGCTGCGGGCTGGGGCCAATCATCGATGAGAAGAAGACGGCCAGGCACCTCGCCGCGGTGTTCGCGCACAACTTCCGGGAGTCCCTGGCCGACCATGCCAATCCGCAGCGGCCGGGCTACGCTTTCCCACAGGAGGCGGGGCTCCTGCTCTGCTCCTGGCCCAGGGGCGGCAAACCCGCCCTGCCGTTTGTCTACAGCGACGAGGTGTGGACCGGCATCGAATACCAGGTTGCGGCGCACCTGATCATGACCGGGCAGGTCGAAGAGGGGCTCACCCTTGTCCGCGCCGTGCGCCAGCGCTACGATGGGCAGTGGCGTAATCCCTTCGACGAATATGAGTGCGGACATTGGTACGCCCGCGCCATGGCGAGCTACGGCCTGCTGCAGGCTTGCAGCGGCGCGCGCTACGATGCCGTCACGCAGACCCTTCACCTCGCTCCGCGCGTGCGGGGCGATTTCCGCGCCTTCCTCTGCACCGCGACCGGCTACGGCACCGTCGGCGTGCGGAAAGGCAAGCCGTTCATCGACGTCGTCGCCGGAACCATCCCGGTGCAAAGGATAGAAAAATGAGCAGCATGAGCTTGAACATACAATGGTTCGTTGAATCAAACGGGCAACGATGCATGAATGAGGCCGAGTTGAAAGCCCGGACCGGGCTGCGGGTGACGCTCGTGACCGAAGAGCAGGTGGATGCCTCGATCTGCCGCCTGGAGGTGAGCAACCCGGGGGTCGGCCCCGTCATGGTGGACCGTATCGGCGTGCTCCTGTCTGCGCCTCTCCCCCAAGGCGATTGGCGCGTGTTCCTCGATGGGGGCACCTTGGCGTGGGCAGGTGTGCAGCCGTTGTCGAGCCAGGATCAGGCCGGCATGAATTTTGCCCTCACCGACGCGCGTCATTCGACCCGCGAGGGACGGTCGATCATCGGGCAGCGCAGCAACATGACGGCGGTCCTGCACGAAGCCTCCGGCAAAACGCCGTCCCTGCTCGTGAGTTTCCTGGGCCAGACGCAGGGTTCGAACTTCGTCGATGTCTGGCCGGACGAAACCGGCCGGCGTGTGCAAGAAATCGAGGCCTGGGGCGAGTTCGCCACGCGGCCGGTCAGCGGTGTCGCGGTGCCGAGCCCGCTGGAGTTGAAACCTGGAGAAAGCCTCAGCCTGGATCCGCTCGTCGTTTGCCAGGGCAGCGATTCGCTGGCATTGCTCGAAAAGCTCGGCGATCGGATCCAGGCGCGATTCGGCCGCACCTTCGCTGAGCCGCCGATTGTCGGATTGATGACCTGGTACGCCAAATTCTAGGCTGTTGACGAGGATTTGGTGGTAGGGAATCTGCCCATCATCGCCGACCTGTTCAACGGTTATCCCCAGCCCATGCAGAACGTGATGATCGTCGACATGGGCTGGCAACAGAACGCATCCTGTGGACCGACCCAGGCCGACCGTCGGCGCTTTCCCCACGGGTTCCCGTGGCTCGCCGACAAGACCCGCGAGCACGGGGTGGAATTCGGGTTATGGCTGTGCACCACGAGTATCACCAACGACGGTGAGCACTTCCCGCCTCTGGAGCCCTACCTGGTCCGGGACGCCGCGGGCAAGCTGGTCATGAGCGGGAACTTGGCCGACGTTACCAGTCCGAAGACCTGCTTCCCCGACGCCGCCCAAAGCGCGATCCACCAGTGGTGGCGCAACCAGATCCGGGAGCTTTCGGACCTGGGCACCCGCTACTTCAAACTCGACTTTTTTGCCACCCGCACATCCGAGGCCACGCGGGGTGTCGTTTCGCTGCGATCGATGATGGATGCGGCGTGGCAGGCTTTCCGGGAGTCCTGCCCGCCCGGCGTGCACCTGGCGCCGTGCTCGTGCGACACGAACCTGCAACTCGGCCGCTGCGATTCGGTTCGCATCGGAATCGACATCGGTTGTGCGGGGACCTGGCCCGCCGAGGCGGCCCATTACCGCAACTCCCTGTCGTCCATTGCCTCGATGTGGTTCAAGCAGCGGCGGTTCTGGGTCAACGATCCTGACAGCGCGCAGATCTCCAAAGGCTGCAGCCTGGGAGAGGCCCGCGTGCGGGCGACCGCGGTCGC
>CAZWQJ010000248.1:0-6223 GCA_964635825.1 uncultured Victivallales bacterium | reverse complement strand
TTTCATCACAGCACGTTACCCCGCTTTCAAAACCCGGTCATGAATTGGCCATGGGGTGAATACCTCGGGCTGATTCGCCCGAACGGCGCCGTGGCTTCCGAATTCCGCCCCGAGTATCCCGCGCAATCCGCGGACGTGTCCTTTGGACTCCGGCCCGGGGTGGAAGTGGCGACGCTGGTGGGCAGCAACTCCGCCGTTCGCTACCTCGCCCCGACCAACGGCGATCTTGGAACCACGTGGACCGCGCGCACGGGCTTCGACGATTCGGCCTGGGCGCAGGGGCCGCACCCGCTCGGCTACGAGACCAGCCCCTCGAACTACGCCGCGCTCATCCGCACCGCGCTGCCGACAACCACGCAAGTAGGCCTCTATGTCCGCATGCCCTTCGTTGTCGCCGACCCGGCGCGGGTCGACGAACTCGTGCTGCGTCTGCGGTACGACGACGGCGTGGTCATTTATCTGAACGGCGTGCGCGTTGACGAGGACAACGCGCCGGCGGATGCGCCCTGGAACGCGGTGGCGCTCGAGCCGCGCGTGCCCGAGGAAGCGCTCGAGCCGACCGACTACTATCTCGACGGAAGCCGTGGCCTGCTCGTCAGCGGTACCAACGTGCTGGCCATTCACGTCGTCAACGAGTTATACAATCCCCGCCTGTTCCGGGACCTGCTGTTCGGCGTCGAGTTCACGGCTTCGTCCTATAGCCCGGGCGCCGCCGGCGACTGGCGGTATTTCAGCCTGCCGTCGCCTGGGCGGCGCAACGTGCTGGGCGAGGCGGATGCACAGCCGCCGGTGGCGTTCAGTCCCGGGCGCGGCTTCTACGAGGAGCCGATCCAGGTGCGGCTGACCAGTCCGACGGCGGGCGCCACGATCCGGTACACGCTCAACGGCACGGCGCCGACCCTGACCAACGGGCTGGACTACGGGGGCCCGCTTCCCATCGCCTCCAACGCGGTGGTGCGGGCCCGCGCCTTCAAGGTCAACTTCGAGCCCTCCGCCGTGCAGACGCACAGCTATGTCTTCCTGAACGAGGTCATCGGCAGCTCCGTGATGAGCACGGCGGTGACCGCGCACGCCGTTTACGGTCCGCAGGTGCGCGCCGCGCTGACGAACCTGCCGAGCGTGATGATCGCGCTGCCGGGCGGCGTGCCGACCACCGCGGCGGAGCAGGCGGCCTCCGTCGAGTACCTCCTGCCCGACGGCTCCACGGGCTTCAGCATCAACGGCGGCGTGCGGCGCGTCGGCGGTGCGAGTGTGGCGTTCGAGAAGGGCTCCATCCGCCTCTACTTCCGCGACCGCTACGGCGCCGGCAAGCTGCGCTACCCGCTGTTCAAGGGGAATCCCTACGGCCTGGACCCGGTGGAGGAGTTCGACCAGATCACGCTGCGCTCGAGCCAAGATTCGGTGTTCTACCGCGGCGAGTCGGCCCAGTACGTCCGCAACATCTGGATCGACGACATGCAGCTCGTCATGGGCCACGTCGGGCTGCACGGGCGGCAGGCGCATGTTTACCTGAACGGCGTCTACAACGGGCTCTACCAGATCCGCGAGCGGCCGACCGAGGCGCATCAGGCGGCGTACCGCGGCGGGGCCGAGACCAACTACACGTACAAGAGCGAGGCCACACCGTCGGCGACCTGGAACACGGTCCTGAGCCTGAGCAACGCCGGCAACGTCCCGGAAATCCGCCGCTACCTCGACGAGTACAACCTCATGGACTACATGGTGCTGAACTTCTACGCGGGCAATAACGACTGGGTCGGCTCGCACAACTGGATTACGGCCGGCCCTGCCAACCGGGACACGGGCGGGCTGCAGTTCTATTCGTGGGACTCCGACCTCATCCTGAACAACGGCACGGATGGCCTGCGCCAAGACGTGGGCGTGCCCAACCAGGTCTTCGACACGATGATGACCAACGCCGACACCCGCATCCGGTTCGCGGATCGCGTGTACCGTCACTGCTTCCACGACGGCATCCTGACGCCCACCAACGCGGGGACGGTCCATGACTACCGCGCCCAACAGGTGCGTCTGCCGATCGTGGCGGAGGCGGCGCGCTGGGATAGCCGGCTGGTGACGGCTGGCTGGTGGGAGGCGGAGTACAACCGGCTGCGCACGGGCTTCTTCCCCCAACGCACGGCGTCGGTGGTCCAGCAACTGCGTGGGCTCGGTTGGTACCCGCTGGACGCGCCGGAGTTCAACCAGAACGGCGGGGCGTTTGCACCGGGGTTTCTGCTGAGCATGATGGCGACCAACACGATCTACTACACCCTGGACGGGGCGGACCCGCGCGCGTGGGAAACGGGGCTTGCGGTGGGCGATCTCTACAGTGGCCCGATTCCGCTGACCAGCGCGACGCTGGTGAAGGCGCGGGCGAAGTCGGGCGCCACGTGGAGTGCGCTGCACGAGGCGCTGTTCGTGCCGGTGGCGCCGGCGGACCTGCGCGTCAGCGAGTTGATGTTCCACCCGCGGAATCCGCCGGCGGGCGTGACAAATGGCGCCGGCGGCGCCACAGGCTGGACGGCACAGGATTTCGAGTTCGTGGAAGTGCAGAACGCCGGCCAATCGCCGGCTGGCCTGGTGGGCGTGCGCCTCACCAAGGGGATTGACTTCGACTTCGCGCTGGGCGCCGTGGCGTCCCTGAATCCGGGCGAGTGCGCGCTGGTCGTCGCCAATCTGGCGGCGTTCAAGACGCGCTATGCCAATTGGCCGGCGTTGAAAATCGCCGGCGAATACCAGCGCCACTACAACTTCCCCATCAAGACGCTGTCCGACGGCGGCGAGGAGGTGCGGGTCGAGGACGGGCTGGGGCGCACGCTGGTACGCTTCACGTACAACGACGCGCGCGGCTGGCCGGAGGCCGCCGACGGGGCCGGGCACTCGCTGGTGCCGCTGGCGGTGGACGACCCGAAGAACGCGCTGGACTACGGCGGCAACTGGCGCGCCAGCGCGTTCGTCGACGGCTCCCCCGGCGCGCCGGATCCGGCGCCGGTGCGCGAGGTGGTGCTCAACGAGGTGGTGGCGCACACGGACTTGTCCGACACGAACTACCCCGGCTACGACTCGAACGACTGGCTGGAGCTCTTCAACCCCGGGACCTCGGCGGTGAGTTTTGTGGGCTGGTACCTGAGCGACGATGGCAACAACTTGCGTAAGTGGGCGATTCCGCCGGCGACGATGCTAGCGCCGGGCGCGTGGATCGTGTTCGACGAAGTCAGCGGCTTCCACCATCCGCTCACCAACGGCTTCGGGCTGAACAAGGCGGGAGAGACGGTTTATCTCAGCCATCTGCCGGGCGGCGGGCTCGACCGGGTGGTGGATGCGGTCCGCTTCAAAGGCCAGGAGAACGAGTGGAGCCTGGGGCGGCACCCGGACGGGCAGACTTGGTGGTATGCGCTGAGCCCGCGCACGCCGTGGGCGGCAAACGCGGCGCCGACGGCCGGCGTGTGCGTCAGCGAGTTCCTGTACCACCCGGCGACCACGGGCGATGAGGCGCTCGTGGAGTTTGTGGAAATTCACAACGCGGGCAGCGCCACGGCGCAACTGTGGAATGCGGATGGCGCGTGGCGGCTGGACGGCGGCGTGAGCTACACGTTCCCGGCGGGCGTGACGCTGGCACCGCAGGAGCGGCTGGCGGTGGTGGGGTTCGATCCGGTGAGCAACGTCGCCGCGCGGGCGACATTCCTGGCTGCGTACGGCCTGACCAACGGCCAGGTGCGACTGTATGGGCCCTATGATGGCCAACTCGACAACCGCGGCGAGCGGCTGGCGCTGGAGAAGCCGCTGGCGCCGGATCAGCCGGAAGATCCGCTCGTGTGGGTGATCGTGGATGAGGTCATCTACTTCGACCGCGCGCCGTGGCCGGCGGCGGCCGACGGGACGGGCCGTTCGCTGGCGCGGGCGCAGCCGGCGGCGTCCGGGCGCGACCCGGCGAACTGGTACCCGGCCTGGCCGCCGACGCCGGGGGTCAGAGCGGGGCGCATCGCGCTGGCGGCCCCGGAAGATGAGGCGGTGGTCTTTGCGCAGAATGACGAGCCGCTGCGCGCGGTGCTGGAAAGCAGCCTGGTGGCCGGTTCGTCGCCGCAGGTGGCGTTCTACCTGGGCGATGCGGTGATCGGCACGGACAGCGCGGCGCCCTTCACGGGCACGCTGCGGCTGCCCGCGGCGGGGCGTTACGCGCTGCGCGCGGAGTTGACCGACGCCGCCGGCGTGTGGACCTCGCGCACGGCCTGGGTGACGTCGCTGGCGCTTTCCAATGCGGCCGTGACGGCGGTGGACGATATGTCGGCAAGCGTGGCGGGTGGGCTGGGGGGCGCGGTGGCGGCCACCGTCCGGCTGCACTGGGGGCTTGTCGATGGCGGGACAAGCGCGACCGCCTGGGCAGCGTTCGCCGACCTCGGCGCCGTCAGCAACGCCTCGATCACGGCCGCGATCGGCTCCCTGATGCCGGGTCGGACGTACGCGCTGCGCTTCAGCGCCGCGGCTGGTGGGCGCACGGGCTGGTCGCCGGCGAGCACGTGGGTTGCGACCCTTTCCTATGCCGCGTGGCCCTACAGCACGACGCTGCGCTTTCCCGGCTACACCGACGCCGAGACGCTGCGCGATTTCCCGGCGCTGGCGCGCTTGGGCACGAACCTTGCCGGGTTCGCCTACAGCCAGTGCGGCGGCACATCGGCCAGCCTGCGCTTCGCGGACGAGGCCGGCCTCACGCCGCTGGCCTACGACGTGGACGTGTGGGACACCAACGGGGAGAGCGCGGTGTGGGTGCGCGTGCCGGCGCTGACCAACGGCACGGCGATCCGCGCGTACTGGGGATTCGCGGGGATGACCAATCCGTCGCCCCTCGCGGCGCGGGGGGCCGTGTGGCGTGAGGATGACGAAGCCGTGTGGCATTGGCAGGGCGACCTGCACGACTCCACCTGGCGCGGGCGCCAGGCCGTTAACAGCGGCTCGACGCCGCTGCCGGGCATCGTGGGGGCGGGACGCGCCTTCGACGGCGTGGACGACGCGCTCGAACCCTCCCTGTCCGCGGCCTGGTATGCGGCCAACCTGTCGGCGCTGACGTTGAGCCTGTGGGTCAACCCGGCGGTGCCGCCGCGCGACTACGGGACAGTCTGGGGCTGCTCGAATCTCTACGTGCAGATGCACACGTCGGCGCGGGTGCTGAAGTGGGCGGCGCTGGCGGGAGGGGCGGAGTGGCAGGGGCCGGCGTACGAGGCGGGCGCCTGGCAGATGGTTGCACTGGTGCTGAGCAACGGCACGGCGTACCTGCAGAAGAACGACGGCGCGCCGGTGCCGCTCGGCACCTACACGGCGTTCACGTCGGCGAACGCGCCCGTGCTGGGGCGGCGGGCGGAGGGCAACCGCCCCTTCGAGGGCGTGATCGACGAGGTGCGACTGAGCCGCGCCGCCCGCTCGGCGGCCTGGCTGCGCGCGGCCTACCGCACGGTGGCGCTGCCCTCCAGTTTCATGGCGTACGGGCCGGTCATCACCGCCGCGGGCGATGCGGATGGCGACGGGCTGCCCGACGCGTGGGAGCTGCTGCACTTTACGGACACCGCGCGCGACGGCACGGCGGACTGGGACGGCGACGGCATGCGGGACGGCGCGGAGTTCGTGGCCGGCACGGACCCGACGAACGCCGCGAGCCGTTTCGCGCTGACCGTGGGGTTGACCAACGGCGTCGCGGTGGCGGTGGGCTTCCAGGCCATTCTCGGCGAGCCGGGCTCGGAGGGTCAGGTGCGATTCTACACGCTGGAGAGCGCCACGAGCCTGTTCACGCAAGCGTCGTGGTCGGGGCTTGCCGGCCATACCAATTTGCAGGGACTGCAGGGCGACGTGTGGGCCACCAATCCTGCCATGCCGGGCGCGGGCTTCTACCGCGGGCGGGTATGGTTGGAGCCGGAGGGGCTGTGAGGAGTAAAACGTAAAGCGTAAGACGTGAAACGTGAGGCGGGAAACGCTCCGGACCGCGTTCCAAGTTGACATGGCGCCGCCGACACTGTTACGTGTATCAAAACCCTGTGGCAACCAGATAGACTCGTTGGCCGGTGCGGGGGTGAGGGGCTTCGGCCGATGACCGAGCAGGCAGGCACATCCAGTGCGGACACTCCGGCGGCTCGCACCTATCGTTGCGGCTCGCTCACCTACACGCGCAAGGCGCTGGTTGCGATGTTCGGCTGGCTGCTGTGGGGCGACTTCTGTTTCTCCATGATGGAAGTCG
>CAZWQJ010000247.1:0-6233 GCA_964635825.1 uncultured Victivallales bacterium | reverse complement strand
TCCCCGGCATCGGCGTGACCGCTGCGGAGAGCCGGCTGGACCCGATCCAGGTGATTGACCAGATCCGGGCGTTGCGTCAGGCTGGCTGTCCAGGCTTTGCGCTGTTCGATCTCGACACAACCCTCCAGCAGGAGATCCTGCCGGTGCTGCGGTTGGGGGTGATGGAGTGAGTTGGAGACGATTCCTCGCCTGGGTCGGGTTGACTCGTGATCGGACGCCGGGTGCGAACGCACCGATCGACCTGGGGGTGTGGGGCGAGGGCCAGGCGGCGGACCGGTTGCGGCACGACGGCTGGAAGATCCTGGGACGCCGGGTGCGGCCCAATCGGCGCGACGAGCTGGACATCATTGCGGCCCGTGACGGTGTGCTGGCTTTTGTCGAGGTCAAAACCCGCACCGATGAGCGGATCGCCCGGCCGGGGACGTCCGTCAACGCCGTCAAGCGCCACGCCCTCAACCGCGCGGCCCGCGCTTTTCTGAGCCAGGCGGGGTTTCCCGATCAGATCTACCGGTTTGACATCGTCGAGGTGGTCGGCCGCCCCGGCGGCACCCCGCCCGAGATCCGCCACCACGAAGACGCCTTTCCGTTTGAACGGATGACCTGGCGGTAGTTCAGACTTCCTGATCTCGGGCGGCAAATCTCACGGTTTCCCGGAAAATGACTGGACATATTTTGCGCGTGACAGATGAAGCGGCATGGCGGATTTAACCGGACTCGTTTATCCCGGAGGAACTCGTCAACCGAAATGACCGGCAGACGGGGATGTGAGAGAGGGTCCCGATCATTGTCTCTATCCTTGTCTTGGGAGAGAGATCGTGGTAAAAGTTTGGCCGACGGTCGACCCTTTAGGTGCGCAAGGGGTTGGCTGATATCTGCATCAACGTGTTGACCGACAACCGGGCGCAGCGAGAGGATATAAACACGGTGTGCGGGCCTGGCAGGGCTGCAAAAAGGAGGATGATATGGCCGAAGATGTAATGATCACGACGTGGGGCCACGGCACCCGTTTTCATCGGACTGCGGAGCGCTTCTGGCTCGCGCGGTTGTGCGGTCTGCCGGTCGGGCGCGAAGGGGTGGACAACGGCCCGGCGGCTACCCAGGGTGTGGCGCTGCTGCAACTCGACGGCCGACGCTACGAAGGCGCGCAACTGGCGCTGGAGCAGGTCAAGGAATCTCCGATGAGCCTGGTCTGCCGCTGGCGGGTGGGAGATACCGCGGTTCGGTTGACCACGACGTGGACGGGCGACGCCGCGACGGGGATCGTCAGCCGCCGCGACACGCTGACCAACACCGGCTCCCGGCCGGTGGTGGTGTCGCGCTGCCTGGCCCGCGTGGCGCTTCCGCCGGGCCGGTATGAGTGCTATACACAGGCCAGCGCATGGTGCCACGAGAGCCAGGGCGCATGGAATCCGGTGCATACGGGGCTGCGCCAGAGTCACCTATCCGGCCGCACCACGGAAGGCGGCACGCCGTACCTGGCTTTGCGCCTGGCCGGCGCGGCGCAGGGCATCGCGTTCCACGTCCTGCCGCGAGGCAATTGGACGATCCGCGTCACTCCCGTGGCGGACGGCGGGGAGCGGCCCTTTGCGGTCGTCGAGCTGGGGCTGGCCGACGAGAATCTGCACCGAACGCTCCGCCCCAGGGAAACGTTCGAGCTTCCGGAAATCCTCTGTCAGCCGTTGCCGGGCGGCGAAGCGCACCTGGGCGCGCCGGTGCTGCACCGCTATCTTCTGTCCCACCACTACCAGTCTGCGAAGCCGCACGCGCCGGTGATCTACAACACGTGGTTCGATCAGTTCGAGATCCTCGATGTGCCGCGCTTGCGCACGCAACTGGCCGCCGCGCAGGAGCTGGGGTGCGAAGTGTTCGTGGTTGACGCCGGCTGGTACGGTGCTGCCGAGGGCGATTGGGGTGCACAAACCGGTGACTGGCGGGAGAAGACACAGGCTGCGTTCTGCGGACGGATGCGCGATTTCGCGGAAGAGGTTCGCGCCGCCGGGCTCGGGTTTGGCCTCTGGATGGAGCCGGAACGCTTTGGTTCCCTCGCGCCCATCCGCGCCAAGCACCCGGAGTGGTTCATTCCGGTCGGCAACCAGGCCCGCATCGATCTGACCCAACTCCCGGCCTGGCGCTGGCTTCGGGGTGAAATCGCCCGGTTGGTGAAAACCTATCGCCTGGCCTGGATGAAGATTGATTTCAATTTCCGGGTAGACGCTGACGACTCCGGCGCCGAACTCTCCGGCTACACGGCCGCGTGGCATCGGTTGCTGGACGAAATCCGTGCCGCGTATCCGGAGGTCTTCTTCGAGGGGTGCGCCAGCGGCGCGATGCGTTGCGACCTCGAGATGATGCGACATGTCGACAACTTCTTCCTCAGCGATTCGACCAATCCCACCGACATGCTGCGGATCACGCAGGGTTCTTGGTTGCGCCTGCCACCTGGCCGCATCGGCCGCTGGCCCGTCATCCGTTCTGTCGAGCGCGCGGTGTGCGACTATGGACGAACGGTGCAGGACTCCGCGCCGCTGGTTCTGGTGCCCGCCTGTGTCTGGAGCCCGGTGGAGAGCACGAGCCTGGACTACGCGCTGCTGGCCGGCATGCCGGGTATGATGGGCATCAGCGGCGATATGGCCGGTCTGACGCCGGCGCAGCGCGCCCGCGTGGCTGAGGCGATCACCTTCTTTAAGACCAGGCGCCGCTTCATCGCCGGCTCGGTTGGGCATCTACTGACGCCGCCTGCGCTGATCGAGTGCCGTGAGGGCTGGATCGCCTTCCAACTGCAGAAGCCGGGCGCGGACGAGAGTCTGATCTTCATCTATCGCCTGGGCAACGCCGGGGTGTCGCCCCTTCTGCGGCCGATGGGGCTGAAACCCGCGCGTCGTTACCGCCTGCGCTGGGGTTTCGGTTCTACGGCCAAAGACGGCGGCGTCGTGACCGGCGTCGCCCTCGAACGCGACGGTCTGCCGTTGCAGGAGTCCGGGGTGTGGCAGGAGCGGGCCGCGGTTTGCGCCATCCGGCCAGTGAGCGGTAGTAAATAGAAAGTCAAACGCCTATGAACCGATTCGATAGTGCGCCCTTTGCCCTGCCCAAGGCGCCGGCGGGGGAGTTGAAGTTCGAGGCACTGCGGGACATCGAGAGCGTCGAAGTGGATTTCGCCGGGCCGGCGCCCCGTGAGGCGAAGCTGCAATACCAGCGGAAGTACTGGCCCGGCACGCGCATCGAAAGCACGATCGCGCTGGATCAGGAACGGCCGATGGCGGTCGGCTGGACCCACATGGACGACCTGTTCACGCCGGAGTGGGCGGATGCCGCCACCGACATCGCCCGCTGCGGGAAGAACACACTGGTCTTCACCTTCAAGCCGCTGACTGCCGAACTTCCGGCCGCGGCGGACTATGCGGTGACGTTTCGCCGCACCGTCGGCCTGCGCGTGACCGGGGGCGATGTCGCCATCCGGACCCTGCGCGTCTTTACCCGTTCGGAACCGGCGAGCGGCTCGTTGCGCGTCGAACTGCACGCCGGCAAACGGACCGCCGCCAAAGCGATCCACGTGTCCGGCTACAATGCGGCGGTCCGGCGCGTCAAAGCCGGCCCCGGAACCCGCGCCGCCGGCGACGGGGTGCGTGTTGGCGCGGGACGCCGGGCGTCCTTTGCGGTCGAGATCGAGCACATGATCCCGGCGCATCGCTATGCCAACGACGACGCGCATGTCATGTTTAATCTGGGGAAGGATGCGTTCACGATTTCACTGGCTTCGCTGGACAAGGAAGGCCCGATCTGGTTCGCCGATGCCGGCATCTATATCGCCCGCGCCGACAACCCGGAAACGTTCGCGGAATATCGCGCCCGCACCCGGGGCGGCCGGACGGTGGCCAGTCAGGTTCTCGAGATGCCGGAGCAATCGCTGGCCGGCGCCATGAACGGCCAGCCGCGTCCGCATCCGATCGCGTATTGTTGCGGCTGCAAGCACACCCGTCAGAAGTTCTGGATCGAGCCGTGGGGCGACGTCGAACTGAGCGGTTGGGCGGCATTCCGCACGCGCGGGCGCGACCAACCGAAGTGGAAGAATGAACACGCGGCCCGCATGCTGTTCGGGTTCGACCAATGGGCCGTGGAAGCCCGGCATAACGATCCCTGGCCGGTGATGGCGTACAACCAGCAGTTCCGTCGTGACGCGGTGCGCGTGCGGCAGAAGTGCTTCGCCGTGCCGCTGACACAGTCCATACTGGCGGGCGAACCGGCGCCGGACGAGACCCTGGTGGCGTTGATGCGGTTCCGTTTCGAGAACACGAGCGACACAGCGGCCATGGCGGAGCTGCCGATCAGTTACAGCTCCGATGCGGGACGCGTTCACAACCGTCGCGAAATGCGCAATCACAACCGGAAGGGGGTGACCGATACCCTTGTTCCGGTGTGCGCACGGGAGGCGCTGCGCGTGGAAGGCGACCGGGTGATGGGGACATTCGTGAAGAAAGAGGAGGCCGGGAAGAAAGAAGGGCAACCGGTTCTACGTCTGGAGTTTCAGACCGACATGGCCCATGAGGTTGCGGCCGACGGCGTGCGGTTCAGCAAGGAGTTGAAACCCGGCGAAAGCTGCGAGTTTCTGGCCCGGATTCCTTTTGTCGCGATCGAGTCGGACGGGGAACTGGCCGCGCTGCGCGGTCTGGATTTCGACCGTTGCTATGACGAGATGGCGTGTTACTGGCGGGCGGAGAGCCGCAAGGGAGCGCAGATCCGCACGCCCGACGCGCATTTGAATGCCGCCTATGCCGGGCACCTGCCGATCGTTCTGATGACCGATTTCGGTCACCCGGAGACTCCGGGAATCGTCAGCACATCGGTGGGGACCTGCACCTACGGCAACTTCACGAACGAGTCGGTGATGATCGCCGAGGAACTGCAGCAGCGCGGCATGGTGGAGGAGGTCCGGCGGCGGCTGGCCGCCTGGGTGAAGTACCAGGGGACCGTCGGCTTGAACGGCCGATTTACGGACCATGACGGCGTGTTCTACGGCAGCGGCGGATACGAGCAAGGGCAGAGCTACAATCAGCATCACGGCTGGGCCTTGTGGGCGCTGGCCAGCCATTATCTGCACACGGGCGACCGCGCGTGGTTTGCCGGCGTCGTGGAGAGCGTGGTGAAAGGGGCGGAGTGGATCGCCCGGCAGCGCTGCGAGACGCTAAAGGACATGCCACACTCTCGAGGATGGGAGCGCGGGTTCCTGCCGGCGGGCGCGTTGGAGGATGTGGAGGATTTCTTCTATTGGCTGAGCACCAACTGCCTGACCTGGCGCGGGCTGGACAGTGCCGCGGCGGCGTTGGAGAAATATGGACATGCCGAAGCGACGCGGTACCGCCGGGAAGCGGATGCGTTCAAACGCGACCTGATCCGCGGATTCGAGGAGGCGCGCCGCCACAGCCCGCTGATCCGCCTGCGCGACGGGCGCTGGATTCCGCACTATCCCTCGCGCCTGTATCTCCGCGGGCGCGACTACGGCTGGATCCGCGAAACGCTGGAAGGTTCAGTCTATCTGCTGATTTCCGGACTCTATAAGTCAGAGAGTAAACAAGGCGGCTGGATTCTGGACGACTACCAGGACACCCGGTACATGAACGCGCCCTACAGCTATCCGATCCACGATCCGCAAACCGAGTGGTTCGACTGCGGCGGCATCTGCCCGCAGCCGGCGCTTCTCGCCGGTCTGCTGCCGCACCTGGATCG
Source organism: uncultured Victivallales bacterium (assembly GCA_964635825.1). Taxonomy (GTDB): domain Bacteria; phylum Verrucomicrobiota; class Kiritimatiellia; order UBA8416; family JAIOPI01; genus CAZWQJ01. Next base: position 512 of record CAZWQJ010000247.1, on the reverse strand, counting down.
CGACGAGATCGAGGTTTACCTGTGGATGTTCTTCAATGCCTGGGCCGCCTGCTACCGGCCCGAGGCGCAGGCCTTCGTGGAGCATCCCGCTCCGGTCCTGGGCTTCGGCAACTCCGCGCCGTTCAAGACCAGCGACCAATCCAACGCCATGAAATGGCTGGCCTACCTGTTTGTTTACGAGCGCACCGGCCTGCTGCACATCGGCCGCGCCATTCCGCGCGCCTGGTTCGCGCAGGAACAGGCCTTCAGCGCCACACGGCTGAGCACACCGGCCGGCATCGTATCGGTCGAGTACCGTCCGCAGCTCGCGGCCGGGAAGATTGAGGCGAAAGTCGAACTGGAACTGCGCGCGAAGCCCGGGCGGGTGCTGCTCCGTTTCCGGCAGCCGGAGAAGAAACCAATCCGATCGGTTACGATCAACGGGCGCGTTTCGCGGGCGTTTGACGCCAGGAGCGGCGACGTGGAACTGACGGGTGTCAGTGGCAAGTTACGGGTGGTGGTCGGGTATACGT
>CAZWQJ010000246.1:0-6241 GCA_964635825.1 uncultured Victivallales bacterium | reverse complement strand
CGCTCAACCGACCACAACGCTAACTCCATCGACGAATATCACTCCTGCGGCGAAGTGCCTTGCCGTCTACCACACCTAATCGCAGATGCGCACTTCGGGTCCCATATCTCTAGCGATAGAGGTGACAAGCGCTTCCTCCAAATCCTACATTCTCCGTTGACTTTGGGGCATCAATAGGACTATACCTATAGGCATAAAGACTGGGTTAATAGCTGGAGATAAGGCCATGCTCACGAACATCAGCGGTCAGAATCGCACCCGGCGCGAGGCCGTCTCGCCCAAGGTGATTGAACAACGCGCGGTCTACGCCGACCTCGCCAAGCACTCGCTCTTCCGCGCGTATCCGTCCATGAAAAACTTCACTGCGGAGTTGTGTGTGCTCGATGCGGGGGAGACGCTGGAGATGTTCTGGTCCGTCCTCGACCTGGGCGGTCCCGCGCCGGGCGGCTGGCACCAGGTTCACGATCTGAAGGCGGTGTTCGAGCGCGCGGCCGACGGGGCGAAAGTGGAGTTGCCGCTCTCGGGCCACATTGCGGGTTTCCACGCCTGGTACCGCATGCGGGGCGGTATGATTTCCGTCCTGCCCGGCAGCTTCTATTTCAACCTCGAAGCCGGCGACTGGACCGTGTCCCTGACGGGCTCCCTGCAGGACGCCCGTCCGCTGTGCCTGTTTGCCGACGCGTTCCACGACCTGTTCCATTATGCCGCCATCAAGGATTTTTACGAGCACGCCAAGGTGCCGATGCTGGAGAAGCGCCACGTCACGACGGACGATCTCTGCCCGCTCCAGCCGTTCCGGATCGCGGCGGGCGTCCTGCACCTGGAAAAGGGACGCACCGGCGCGATCGGCTATCGCCAGGCCAATCGCCTGCATCATGAGCCCGTGTCTTATGCCGACGTCGCCAACGTGCCTGTGCCGGCTGTGAAAGTGCCCGTGGCCACGCCGCTGGATCCGGTGAATTTCTTCCGCAAGAAGATGCAGTACCTGCAGGATCAGAGCGTGCGGTATAATCATTGCCCGTATGACACCTGCAATTACTGGGCGAACGCCCCGGACTTCACTCGTACCCATTTCCACGTGAACGAGCGCACGGCCTATTTCCACATCGAGGCCTTGGCCCCTTATTTCCGCGCCACCGGCGACCCGGCGGTGTACCGGTCCGCGCGCAAATGGTACGAGTGGATCGCGCGCAACATCTGGCCCGCGCCCGGCGGCGGCACGGCGATCACGTGCGGCGACCGCACGGTCTGGGGCTCGGCGCTGCAGATTGGCGGCATGAGTGACGCGGTCTGCACCTTTGCGGAGATCGACGGGGACCCGCGCTGGGTCGCCCCGCTGCGCGAAGGGCTGCGCGACTGGCCCATGCACCCGACGATTCCGCGGCCGCTGATGGACCAGGACGCGTGGGGCAACGAGGAGATGAACACCACGGGCACCTACAACATGTGCACGCACTTCGCCCTGGCCTGCTGGCGCTCGGGCCATGTCCTGAACGACCAGGCGCTCAAGGACAAGGCGGAGTTCATCCTCAACCGCTACACGTTCCCCGGCGAGGAGAACGGCCTCTGGCCGTACCGGCCCGGCCCCTTCCCCTCGCATCATTATGACATGTACCTTAAATGGCAACTTTCCAGGCTGCTCCTCACGGGCGCGGACCGCTGGACGAAGGACGCCGCGTTCCTGGCCCGCGTGCGGCGCGGCCTCGACGCCACGCTCCGCAGCTACGCCAAGCTGGAGAACGGGGAGCTGCTGTTCTGGGACTGGACGCATTCGCCCAAGGAAACCTCTCCGGCCAATGCCGCGCGGCATGCGTGCGGCCAGCTTGAAGTCCTGCTTGCCGCAGCTATTTATCTCGACGCGGGCTATCTCGAGCCGCTGACCCAGACGCTGCGCGGCCTGTACCGGCTGCTGATGCTGCCGAAGGTGGACGCGTGCTGGCATGGCTGCTGGTTCCACTGCCACGGCAATCTGCTGTCCCTGGCCCTGCACGGCTACCATGTCGAGGGGAATACCCCGGCCGAGATGCGCGTGGTCGCGGGGAAGGGCAGCGCGGGTCTTTCGCTGGAAGGCCACGCATGAGCGGATTTATGCGACTGTTCGAAAAACCTTCAGCCCATGTTGGAGGGCGAGACTCCGTCGAGCCGCACACACCCGATCTGTTTTTTGCATTGAAAAGTTGTTTTTCCACCCGCCATTCGAGCTCTCAGCCAGTGGCGGCTCGACGGAGTCTCGCCCTCCAAAAGGGGCACAGGCAACCGCATGTTGTTTTTAGCTTCGTCTGTATGGCCGTGCTGGCCGCCTCCGGGTGCGCCACCGACTCCCGCGATCCCGCTCTCGGCGCGCTGAGCACGCGGATGGGCTCCATTCTCGAACAGGGGCGGTTGGACGAGCTCACTCTCAATCCGACCAACAAGGCCGCGCTGCTCAATCCGCGGTTCGGCGTTCGCGCCGATTATCAGACGTGGATCGGCGACCTTCGCGCGTATCGCCGCCGGCTTGAAACGGTCCACGCTTACCGCGACCTGCCGCTGGTGGCCGAACTCTGCGACGATCCGATCCGCGTGCCCTGGCGGCTCGAGGCGTGGACCCAGCGCCTGCTCGAGGGGAAACCCGGAGCGGACACGGCGCTTCGCGAAACGGAGCAACTGGAGCAGGCGGTATTCGGCGAGTCCGGCAAAAACGCCGCGCCACGCCCGCGTGCCGAACCCGGCCCGTCACTCGACCGGTTCACCGAGGCGCTTACGAACGCCGCCGCGATCGTGGATCGGCAAGCCCTGGGTTCCGTCTCGCCGCGGGAGCGGGAGCAGTTGCGGCAGATTATCCCGTGGATTTGCCGGAGCGGCGGGCGGTTTATTCCCCGGTCGAAAGGATCGCCGTCATACGCGATGGAGATGATGTTCGCCCCGGAGAATGGATTCACAAACGAGCCGCCGGCGTTGCGAAATCCCTCGAGCCTCAACCGGTATTTGCACGCGCTGGCCGGGCAGCCGATCACGAACGCCGAGCCGGTGCTTGCGGAAACGGGGACCCAGCTGGAATTCACCGGACGGGAGGATTTTGCGGCGCTACAGCGGGCGTTCGCCGTGCTGCAGACGGTGTTGTCGGCTTCGGCTCTTGACGCGCTCCAGGCCGAGATCAAAAAGGCGCCACCGCGCCGGATCGAAACGCCGTATGGCCCCATCCTCATCGGCGGCGCCGGGCCGGACCGTTACGAGGACGTGGATGCTCTCGCCATTCTTGATCCGGCTGGTGACGACGATTATGTGGTTCATCATCCCGCCGACCAGATTGGTCGGCGCGGCGTTCAGGTCATCGTGGATTTCGCGGGCGACGATCTGTACCAGACCGAGGGTGTCGGCGGGCCCGGCGCCGGGCTGCTGGGCATCGGCATTCTGATGGATCGGGCCGGGAACGATCGCTATTGCCAGGGATTGTCGCCGCTGTTCCACCCGCGCTCTCATACGCGTGCGACGCTTGTGCAACCCGACCCCGAGGGCGTTCAAACGAGGCTCGTGCCCTTCCCGGTGTTGTATGGCGATCCGAGCAAGACGGACGGGGAAGGCGTGGCGCTCGATGCCGGTTTTGCGTTTGGCGCGGGCTTTCTCGGCATCGGCGTGCTGGTGGACGAGGCCGGGGACGACCTGTATCTCGGCCAGAAATACGCGTTCGGCTGCGGGTTCTGGCGGGGCGTGGGCGTCCTGCACGATGCGCGCGGAAATGACGTCTATGCCGCCGGGTTGGCCGCCATTGGCGCGGGCATCAATGGGGCGGCCGGACTGCTCGACGATCGCGAAGGAGACGATCATTTTCAATGTCTCGGCACGTTCGAGAGCGCCTACAGCGCCGGCGAGGAATGGGACAATGGCTACATGAGCAGCGGCATCGGATTTGGATCGAGCTGGCGGGCCGAGGCGCGCAACGACAAGGCCGGCCCCAAACCCACGCTCGGTGGCGGGATCGGCCTGGTCCACGATGCGGCGGGGAACGATGCTTATATCGGCTCTTCGTTCGGCGTCGCGGCCGCCTACGCGGGCGGGGTGGGGGCGATCGTGGACGATGCCGGCAACGACACGTATTTCGTCAAACGCGGTCCCAACGGCGACAACCGGTCGGGCTGGTCGGGCAATCACGCGCTCGGCAACGGCTGCCACCGGGGCATTGGCTATCTGCTCGACCGGGCAGGCAACGACCGCTACAGCGCGTCCGGCCTTGGCGGGGGCACGGCTTGGGACCGGGCTTCGGGTTTCCTGCTCGATCTCGGCGGCGACGACGCGATGACCGATTTGCACGGCAAGGGCCTCGCGGGCAATACCGGCTGGGGGGCTGCCAAGGGATTCGCCGTCAGCTATTACCGCGGCGGCGCCGATGTATTCCAACGCTCCACGTTTGGCGATGCCGCTTCCATCGGTGACGGTTATCTGGGGGTTGGCGGCAACTTCTCGTTCTTTTTCCACACCGGCCCGGACCGGGCGGTGTATCCTGCCGGCATCACCAACCAGACGCATAAGCTGAGTGGCGTCAGTTGGAAGAAGGAAGCCGACGGCCACGAGTATCCCCAGGGAATTGGAATCTTTTGGGATGGACAACCAACCGGAAAACCCAGAGCACAACCATGAGCAACCGACAGAAACTCGATTTATCCGACAACTGGTGGGTGTCCACCTCCCCGCGCGATGCCGCCTATGCGGCCTTGCATGCGAAATGGAAACCCGCCGAGCTCGAGCTGGCCGGGGATCGGGAGAATCATCCGCAGAAGATTGCCCTGCCGGGCGGCTGGCAATACGGCAAGCGTCCGCTGGAGTCCGTGGCGCCCCCCGCCGAGGACAAAGCCAAGGCCGATCCGAACTTCGTGGGCAGTGGTGCCGTGGAGGCGCCGGCGGACAAGCGGTTGCCCGCGCATTTCCTCACCTATGTCCGCCGGGTTAAGATTCCAACGTCCTGGACCGGCGAGACGATATTCCTTCATCTCGACAAAGCCCGCTACCATGTGACGGTGATGATCAACGGGCAGACGGCGGGTCATTACGTGGGCGGCCTGGAGCCGCACCGGTTCGACGTGACGGCCTTCCTGCGCCCGGGCGAAGAAAACGAGATTCTTCTGACCATTGGAGACGTGGGCGTGAGCGGGCATCGGGAGTTCGATCCGCACCGTTTCACCGGCACCCGGCTGCCGACCTGCAAGGAGATCGCGGACAACCTGGTCCATCCCGTGGTGTATGGCGGGAGCGACGGGCGCGGCGTGGAGAAGGCGGAACTCGAGGCCGTGCCCCGGGTGCGCGTGGAGTACGTCTTCGCCAATCCCAAGGTTGCCGCCGGCCTGTTGCGCTACACCGTGGCGCTGGCCAATGATGGCGATGCGGCGGTCACCATCCGCGTGCGTAGCCAGGCAAAACCAAGCCCGTTAAACATTACCGACCTGATCAAACCCGGCGCGGTTCCCGCCAAGAAGCTGCTTGACCAGGAGACGACCGTTCCCGCCCGCACGGTGTTGAAGATTCAGGCGGATGTGCCTTGGGCGGATGCCCGGCTCTGGGACACCGACGATCCGTTCTTGTATGAGCTGCGCACCACGCTCTCCGATTCACGACTCACGATTCACGCATCACTCCTCGACACCCATCTCGACACGTTCGGCTTCCGCGAGTTTTCCATCAACGGCCACGACTTCATGCTCAACGGCCGGAAGATCCATTTGTTCGGCCAGAGCGGGCACGTGGCCGGATCGCAGAACGCGATGAGCCTGGAGGATAAGATCGCCTTCCTGCGCATCGCCAAGGAAGAGGGCAACATCAACCACGTGCGGCTGCACGCCCGGCCGCAGGACCGGCGCTGGGTCGAGGCCGCCGATCGCGTCGGCATGCTGATCACCACCGAGACGGCGCTCTGGACCACGGGGTTCCACAGCTTCGATTGGGCCGGCAGCGAGGAGGCCTGCTATCAGAACGTGCGGCACCATTACCTCGAAGCGCTTGTGCGGCGCGACCGGAACTCCCCCTCCGTGGTCATCTGGTCCCTCTCCAACGAGATGTCGCCGATCACGCCGTGGGATCTGACCCATCCGACGGTCGGCGCCAAGATGAGCGCGCTGACCCGCATCTTCAAGCGCATCCTGGCCGAGACCGCCGCCGAAGACGACAGCCGCGTGACGCAGATGTCCTCGGCCATGGACTTCATCGGCAACCTGGCCATGTATAACCTGCATTACCCCAAGAACTGGCAGGCCTATCCCGACTACCCGCA
>CAZWQJ010000245.1:0-6260 GCA_964635825.1 uncultured Victivallales bacterium | reverse complement strand
GGGTTTCCGTGTTCGTAAGGACCGCTGAGATTAGCATCGGGATGCTTGCAGAAGTGGCGTGCGATCCGTCGTTACGTGGCGAATGTCTCCCGATTATGCCAGGTCACCAGGCCGCAGAGCTGGCGGCGCATCGGGAGAACCTGGCGGGCGGCGAACTCCGCGCTCACCTCGTAGCCATCCTGCCACTGCTGCATCCAGGCGTGCTTGTAGACGATCATGATCAGCTTGCGCGGCCGGTCGCTCAGATTGGGCGTGTTGGTGTGCCAGATCTCGGTGTTGTTGATCAGGCAGGCGCCGGCGGCACCGGTGATTCCCACGGCTTCCGGCGGAAGCGTCGGCTGACCGTTCACGGTCCAGTCCGACGGCGGCGGACCGCCCGCCAGATGACTGCCGGGCAGGAGGGTGAAGGGGCCCATGTCGGGCGTCACATCGTCGATGAGATAGACGCAACGGACCCAGAAATTCTGGCGCGGATAAGGGACATTCTGCATCCAGACGAAGTCATTATGCCAACTGATGTACGCCTGGGTGCGCGGCGCGCGGTAGTCGCCCTCGCCCCCTGACGCCAGGGTCACATCCGGGCCGAGCACCTCGCGCACGACGGGGAAGACGGTCGGCAGGTCCATGAGCGCCTCAAACACCGGATCCTGTTCCACAATACGTTTGATTTCCACATGTTGCGTCGATCCGCCGGCGGCGGCGCAAGCCGCCAGGCGGTCGTCCATCAGGCAGTCCCAGCGCTCCCGAATGGCGGCAAGTTGCGCGCCACTCAAGGCATTCGGGATCACCGTATAGCCGTCGCCCCGAAGGCGTTGGACGTTCTCGTCGCGGACACGGTCGGGTGCGGCATCCGCCACAGGGCCGGAAGCGGTAGCGATCGAATGCCTGGCGCTCTCGGAGGCGGTGGACGACACACCGGCGGTTGTCTGACAAGTCGGATCGGCACGTTGCATAGGTTTGCTCTTGAATGGATTAGGTAATGCTGGATGAAAGGCCCCGGATGTTCCCGCTCCCGTCTCGCATGCGGCACATACTCGCCTCCAGTTTTTCCCGCCGGCAAGCGCTCCCCACCCCTCTCGAACCCGTATCGTTACGGTCATTCTGCGCAACGCGGCCGAGCCTGTCAAGCACCAAGGCCATCCATCACGAAGCGACACCATCACGAAACGATGTCGCACATCCGTTACGATTGGCATACCCTTGGGCCTTTTGTGAAGGGACGCTGGTGTCATGAAACATCGCCCGCTTGGCCAAACAGCCGTGTCCGTTCCGCCGATCGTCTTCGGGACGAGCTGTCTGGGCAATCTGTATGAGGTGCTGCCGGACGAAACCAAACTGGCGACCGTGCGCGAGATGTTTCGGTGCGCCGCGCGGCCGGTGGCGTTTGACTCGGCGGGGAAGTACGGCGCGGGGCTCGCCCTGGAAACCATCGGCAAGAGCCTGCGGGCGCTGAGCATGGCGCCGGCGGATGTCCTCATCAGTAACAAGCTGGGCTGGTACCGGCTGCCGCTACGCGGTCCGGAGCCCACCTTTGAACGCGGCGTCTGGGCCGGTATTCAGCACGACGCGGAATCCCGCATCAGCTACGACGGCATCCTCCAATGCTACGCGCAGGGCTGCGAGCTACTCGGCGAGGGGTATGCGCCCCAGATGGTGTCAGTCCACGATCCCGACGAATTTCTGGCGCGCGGCGGCCGCATGGTGGACGTGTTGGCGGCCTACCGGGCGCTGTTCGATCTGAAGGCGCAGGGGAAGGTGCAGGCCGTCGGCGTGGGCGCCAAGGACTGGCGCGTCATCCGCACGATTGCCGATGCGGTGGCCCTGGACTGGGTGATGCTCGCGTGCAGCCTGACGGTCTACTCGCACCCGCCGGAATTGCTGGCGTTCTGTGCGCAACTGCACGCCCGCGGCGTGGGCATCATCAACTCGGCGGTATTCCATGCCGGTTTTCTGACCGGCGGCGCGTGGTTTGACTACCGCAAGCCCGATCCCGTGCAGGAGGCCAGGCTGTTCGCGTGGCGTGAGGCGTTCTTCGCGGTGTGCCGCGCGTTCGCCGTCAAGCCGGCGGATGCCTGCGTCCGGTTTGGCTTCGCCATTCCCGGCGTCGTTGCCGTAGCGCTGAACACGAGCAAGCCAGCGCGGATTGCCGATAATGTCGCCAGCGTGACCGCGACGATTCCGCCGGCGTTTTGGCAGAAACTCACGAGCGAGAAGCTGATGTCATGTCCCGGTCTGGCGTTCTGAATCCGTATGAAGATCGATGCCCACCACCATTTCTGGCGCTACAGCCCGAGCGAGTACGGCTGGATCGATGACGCGATGGCGGCGATCCGCCGGGATTTTCTGCCGCCGGAGCTGCTGGCGGAACTGCGCGCCGCCGGCCTCGATGGCGTGGTGTCGGTGCAGGCCCGGCAGTCTCTCGCGGAAACCCGGTGGCTGCTGGAGCTGGCCGGCCAACACGCGTTCATCAAGGGTGTCGTCGGGTGGCTGCCGCTGGCCAGCGCGGATTGCACGATTCCGGAAGACCCCATGCTGAAGGGCGTGCGGCACGTCGTGCAGGCGGAGCCGGACGGATTCCTGCTGGGCGCGGCGTTCGGCCGGGGCCTCGCGCGGCTGCAGGAACGCGGGCTGGTCTATGACCTTCTGATTGTGGAGCGGCAGTTGCCCGAGGCGATCCAGTGCGTGGACCAGCACCCGGGGCAGGTGTTCGTGCTCGATCACATCGCCAAACCCCGCATCAAGGCCAACGCGCTGTCACCCTGGCGCGAGAACATCCGGGACCTGGCGCGCCGGCCCAACGTCTGGTGCAAACTCTCCGGCATGGTTACCGAGGCCGACTACGCCGGATGGACGGAGGCCCAGCTGCAACCCTATATTGACGCCGTACTCGAGGCGTTTGGCCCACGCCGCCTGCTGTTCGGTTCGGACTGGCCCGTCTGCCTGGTGGCCGTTGAATACGGGCGCTGGGCGCGCATGGTTGACGGCGTGTCAGCCGATGAACGGGATTGGATCATGGGGCGCACCGCATGCGAGGTCTATCGACTATGAAGGCATTCACAATTACAGAGCCGGGCAGAACCCTGTTGGCTGATCATCCGGCACCCAAGCCCGGGGCTGGCGAGGTGCTGCTGCAGGTGTGCACCGTTGGCTTGTGCGGCTCGGACCTGAATGCGTTTCGCGGGCTGAATCCCATGGTGCGCTATCCGCGCGTGCCGGGACACGAGCTTGGCGCCGTGATTGTGGACCGTGGGGCAGACGTGCCGTCGGAGTGGGCCGTGGGCGGAGAGGTCACGGCCTCACCGTACACCAGTTGTGGCACGTGCGCGGCCTGCCGGCAGGGCCGCCCGAACTGCTGCCGCCACAATCAAACGCTTGGCGTGCAGCGCGACGGGGCCTTGACGGAGTACATCGTCACGCCGTGGCAGAAGCTGCACCGGTCGGCGACGCTCAGCCTGCGGGAACTGGCGCTGGTCGAGCCGCTCACGGTGGGCTTTCATGCGGTCGATCGCGGGCGCGTGGCGGAGCGGGATACTGTGCTCGTCTTCGGCTGCGGGGCCATCGGGCTGGGGGCCATTGCCGGCGCTGCGTACCGGCGGGCGCGCGTGATTGCGGTGGACATTGACGACACGAAGCTGGAACTCGCCCGCACGTGCGGGGCGGCGCTCACCATCAACTCACAGGCGGAGTCGCTGCATGCGCGCCTGCAGGCGTTGACGGACGGGGAGGGGCCGGAGGTGATCATCGAGGCTGTCGGCCTGCCCCAGACGTTCCGCGCGGCGGTCGAGGAGGCGGGCTTTGCGGGGCGGGTCGTATACATCGGCTATGCGAAGAAGCCGGTCGAGTACGAGACGAAGGACTTCGTCATGAAGGAACTCGACATTCTCGGCTCACGCAACGCAACGCCGAAAGATTTTCTGAGCGTGATCCAGATGCTGGAGGGGGGCCAGTTCCCGGTTGCTGCCGTGATCAGCCGGACCGTCCCGCTTGTGGAAGCCGGTGCGGCGCTGAAGGCCTGGAGCGAAAACCCGGCGGGCTTCACGAAAATCCAGGTGAGCCTGGAGCGTCGGTGAGCCTTGCCAACTCCAGTGACTGAGCGTCCGAATGAATACATTACGATGGCGTGCCCAGAGGGAGTCGAACCCCCAACCTCCTGATCCGTAGTCAGGTGCTCTGCCCAGTTGAGCTATGGGCACATCGAGCTCCGGACCATACAGGAGCGCACCCTTGCTGGTACAACGCGCGCATTTTGGTGCCCAGTAGTTCATCGAGAGAAAACGTGGTTACCCGGCAAGCGCCGGCAAACCATCGCGAGTCCACCCGATCAAGCGGATCCACGGCAAAATGCTCGCGCGTGTTGATCTCTTCGTGGCCGACCGGACAGATCTGACGATTGCCGAATTCCGCCTGACGATTATCTGACGATTACTTCCGGCGGCGAAGTACATAGGTCGTCGATCGTCCTGCTCCAATTCTGACAACGACGCCCAACTTGACCAAGACCCCGAAATCACGATTGGCGGTGTCGCGCGTGATGCCGAATCGCTGCTCGCACTTGCGGCTGGTCAGCGCCTCCCCCTGAAGCAACATCTCTACCATCTTCTTCTGCCGCTCCCCCAGCATCGCTTCCACAGCAGGAGTCACGCCCTGACCAACCGCCTCTCTGGACACCCGAAGGCGCTCCAGGTCCTTCCCCGGACCCGGCAGGATCACCTGGAAGTAGCCGTCCTGAACGTCAAGCTGCGGCGCATCGAGGCCGTGGTCCAGCATTGCCGCCTTCATCCGGGCCAGGCCGCTTCCGCGCTGTTCCATCAGATTAAGCACGGCGAGCGACTGGGCGAGAACGGCATTCCGCGAACAGGGCCTGTAGTTTCCCTTGCGAAGCTTGGCCAGTGAGAGGGGCGCCGGCGGCAGTCCCGGGCTTGAAATCACCACCCGATCCGCGAAGACTTCCACCATGATCTGCCGGGACGCGTCCTCATAGTCACGATGGGCAATGGCATTCACCAGTGCCTCGCGGATGGCCCTTTCGGGGTATTCGTCCAGCACGACGCGGTTGAGACCCACAATGCGTGGGGGATGGCGAGTGTTCTTGCCGACAAAGGCGACGACAGCATTTATGGCCTTGGGAGCCGGAGCACTGACCGTCAACTGATCGCTCGGGGTCGGGTCCGGCTCCACGCCGCGGTAGGCATCGACCATGACGCGACACTGGGGAAAGGGGGCCGAGGGGTTCTTGCCCAGGAACAGGACGCCCGCTGCCAGCGCAAGGTGCTTCCCTGATTTCCGGTCGCGCCACATGAGTCCGCGGTTACGCAAGCAGCCGAGGATAACCGATTCGGCGGCTTTGGCCCCGGCAACATCACCGGCCTTCGCCAGCCATGCTCGCGCCAACCGGTGGTCGAGACTGTCCCAGATGATGTCCGTCTGGCGGGACTCGAACGGCGAGGCTGCCCCGATGTTCTGTTCGCCGCTCTCGTCGTCGCCGTCCTGCGGCCCTAAGCCGTACTCAGTCTTCAGCAGTTTGATGAGGGCGTCCCGGACTTCCGTGCGCAGGTCGAGCCGGTCAACGAACCGCTTGTAGGTGTAGCCGTCGGCCTTGATTTCGGCGAAGAACGCCTGCGTCTGCGATTCACGGTCGGAATCGGTGCCGCCCTTGACGAAGACGAGGGTGGGCATTTTCCGCTTCTGGGCATGGCGGTACTCCTGATGCGTTGCCGACAGTTCGCCGTGCGGCCGACCGTATTCGCGGTTGATGAGCAGCAGGTAAATCTCGCACCCATCGAGGCAGGCGAGGTAGGGCTTGGACGCCTTCCGACCGGTGATGGGTTCACGGTCGAATAGGACAGGCTCGCAATGCTCCATGAGGAAGGGATCCGTGGTGATCAGGCTGGCGATGGCGAGGCGCTCACTCTCCATCTCCTTTTGAACGGAACTCACGAATACCCTGTGCTTGCCCATGTGTCAGCCTCCTCGCCAAGGTGTGCCGTAATGCTCCCCCTTCTGTCGAGTACAGACTTGGAGCAGGGTGCGTCCCGGGCGCCATGAACTGGGTGCGAAGATCAACCAGCGGCGAGCAGCATCTGGAGCTTGGCCTTGGTCTCGGTGAGATTCCGGGCGGTGAGCCCATCGACGAGTGCCTTTAGCGCGGCGCCGTCGAAGGGGCGTTTGGCTGGCGCTGGCAGGGTTGGCGCGGCGGCCTGGCCGGTGATATCCGGCAACGCCGCCACCGCAGCGCCGGCGGCCGCCTCGCTCGTGTGCGT
>CAZWQJ010000244.1:0-6282 GCA_964635825.1 uncultured Victivallales bacterium | reverse complement strand
TGGCGGATGCCTCCGGGGGTGTGCGTTCAGCCGGCGAGGTGTCCGGCGGTGCGGGTGCGCTCTCGTCGTCTTGCATGAAGGCGTTGCGCTGCTCGGGAGACATCATCAGCCAGCCGGCCATGCCATCTCCACGATGCGCTGTTCCGTCATGGCGCGGTCGGCGGAGAAGCCGAGGAAGTGGCCGTTGACGGAATCGTCCAGGCTGGTGCAGGCGAGGGAGGGCGCCTCGCCTTGCAGTACGCGGACGAAGTCGGCCACCAGGCGCAGGTCGCCGCCGCCGTGGCCGCCGAAGGCGCCGTGCATGTCGCCGCCGGCCTGCAGGTCCACCACCTCTTCGGCATATTCATGCCCGGGGCGCGGGTCGATGTGGCGGATGACGAAGCGGCTGTCCTCCAGCACCCCCTGGATCTCGCCGGTGGTGCCCAGCAGGTGGATGGCGCGCGACGGACGAGATGCGCCGCCGATCATGTTGTGGGTGACCGTGCAGCCGTCGGCGAATTGCACCAGCACGGATTGATGATCGACCTGATCGTTGTCGCACGCCCACATGCAGCGGCCATAGGGATTATCGCCGCGCAATGATGCCTCTTTATCCTCCAGCGTGGGATTCTCCAGGTGCTCCAGGCTGTCCCACACGTAGAAGGCCCAGCGGCCCGGGTGATCGAGGTATTGCTTGCGCGCCGAATAGAGGCAGTCGGCCTCGATGGGGCAGTCCACGAGGCAACGCGTGCCGGCCCCGGCGGGGGCCTTTTCCGGCCGGAACAGGTAGTTGCCACCGAAGCTCGCAACCCGCACGGGCGGAACGCCGCTTTTCATCCAGGCAATGAGGTCAAGGTCGTGACAGGACTTGGCCATGAGCATTGAGGAACCGCTGGCGTCGCGGCGGTTCCATTTGCCGCGGACAAATCCTACCGCCTGATGGTGGTAGGAAACATGCTCCACGGCCTGGACGTTCAGCAGGTCACCAATCGTGCCCTTGAGCACTTCCTGGCGGATGGCGGCGTAAAAGGGCGTGTAGCGCAGCACGTGGCAGATGCTGACCTTGCGGCCATGGCGGCGGGCCATCTGCACGAGCTGCCACAACTCCGCCTCGCTCGTGGCAAAAGGCTTTTCAAGCAGGAGATCGTAACCTGCGGCCAGCAGCGGCACAGACGTGGGCACGTGCAGCCGGTCCATTGTGCCGTTGATGATGAAGTCGGCCTGCTTCGGCAGGGCTGCGAGGGCTTCGACGCTGGCATGGCATTGCGCCGGCGTCAGTCCGAAGGTGCGGACGGCCAGGTCGAGCCGGTGCGGCGTGGGGTCCACGACGCCGACAATGGCGAGCTCATCGGGATGCTGCTTGGCATACGAGGCATAGAGCATGGAGCGGTGACCGGCTCCGACGATGATGGCGGTCAGTGGTTTCTTCATGCGCGGCAGTGGCGCCACGCAAGCGGCTGCGGGTTGATCCCGCAAGGAAACATCCCCGGGGTCTTCGTCTTGAACCTCCAAGACACGGATTATGGAACGCTAATGGGGATGCAGCAAGGGCTGCATCTTTTGAAGTGCGCGCCGCCTGATCGGTGTCGCGGTGTGCGGGGAGGGACTTCATTTCGTCAGAATAACATAGCGGCTGGGATGGGTTTGAAACACGTACAAGCGTTCTGCCAGATAAGTTCGTTCAAAAGGCAGGAGCCTGCTCGTCCATTCGACGGGCTCAGGACCCCAGCCAGTCGAGGGGCAGGCGATGGCTCGATGTAGGGGCGCACCTCGTGTGCGCCCTTGGGTTTGCGACTGGCCTGCGTGAATCGGACGGGCGCAGTCAAGCTGCGCCCCTACAAATCGCCTGCAAGCAGGCTCCTCCCTCTCCGTGCAGCCCCTGCATTTATACAGACATCCGCGAAAATCCGCGTGATCCGCGGGGAAATCATCGACTGCGATCAGTCGGAGAGCTGATCGAAGTTACGCCCCGATTGGCGATACCCATTAGCGGCACACACAGGAACCCCCACAGCCATTGCTAGTTTTGGAATTGAATTTGCCGGCAGCGAAGCTGTGCCGCATCGTGGCAGCATGACGAATACCGGCGGGAGCAAGCCTGACTGGATTAATGAACTGGCGACCTTCCTGCGAGAGCAACCGGGAGTCGGTGCCGTCCGGATTGATCCCACGGCCCACCGGGTCGAGATCGCAACCTTGGGCGTGGTGGATTTGAACGACCTCCGGGCGCGACTGGCGGAGACGATCGCGGTGGTGGAGAAACAGTGGAAGGAACGTCACGGTGGCAAGGCGCCGGCTGGCTTCGTGCTGCGCAAGCGCGGCGCAGGGGCCGAACTGGGCCGCGAGACCTGCGAGACGGCCGAGAAACTCTGGCTCTGGCAGGAGATGGAATGGCCGGAGATTCCCGCCGAAGGAGTTGAGGAGGAGGAATCCGAATGGCGCGAACTGACCGTGCTCGCCTCACTCTGCGGTTTCTTTGGCCTTTGCGGGCTCATCGCGGAGAAAATCGCACCCGACAGGCATTGGATCAGCCATATGCTTTTCTTCATGGGCATCATCGCCGGTGGCTGGGATGCGGCGAAGGACGCCTGGCCGAATCTCCGCACTCTGAAGCTCGACATCCATTTCCTGATGCTCGCCGTGGCCGCCGGTGCGATGGCTATCGGGGCCTGGGGCGAAGGCGTGCTGCTGCTGTTTCTGTTTTCGGCGTCAGGCGCGATGGAGGCCTATGCGCTCGATCGCACCCACCGCGAGGTCAGCGCGCTGCTGAAATCCTCGCCCAAGCGCGCCACCCTGTTGAAGGATGACGGCACGGAAATTGAGGTGGATGTGTCCGAATTGCGCGTAGGCCAGACCGTGCGTGTGCGACCCGGCGGCGCTTATCCGGCGGACGGAGACATCCTGCAGGGCCGCAGTGCGAGCGACGAATCCACCCTGACGGGCGAGGCGGCACCGGTGGAGAAAAACGCGGGCGACCCGGTCTTCAGCGGCACGATCAACCTGTGGGGTGCGATTGATTTCAGGGTGATGCGCCTGCCGGCGGAGAGCACGCTGCAAAAGATCATCCGGCTGATCCAGCATGCGCAGAAACTGCGGGCGCCCAGCGAGCGGTTCACGGACAAATTCGGTCCGCATTACACCTATGCGGTTATCGTGGGGTCGTTCCTGATGTTTTTGCTGTGGTGGCTGGCCTTTGACCTGCCCGCCTTCACGAACACGCCGGAGGCCCGCTCGGCCTTTTACCGGGCGATGACGCTCATGGTGGTGGCGAGTCCCTGTGCGCTGGTGCTTTCAATCCCGTCGGCCATTCTGGCAGCGATAGCCTGGGGCGCGCGTCACGGCGTGCTGTTCCGCGGCGGCGGCGCGATTGAGCGTCTGGCCGAAATCACGGTGGTGGCCCTGGACAAGACCGGCACGCTCACCACTGGTGAACTCAGTGTGGTGGGTTACGAAAGTTTTCCGCCGGGCCGGGAGGCCGCGGTCATGGAACTGGCCTATGCGCTGGAGGCGAAGTCCGAGCATCCGCTGGCCCGGGCCATTGTTCGCGATGCCAAGGCCCGGGGCGTGAAACTGGTGGAGCTGGGAGATTTCAAAAACATCGTGGGGCAGGGGGTGAGCGGGCGGCTTGATGGCACCCAGGCCCTGCTGGGTCGCCGCGAGTTGCTGGAAGCCGGTCCGCTGGCGCAATGGGCGGAGAAACTGCCGCCGGCGCCGGCCGAGTTGTCCGAAGTCTGGGTGCTCGGACACGAGGTGCTGGGCCGCGTGCTGTTGCGCGATCAGATCCGGGAAGAATCAAAGGCGGTGCTGGCCGAGTTGAAAAAGATGGGGATCCGCACCGTGATGCTCACCGGTGACCGTCGGCAAGCGGCGGAATCCGTGGCGCGTGAGTTGGGCCTCGATGAAGTCCGCGCGCATCTCACGCCGGAGCAAAAGGTCGAAGCCATTCAGGAACTCCGCAAGTCGAAGCCCGGCACACGCGTGGCGATGGTGGGTGACGGTGTGAATGATGCGCCTTGCCTGGCAGCGGCGGATGTCAGCGTCGCGATGGGCGCGCGTGGCAGCGATGCGGCGTTGGAGCAGGCGGAGGTCATCCTGATGCATGATCGCATCGAGAACTTCCTCGCGGCGGAGCGCCTGAGCCGCCGGGCGCGGTCCATCATCCGGCAGAATCTGTCCATCTCCCTCGGCGTCGTGATCGTGATGGTGATTGCCACCGCACTTGGGTCCGTGCCCCTCGCCATCGGCGTGGCCGCGCACGAAGGCAGCACGGTGGTGGTGTGTTTGAATTCGCTGCGTTTGCTGTTCGGCAAGAATCGGTAGCGGGATGGTCTCTCGCGGAGGCGCGGAGATCGCGGTGTGAATCATTACATCTGAAGCCCGCTGATCGCAGTGATCAAATCGGTATTCCGACTATGGCCGTGCACCATCAGTGGGGCCTCCCTCTGCGATCTCCGCGCCTCCGCGTGAGAAATGGATGGCTGCTTCTGACTGTCTTTAATCGACGATCAGCACTCTGTCTCCCGTCCGCAGTTCCTCGTAGAGTTCGATGATCTCAAGGTTGCGCATGAGCACGCAGCCGGCGCTGAGGGGCGTGCCGAGTTTGTCCTCATGGTTGGTGCCGTGAATGTAGATGTAGCGTGAATAGGTATCCACATTGCCGCCCAGATTCACGCCGGGCTCCATACCGCGCAGCCAGAGAATGCGGCTGGTGATGAGATTGGGCTCGGTTTCGGCGGCGGGGAGCTCCGAGAAGTGCCGCCCGGTCGGCACGCGCGCCTTGAACACCATGCCCGGCGGCTGGCCGGCGCCGAGTCGCTCGGCGATCTCGTGGAGTCCGCGGGGCGTGCCGAGCGAGTCCTTGATATTGGACGGCGGACGTCGCGAAGTGGATATGACGTAGGTTTTTACAAGTATTCCGCCTCGAACGAATTGCATGGTCTGCGAACTGATTCGGACAATCAGATTGCGGTCTGCGGGCTTGATACCCAGCCGGGCACAAGTTCTAGTCACCAACTCGACAGGATTATCCATGGCAAATAACTCATTCACAGTAGGCATCGTCGGCGCAACTGGCGCCGTCGGTCAAGAGCTCCTCCGGCTCTTGCTGGAACGAAATTTCCCCATGACCAAGCTGCGGCTCTTCGCCTCGGCACGGTCGGCGGGCAAGGTGATTGAAAAGGCTGGGAAAAAATTCACGGTCGAGGAAGCCAAGCCGGGCGTATTTGCCGACGTGGATATCGCGTTCTTCGCCGCCGGCGGTTCCGTCACGCGGGCGTTGGCCCCGGATGCGGTCAAAGCGGGCTGCCTGGTCATCGACAAGAGCTCGGCCCTGCGCATGGAAAAGGATGTTCCGCTGGTGATCCCGGAGATCAACCCGGAGCAACTGCGCACCCACAAGGGCATCATCGCCAATCCCAACTGCTCGACCGCGGTCATGCTGATGGGCCTCTGGCCGTTGCACCAGAAGTTCGGCCTGAAGCGTGTGATCGTGTCCACCTACCAATCGGTTTCTGGCACGGGTGCCGAGGCGGTGCGCGAGCTCGCCGACCAGATCCAGGCGCATGTCGCGGGCAAGCCGATCGTGCACAAGGTTTATCCCTACCAGATCGCCTTCAACTGCATCCCGCACATCGATTCCTTCGGATCCGACGGCTACACCGGTGAGGAATCCAAGATGGCCCAGGAATCGCGCAAGATCATGGGTCTGCCCAACCTGAAGGTTTCCGCCACCACCGTGCGCGTGCCGGTCGTGAGAGCGCACTCCATCTCGGTCTGCGCCGAGTTTGAGCGCCCGGTCAACCTGGCCGAGGCCCGGGCCGCCGTGGCCGCCTTCCCGGGAGCGGAATTGGTGGATGATACTGCCAACAAACGCTATCCGACCCCTCTGGACTTTGCCGAAAAGGTAAAGTGCGGCGTCGGTCGGTTGCGTATTGATACAGCTTTCGACAACGGCCTCTCCTTCTGGGTTTCCGGGGACAACCTCTGGAAGGGCGCCGCGCTCAACGCACTCCAAAACGCCGAGCTCATGGTGCAAAAGGGCTGGCTGAAGCCGAAGGCGTAGTGCCGGAACTGCCGTCGCTCCCGCTGCCTGTAGGGGCGTACCTCGTGTGCGCCCGTGCGGGTCTCGCCGTGCGGATGCTGTCGTAAGGGCGCACGTGAAGTGCGCCCCTACAAGGTGCTGGATCGCCCCCCACCGGAATAAGTTCTTGTCAGCATGGTGGTGGCCCCGCTTATTTCACCCCTCGGCGCGGACGCCTAGCTCAGTTGGTTAGAGCATCTCGTTTACACCGAGGGGGTCGGGGG
>CAZWQJ010000243.1:0-6309 GCA_964635825.1 uncultured Victivallales bacterium | reverse complement strand
GGGCACTCCCCGCGACCACGCCGGAACCCACGAGTTCGTGGCCCTGCACGAGCTCGTGGGAAGCGCCGCGGTCACGTCAACGCGGGGGTACTGGCAAAGGGGCGAAGGCGGTTCGCGGTGGCTCGTTCTTACGTGACGCCGCGATCCGCCGAAGTGGGGAGGCACGCTTGCGTGCACCCTCGCGCCGACCAACGGGAGCGCGCGTCCGGAGCCGGAGCCCTGGCGCGGCACGTGGCCTTCAAAGCACGTGCCGTGTCAGGGCGTAGGCGATCCGGGCGGGGGGAGCGTTGGCGCGTTCAAGGATGGTGGGCGTTGTGAGCCACGTCGGGGCGTGGGCTACGGTGGCGCGTGAGTAGGCGGCGGAGCCCTTGGCGCGACGCATGCGGCCCAAGCGCGCCACGCGCGAGGGCCACGCATGCGGCGTGACAAGGGCGTAGCTGGAGTTGTGACAACCGCAGGGCGCGGGGGGTAAGCGCAGCGATCGTGCCCCCCTTCCCCCACGCGAGTCCGCGAAGCGTGGGGAAGGGGGGCGCGGGAGCCTCGACCTCGTTTATGTCTTAGAGGATGCGCCTCGACGTGACTCGGATCGAGTGTCGGAGTTGCCATTCAACGTAGCGCTGGACGGCGATGAGCGGCTCCCCCACCGTTCCCGTACTGCGGCGGACGTGGCGTTTCGAAGTACGCTAGTCGTCTCCGGCCAGCTCTCGAAGTCCTGGGAAAGGCTCTGGGCCGCGGCGATGGACGTGGCGTAAACGGCCCCAAAACCATGGCTATCCATGCCGTGTAACGGCAGGGCTGGTCGTACGGCGCCAACATCAAGGTCTCGAGGCCGATGAGCTTGATGGCTTCCCAGGTCAGCCCCAGCGTCCACCAGAAGCTTCCACGTGCGTTCCCAGTTGCGCAGTTCCGGGTCCGTGCATTGCAGCGTCGCCTCCGGCAACGCCTCGCTCCACGCTCCTTCCGGAAGACAGAGGACCATGTCTTGAGGAAATGAAGGGAGAGCCCGGCACGGCCCTTGTCCGTCCGGTTGCCCTTCGTACAATGGGCGATGCCGTAGTTGAAGAACAGCCCCCGCCCGCTGCCATCTCCACAGGCACGATGGTGTCGCGCTACGGATCAACCGCACACGTGATGTGGTGATCGCTATTGCCATCGCGCCAGTGCTCGCGCGCACTGCCGTGGCTGCCCGGGACCACATGCATGGTACCATTGGCCACGGTGGCGTCATGCACGGACACCCACATGCCCACCCCCTGGGTCGGGTCCAGAATGCCAAAGTACGCGTTATCCTGGTGCCAGTTCGTCCCCGCGCCGTGCCCGGCGGGCTTGAGGACAATATCGCGGCAACTTCCCCGGCGCCACCACAAACCCCTCCGCCCGATACTGCGCGATCTGCGCGTCGCTGAGTCCCATCGTTGCCTCCCTCCGTAACCCGGTTTGGCTCCGTCTGGTGGCACCCTATGCCGCGCCATGTATAATTGCGTCCGCACGCGATCAGCGGATGCACCACCAGCCAGTACTTCGCCGTCGTGTTTCGCGCCTACCGCCACCAGTCTCCATCGCCTGGCGGGGTTCGCGGCGTCAGGCCATGCCTGCGCCCGTTTCCCGCTCCAGAATCTCCCACGCCTTGGCGATGTAGAAGCGGTAGTGGTCAAGCGGCGTTCCGTTGGGAATGCGGTGATCCAACCCGAGCACGCAGGCGCCGGTGCGCACCATGGGCGGAATCTTGTATTCCAGTTCGGCGGCAATCTCGGCCTTGCTGCGGCGCAGCACGTGCTTGTCGATCCCGCCCATGAACGCCAGACGTGTGCCGTACGCCGCCCGGAGCGCGACGATGTCCATGTTGGCGGCGGGTTCGCAGGGGTACATGAAGTTGATCCCGGCTTCCAGAAAGGCGGGGATCACGGTGCGCATATCGCCATCGCTGTCTTGCTTGAACAGGCGCGCCCCACGCTCCTGAAGCAGGTCCCAGATGCGGCGGTAGTACGGCAGGATGAACTCGCGGACTTGGCGCGGCCCCAGGAGCGGGCCGCTGCGTCCGGCCATGTCCTCGTGAACGGAAAGCTGGTCCACGGGCATTCGGCGCGTCGCCTGTTCACACGCGGCAAAGGCCATGTTTCCGATGGCCTGAAGCATGTCGTGGAGGAGCTCCGGCTGCTCGTAGCAGGCCAGCGCCAGGTTCTCCTCGCCCATGAGTTGGCGCGGTTCATCGAAGCCGCCCGGGATGCAGATGGACGTGATGCAGCCCGGCTGCGGGGTCCATTCGGCCACGCGTTCGGCGGAGAAGGCATAGTGGTGCCGAATCCGACGCCAGTCATCCATGGTGGCAACCGGATACGTGCAGGGCAGGGCGAGCGTGGCGGCCCGCTTGGCCATCTGCATGCGTCGGCCCATGCGGTCGCGGTAGACGAGCAAGTCTTCCGTCTCCTGCAGGATGACCTCGTCATCGCCGCCGAGCCAGCCGGTGTGGATGGGAAGAACCTGCTCTTCCGCGAACCGATAGGGAAAGACGGCGCAGTCGCACTCGTCGGCGGATGCGCCCTGAGCGGCCCATTCTTCCTTCAGGCCGAGCAGCGGGCCGAAGATCTCCGTAAACAGCGGGCGCTTATTCCCGCGGAATGTCATGTAGTCGAGGTATTCCTCGCGCGGCACGACGACGCCGGTCCGGCGGATGGCGAGCCGGCCGTGAGCGGCGTGAATGTGGGCGGAAACGCTCATGCGGGCCACCCGGCGGCGGCGCAGGAGGCGGGGGTGCCGTCGGCCTCGGCGTAGACTCGGTCGTATTCCTCAAGGCTCACGGTCCGCGTGGCAGCGCCGCGGTAGTGGAATTGGAGAGCCCGCCGGCGTGCGGGGGATGTGTTGGTGGGCGTCTGGTGCGGCAGCATCCCGGCAAAGAACATGGCGCCGCCCACCGGCAGCTCGACCGGCACGGCGCGCGAGGTGTCGATACGGCCTGGGACAATCTCGCAATCCCGCGCGTGATGGTGCCGTCGTGGTCCCAGGGCATGTTCACCAGGGAGCACGTGCATGCAGCCGTTGACGACCGTGGCATCGTCGAGTGCGATCCACACCCCCAGGACAGCCTCCAGCGGGACCACAGCGAAGTAGGCATTGTCCTGGTGCCAGGGCTTCTCGCTGCCGCCCCGCGGTGGCTTGATCAGCGCCATATCCTGAAAGAGCACGGGATCGGCGCCCAGCAGCGATTCAACCACCCCGCGGATGCGGGCATGCGCATGGGCCAGGCGGTGCAGCAGCGGGTCGGCCTCACAGAACCCCATGAGCTTGCGAACGCGCAATTCGAAATCCGCCTCAGGCAGGGCGCGCACGCCGGGCACAACGGTGCCCGGTTCGAGTTGGACCGAGAGGCGCTGTCCGGGGGCGGTAAAAGAGCCTTTCTCGTTCGGTGTGAAATCGGGCACGTGTTGGGCCTGGCTGATGAGCCGACTCAAGGCCTGCCGCGCCTGCTCCACTTCCGACGCCGATAACACATTGCCAAACGCGAGGTAGCCTTGATGCCGGTAGGCGTCCTGCTGGCCGGGACTTAGGGCGAAGGGACAGGGCTCCATCGATTGCATGCCTTTACGTTGCCAGAAGCGCCGCTTGCCGACAATGGACGCGCGCCGCAAAGTCTTGTACTTTTGGCGCATGCATGCGTACGCGAGGCGTCAGCTTCTGGGCCCGTGGAAGGTGCGAATCAACAGCGCGCCGCAAGTGTATCGGTGCGAGCCGGGATGGTCCTGGTCGCCGCCCCCACTCGGGGATTCGGATCTGTGGTATGTGCTCGACGGCCATGGCACGCTGTGGCTGGACGGGCGGCCCCATGTAGCCGAGGCGCAGACCTGTTTCTTGCTCCAACCGGGTGCGCGGGTCGTGGCACGGCACGATCCCCAGCGGCGCTTGCGAGTCTTTGCGGTGCATTTTGACGTGGTGGATCGCGCCGGGCGGCGCGTCAGCAGCCGGCGGATGGAGCTGCCGGTCATGGTGCATCCGCTGCGGGAGGGCGTCTTCTTCGGGGCCGTCGCGCGCCAGTGCGAACAGTCCTGGCGAACAGGGGGGGCCTTCGGGCGGGAGCGGGCGGAGCACTTGGTTGCGCAGCTGCTCTTGCAGCTATATGAGGAGCAGGCTCCATGCGCGGGGCGGCCGGTAGATCATCGCGTGGCCGTCGCGCTGGATGCGGCGCGGGAGGATCCGGGGCGAAACTGGTCGGTAAGCCGGTTGGCACGCCAGGCGGGGTTGTCCCGCTCACAGTTCGGGCGGCGGGTGGTGGCCGCCACCGGACATGCTCCCGAGCGTATCTTGATTGAATCGCGCATCGCCCGCGCGCGACAATTGCTCATGGAAACCGATTTGCCGATTCGGGCGATCGCCGAGGCGCTGGGCTACGGTGACGCCGGCTACTTCAGCCGACAATTCGGCCGCGTGGCGGGGGTGACGGCGAGCGCCTGCCGCCGAGCAGGTGGGAGCCCAATCCGTCGCGCAATGGCAACCATTTGACACCGGGCTGCGCATGCGTTACGGTGTTCCGTAACGATACGGACGCAGTCCATCCAAACGCGCGTGCAAACACGCGCCTGACACCCTGAACCCTGAACTCGGCACGCGATGACAACCATACCCCCGGCCCCACTGATTGATACGTCCCACACGCCGTGGTCCGCCTATGGCCATCAACTGGCGGTGGTCCACCACCCCACTCAGCACCAACTGGTCATCCACTCGTGCCGACACCAATTCGGCAAGGACCGCATGTGGGTGCTTGCCATTGAACGCGCGGGCCAGGCGCTGCCTTTCACCGTCGCCGCCACCCCGTGGCAGTTGAACGTGACCGTGACCGGCGGCGGGGCGGTGCGTCTCGCCTTGGAAAGAGACACCGGCCTGCTCGTCGAGGCGGACGGCGTGGACCTGCTCTGGCGCCTCGACCCGCACTTTGGCTACGGATGCCACGAGGGCGAGGGCAAAGCCAAGATCATCAGCAGCCAGGGACACAACTACCATGCGCTCGACACCGGCATCGGCAACATGGACCTGCTCGGCCCCGAAGAACGCCACGACACCGGGCATGTGCGCCAGCGCGGCAGTGATGTGCGCGTGCGCGCGGTGTCGGAGCAGATTGTCATGCGATTGGACATCAGCGAACTCGAGCAGGATCCGCGCCGACGGCTGCCAGCGGTCGGCGAGCTCGAGGCCACCGCCCTGCGTCGGCAATCCGAGTGGCAACGCTTCGCGGCGAGCCGTCCCGCCGTGCCCGCCGGCCATGGCCCACAGGCGGATCTCGCCTGGTACACCCTGTGGTCGTGCTTCGCGCGCGCAGAGGGCACCTTTGCCAGCGACGCCGCGCTGGGGGCAAAGGTCTACATGTGCGGGGTATGGTCCTGGGACCATTGCTTCTACGCCCTGGCCCTGGCCAGCAGCCATCCGGCCCTGGCCCTCGACCAGTACCTGCTGCCGTTCCACCTTCAGGCCGCGAATGGCGCGCTGCCGGATATGTTCGCGCCCAATACCAGCACCATCTGGGGCGTGACCAAGGTCCCGATCCACGGCTGGTGCTTCGCCAAACTGATGGATCGCATCACCTTCCCGCGGCTGGTGCTGGAGCAGGCCCGCGACCAGCTCGCGCGCTGGACCGAGTGGTACCGCGTCTACCGCGACCGCGACCAGGATGGCGTGGTAGAGGTCGCCATGGGCTGCGATGATCAGGATAACGGCAGCGCCTTCCTCGGCGCGTACTTTGTCGAGAGCCCCGATGTGACCGCGTACCTTGCGCTTCAAGAAGACACGCTGGCACGGATCTGCGACCGCCTGGGGCGCACCGCCGAAGCCTCCCAATGGCGTGCCGACTGTGCCGCCCGCGTTCAGGCGCTGGTGCGCCACTGCTGGGATGGCGAGTGCTTCTACCACTCCGCCGATCCCGATCACACCCGGGTGCCCGACCATTTCGGCAACACCACGATCATGCCGCTGGTGCTGGGCAGCCTGCTGCCGCCAGATGTTTTCGCCGCCACGGCCGCGCGCCTCGAGCGCGAATTTCTCGGCGTTTACGGCGTGGCCAGCGAGGCCTTCCGCAGCCCTCACTACCGCGACGACGGCTATTGGCTGGGAAGCGTGTGGGCCCCGCTGCAACTGCTGCTGGTGGATGGCCTGCTCCGCGGCGGACGCGCGGACCTGGCGCGCACCATCAGCGGCCGGTACCTCGACGGCCTCAAGCAGGCCGGCGGCATGTGGGAGGTCATCGACGCCAAGACCGGCGCCGGTCAGCGCTGCGGTGGCTTCGCCTGGACCGCCGCGGTGGCGCTCGAACTCATGCCGATC
>CAZWQJ010000242.1:0-6323 GCA_964635825.1 uncultured Victivallales bacterium | reverse complement strand
TTTTCGAGTTGATCCGCAGCACGTGGTCCTTGGCGGCATAGTAGAGGTCGTCGCCGGCGACCGTCATCACAAACCCGCCGCCCTGGAAGGAACCGCCGTGCCCCCAGAGCTTGTTGCCCTCCAGGTCGCAGCCAATCAGGGCCGAACCGCTCTCCGCGCCTTCGTACAGCAGGAACACGCGGTCGCCGAACGCGGCGACATCCGTGGGCGCGGTGTGGTCCGCCCCCCAGCCGCCGGTGCCCTCGGCGTTGCGCCAGGGCGGATTCGTGTGCGGCATCATGTGGGCCTTGTAGCGCACGTCGATGCCGGAGTGGATCAGCCCGCGCCAGCGGTAGGCGCCCGGCGTCACCGGCTTGCCGCGGTCATCGAGGCCGTCCCAGAAGTCCACGTTGGCTCCTTTCGACCGCGGGTAGGCGCCGATCAGGTTGCGCACGCGCTTGCCGGATTCGTCCTCGATCACCAGCGTCACGCGCGCGTCCGCCGCAAGCTCGTATGCGAGGGGCACGGGGCCCACGGTGGACAGGTCGGGGCCCGTCGGGCCCGTGGCCGGCAGTTCCCACGGTTTCGGTTCACGCTTCAGGTTGCCGGCGGGGCTGAACGTGATCTTCCCCCACGCCGAGCGGTCCATCCAGAAGAAGATGCGGTTGACCTTCTCGGGTTTGGCGACGACATCCTGCCACTCCAGCGCGCGCCAGGACCGGTTGTCGCGGCCGCCCCAGTTGAAGTGCAGTCCCAGGGAGAATTCCTCGCCGGCCTTGTACGCCTTTCCGGACTTGCTCACGAGTTTCCACGGCAGGAAGATCTCCTGCGTGTAACCTTTTCCATCCTCGTGCTGCCGGAAGGCCATCTTCGCCCCCTGCGCGAGACCGGCCGCCAGTTCGGGTTTCTGGTTCGGTTCAGCCCCCCTGCCGAAGTGCACATACATCGCCGGCTTATCACCGCCACGGTAGTACCAGGCGGTGACGTGCACTTCGGTTTCGTTGAACAGGCGCAACTGCAGGCAGTCGCTGGCCCAGCCGCGGTCGTGCTTGCCCGGCTCGTCCGGATCGATCTGGTTCGCCATCGGCGTCGGGTCCACCCAGCGGAAAGCGAGATACAGGCCGTCGGCATCGTACATCGCCGCCGACCGCACCGCCCCCAGCTCCGCGTACGTCTGCGTGTCGGGGCAACTGTAGATCGTGCCGCTGAGGTCCCAATCGTCCACGCTGCCGTCAATCGTCACCTTACCGGTTTGTGGCACCGGCACGGCCACGAGTTCGGTGTTGAGGGTGGGCATGGCGGCTGCGGTTGTGACCAGGCTCAGCAGCGAGAGGAAGACGGATATGGCTGAGGATTTCATGACTCCTTCCGAAGTACGAATTCTGACTAGAATCGCACATGGCTCACGCGGGAACAAGCTGTATTATCTTTGATTTGACGCTGTTAGGATATTTAAGTATCTTCTTTGGCGTCTGAAAGGGTATTGCTTCGCTATTTTTGGAATTTCGGCCGAATGAGCTGCACGAACACCGGCCATGAGTCCACGCGGGCGTCCGCATCACGCGCGCCTTGTACGACCATTTGGTCGGGCAGGCACTTCGTGCGCCTCGGACTGGCGGTACTCGCGCTGGCATGCACAGACGTCGCGCGCGCGCAGACCATCCTCAACTTCAACGTGGCCACGGGCGACTGGCACAGCGCCACGAACTGGCTTCCGGCACAGGTGCCCACCAGCAACGACACCGCGCAGATCAACAGCAGCCGCGCGGCGACGATCCCGGACGGCAACAGCGGCGTGGCTTCGAACGCTTATGTGGGCTATGGCAGCGGACAGAACGGCACGCTGAACGTGAACGGCAGCCTGACCACCGTGGGCGATGTGGCGGTCGCCTACAGCCCCAACAGCACGAAGAGCCGGGGCACGGTCAACCAGGGCGCGGGGTCGGTGGTGACGATCGGCGGCCATCTGCTGGTCGGACGGGATAACACGGGCACGGGAAACGGCGGTGTGTACAGCGTGGCGGACGGCGGAGCGCTGGCGTTACTCGGGACGGCCTCGGACCTGCGCGTTGCCTACGGCAGTTCTGCGCTGGGCACGTTCACTTACAGCAACACGACCGCGACGCTGAGCGTGCCCGGCAACCTGACGTTGGGCTATAGCGGCAATGCGAGTTATCGCTCCGCGGGCGTCTTCAACCAGGGCGACAACACCAGCATCGCCGTCGGTGGCAATCTCATCGTCGGCGGGTATTGCGCCACCGGCGCGGCCTACAACCAGGGCACGAACACCGCCGTCCGCGTCGGCGGCAATCTTCTCGTGGGCAACGGCTACAACGAGGGCGGCCTCGGGGTTTCCTACAGCGTGCCTGCGAGCGGCACGCTGGCGCTGACCGGCACGGCCTCGAGCGTCTTCATTGCCTATGGCGCGAACGGGCGCGGAACGTTTGCCTTCAGCAACACCACGGCCGCCCTGGCCATCCCCGGCAGCGCGACGGTCGCCTACAGCAGCGACTCAAGCCGTCCCGCGACCGGAGCGTTCATTCAGGGGCCGGGCACGGCGGTCACGCTCGGCGGCAGTCTCACCATCGGCAACAGCTACTCGCACGCCGGCGACGGCGGAGTGTATACCATGGGCGGCGGCGCGACGCTCGCGCTCACCGGCGCCGCGTCGGACCTGCTCGTCGCCTATGGCCGCAACGCGCGCGGAGCCTTCGCCGGCAACGGCCCGCTGACCGTGGCCCGCAACCTGACGGTCGCCTACAGCGACCATTCGAGCTATCCCGCGACCGGGGCGTTTATCCAGGACGCGGGCGCGGCGGTTGTCATCGGCGGCAACCTCACGGTCGGCGGCGGACAGTCGCACACGGGCAACGGCGGGGAGTACGTGGTCGGCGCCGGGTCATCGCTGACGGTCACGGGCGCGACGGCGATCGCCACGGCGGCGAACAGCCGCGGGCGGCTGCACGTCAACGGCGGCACGGTGGCCTTCACGGGGGCCCTCACGCTTGGCGGCGGCACGGGGCGGGACGGCCAGCTCAACCTCAACGGCGGCGCGCTGCACCTGCCGCGCGCGACGACGGTCGCCACGGGCGGCGCGCTCACGAACCTGGCCGGCCAGGTGCATGTCGGCATCGGCGGCGACCCCGCGCCCGGCGCGTTTGACCAGATCAGCGTCAGCGGCGGGGTGGTGACGCTGGGCGGCGAGCTGCGGGTGGCGCTGGAAGGCGGCTATGCGCCCGCATTGACCAACCGCTATACGCTCGTCAGCCGCAGCAGCGGCACCCTCGCGGGCGTTTTCGCCAACGCGCCGGACTCGGGGCAGCGGTATGAGCTGGGCGAGGTGCTGGCGCGGGTGGTTTACGACAACGCCGGCGTCACGCTCTCGGAGGTGTGGGCGCCGCCTCCGGGTGCGCCGTGGTTCGCGGCGACGGGCGTGTCCAACGTGACCACCACCGCGGCGGAGGCCTATGCGACCTTCGGCGGGACGAACGCCGACGTGTATCTGGTGTGGGCCGACTCGGACAAGGGCGCGACCCTGGCGGGCTGGAGCGCGACCAACACGCTGGGCGAGCGGAGCCCCGGCCCGATCGACGGCGCGCAGCTCACGGGCCTGGCCACCGGCACGACTTACACCTGCCGCTTCTTCGCGACCAATGCGGTGAGCGGCCTGACGGCCTGGTCCGATCCGGTGACCTTCCGGACGTCCGGTCTGCCGCTGATCGCAACGCGGCCGGAATCGAACGTCACCTCGAACAATGCCGTGCTCAACGGCGACTTCACCTCGGCGGGCGGGTCGCCGACGACCGTGCGCGTCTACTGGGGCGAGGAGGACGCGTGGCCGAACTACGACGGGTGGGCGGGCACCAACGACTTTGGCGAAGTGGGCGTTGGTCCCCTGGCGCACCAGGCGAACGGGCTGACCCCCGCCCGCGTGTACTGCTACCGCTACTACGCGACCAACGCCTTAGGCGAAGCCTGGGGCGAGGCGGTGCGCTTCACGCCCGGGGTCCCGGTGGTCGTCACGTTGCCGGCGACGGCCATCATGGCCACCACCGCCTACCTGAACGGCAACCTGGTTTCCGGTGTGACCGCCAACGTCCGGGTGTATTGGGGCACAACGGACAGGGGGGCGGGCCACGGCGGGTGGCTGGCGTCGCACGACTTCGGCGTGGTGAGTCAGGGCGCACGGAGTGGGTACGCCACGGGGCTGACGGGCGGCCAGCGCTATTTCTACCGCTTCTACGCGACCAATGACCACGGCGAAAGCTGGGGCGAGGCGATGAGCCTGACGACCCGCAAGGTCGATTGGGACCCAGAGGCCGGCCTTCCGGCTGTGGACTACACGACGCCGGGAACGTACACCTACGTGGTCCCTCCCGGCGTCACGCGGCTGCAGGCGGTCTGCATCGGCGGCGGCGGCAGCGGCGCGTCCACGGACGGCAAGGACGCCAATAACGCCCCGCCCCCGGGACCGCAGAATTATGCCGGCGGCGGGGGTGGCGGGGGCGGCTTGCGGTATAGCACGGACATCCCGGTGTCGCCGGGCGAGACGCTCACGGTCGTGGTCGGCGCAGGCGGCGTGGCGCCTGCATCGCATGGCCCTTTGCACGGAAACGGCGGCGGCAGTTCGTCCATCGCGCGCGGCGCAACCACCTTGCTCTGGGCCGGTGGCGGCAGCGGCGGTGGCACTGACTATGCTTATGGCGCGATGCCGGGCGGTGGCGGAACTCCCTTCGGTGACACTGTCGGCGGCGGAGACGGGGGGTATGGCAAATCGGGCTACTGGATCCCCCATGGTTCCTGGGGTGGCGGCGGCGGCGGCTCGGGCGGCTACAGCGGGAATGGCGGCCGTGGCAGCGGCAATAACTGGGGTTTCGAGTCGCCGCAGGCCGGCTCCGGCGGGGGCGGCGGGGGCGGCAACGTGTGGGGCGGGGCCGGCGGCGGCACCGGACTCTCTGGCGAGGGCGCCTCCGGACTGGCCGGCAGCGGAGACGGCGGTTCCGGCGGTGGCGGCTCGGGCGGATCCGCGGGAGTCAGCGGCACCGATTTCTCCACGGGAGTCGGCGGTCTCTACGGCGGGGGCGGCGGCGGCGCATCGTTTATCGGCGGCGCGGGGAAGCGCATCTCCAACGGCGGCGGCGGCGCCGTGCGCATCCTCGGCTTTCGCGGCCCAAGCGGCTTGTTGATGTTGGTGCGGTGAGCACAAGGTGATCTGACGCACATGCGTCAGATGTTTAACAAAATCCGAATAGCGCTTGACGTACTGATACCGAAATTATATTATATTTCGGCAGCAGATGGCGAAGGGGAGGTCTTCGATGCGCGCACCACAGGAACGTCCGCGGCGGGGGCGGCCGCCGGATCGGCGGGAGGAGATCGAGGCGGAGTTGCGGGCGAAGATCGTGCACGGCGCATTCCCCGGCGGCAGCCGGTTGCCTTCGCGCAAGGCGCTGGTCGCGCACTACGGGACCAGCAACACCGCCGTGCAGGCGGTCATGCGGGCGCTCGAGGCGGACGGGTTCATCGTCTCGCGCGATCGGGCCGGCACGGTCGTGAATCCGGACCCGCCGTTCCGCAAGCGCTACGCGCTCCTGTTTTCCTTCAACCCCAGCGACGCGATGAGCTGGACCTTGTATGCCGAGCGCCTGCGCCAACAGGCGGCCGCGCTCGGGGCCGACGCCGGCTGCAGCGTCGACCCCTACTACGGCATCGAGTCTGGCGCTGCCACGGATTACCGGCGTCTGGTCGAGGACATCACGCATTACCGTCTGGCGGGGGTCATCTACACCACCCTCCGCGCGCCGCCCGAGCTGCTGGAACTCGCCAAGGGCCACGGGACGCCCGCCGTGGCGCTGTCGAGTGACGCCCTCTACGGGTTCTTCGGTGCCAACCACGGCCCCTCGGACCTCGTCGCCTCCGCGGTTTTTTCCTACCGCTCGTTCTTTCGCGCGGCGTTGAGCCGCCTGGTCGAGGCCGGCCGGCGGCGGCCCGCCCTGCTGCTGCCGCCGGGCATGATGCGCTCGATGGAGGCGACGGTGCGGCGCGAGATCGCGCGACTGGGGCTCGACCTGCCCCCGTATCACATTCAGTACGCGCCGACCGGGGGGGGCGCGGCAGCCGCCCGGAACATCGTCCACGTGACCATGCGGCGGGACGCTCCCGGCGCGCCGGACGCGCTGGTGGTGGCGGATGACAACCTGCTGCCCGATGCCCTGCTGGGATTGCAGGACGCCGGCGTGCGGGTCGGCGAGGACGCGGACGTCATCGCGCACGCGAACTTCCCGCTTTCCCGTGAAGAACTGGACGGGCCGGTGGTGCGCATCGGCTTCGACCTGCGCGCGGCG
>CAZWQJ010000241.1:0-6326 GCA_964635825.1 uncultured Victivallales bacterium | reverse complement strand
CCCTCCGCCACCTCGCGGGTGATGTTCACAAACTGCGTGCGCTGCCGTGTCGCAACCTGAATCTCATGCATGCGGTACTCCTCCCGATGGCTGGCGAAACCTTCACAACCTGCATAGCGCCACCGACGCACGGACGCAAGCGCCTGTCGCATGCCCCGCTCAGGCGGGATTCAGGCGCTCCAATTCCATACAGGCTTTTCGATGACTTGGAGGGTCGGGCTCTGTCCCGACCGCATCCGAAATCATTCAAAGGGAAAGACCATGTTGCACTGACCCCATGCCGCCGGCCCAGGTTGACATGCGTGCTAGAATGCCGCCCTAACCGGGGAGGTATAGTTATGAAGAACGCATGTGCGTTTGTGGTGGCGTTGAGTGTGGGGTTCGCGTTAGCGGCGCGTGCCGAGGAAGCTCCCGTGAGCGATCAGGCGGCCATGATGGAAAAGGCGATGGCGCTGAGTTCGCCGTCGGCGGCCCATGAGGTGCTGAAACCGTACGAGGGGACCTGGGCCTACACGGCAAAGTTCTGGATGGCGCCGGGCGGCCAGCCCGATGAGATGAGCGGAACGTCGAAGCAGAAGCTGATTCACGGCGGCCGCTTCCTCAAGCAGAAGGTGCACGGATCCTGGCATGGCGAGGAGTTCGAGGGCACAGGCCACCTCGGCTATGACAACGTCCGCGAGGAGTACGTCTCGGTCTGGATCGACGGCATGTCCACCGGCATCATGGTCGGCGCGGGACAGTACGATGCGGCCACGAAGTCGATCACCGAGACCTGCTCCGTGTCCTGCCCCATGACCGGCGAAAAGGCGCGCCGCACGCGCAATGTCCTGAGCGCCGTGGAAAACGACCGCTACACCTACACTTCCTACGCGCCGGGGCCCGATGGCCAGGAATTCATGATGATGGAGATCACCTACACGCGGGCCCCATAGCCGCCTGTCGAAAAGCGCGGCTCGCCGGAGTCTCGCCCTCCATCGGATCGGCGAGGTACCGCCGATTGGAGGGCGAGCGTCCACGCGAGCCGCGACGGTCGATGACAAGCGGGCTTTTCAACGGGCTGGTGGG
Organism: uncultured Victivallales bacterium; assembly: GCA_964635825.1. Lineage (GTDB taxonomy): Bacteria > Verrucomicrobiota > Kiritimatiellia > UBA8416 > JAIOPI01 > CAZWQJ01. Next base: position 5,261 of record CAZWQJ010000241.1, on the reverse strand, counting down.
CGCCCAACGGATGGGCGCCGGAACGATCACGCCGCCGGTCGCGCCAAGCGATTTTGCGCGACCGTGGCGATGAACAGCAGCACGAATGAGCAGAGCACCAGGATCACGGCGTAGCCGTGCGCCACGTCCAAGTTGAACTTCTGCACCTCATCGTAGAGCGCGATCGAGGCCACGCGCGTGCGCCCCGGGATGCTGCCGCCGATCATGAGGACCACACCAAACTCGCCGACCGTGTGGGCAAAGCCCAGAATCAGGCCCACCAGCACACCGCGCGCGGACATCGGCAGCAGCACGTGCCAGAGCACCTGCCAGCGGCCCGCCCCCAGAGTCACCGCTTCGTCGAGGAAGGTCTGCGGAACGGAGCGAAACGCCGCCAGCACGGGTTGCACGGCGTAGGGCAGGCTGTACAGCACCGAGCCCACCACCAAACCCGTAAAGCTGAAGGTGAGCGTCGTTCCGGTCAGGGAGTACCAGAAGCGCCCCAGCGGCTGCGTCGGCGCACACAGTGTCAGCAGATAGAAGCCCAGCACCGTCGGCGGCAGCACGATCGGGAGCGTCACCAGCGTCTCCACGATGTTGGCCCCCCATCCACGAGCACGCCGAAACGCGAAGGCAAAGAGCACACTGAGCACCACCAGGATCAGCGCCGAAACTGCCGCCAGTTTCAACGTGAGCAGCAGTGCCAGCCACAACTCCGGCGGGAAGGTCATGGCGCCTCGAGTCCGCAGGTGATGAGAATCGCGCGCGCTTCGGGCCCCCGTAGAAACGCCAGGTAGGCCCGCGCCATGGGGTTGCCCCGCCCGCGGCGCAGCAGGATGGCGCCATGCGAGAGCGGTGGGTACCAATCGTGGGGCACCTGCCAATACGTGCCCTTGCCCGCGAGATCGCCGGTCGCCACCAGCGAGCGCGCCACCAACCCGGCCTGCGCGTTCCCCGTCTGCACGAACTGGGCGGCTTGCGCAATGTTTTCGCCGTGCACCAGCTTCGGTTGCAGCCGCTGCCAAAGATCCGCATGCGTCAGCGCCGCGCACGCCGCCGCGCCGTAGGGGGCGAGCTCCGGATTCGCAATGGCCACACGCCGCACGTACCCGTTCGTGAGCACGGCCAGTCCGCCCGCCACCTCCACGCCCGGCGTCGTGCTCCACAACACCAGCGCGCCCTGCGCATAGATCGCCAACGAGTCGCCCTCGGCGTCCCCGCTTTCGATCAGCCGCCGGGGATGTTCGAGGTCGGCCGATAGAAACACATCGAAGGGGGCGCCATGCCGGATCTGCGTGCAGAGTGAACCGGAGGCGCCCGTGGAAACGCGGACCACGCATCCCGTGTGCAAGCCTTCGAACGCGCGGTTGAGCGCGTCGACCGCCACCCGCATGCTCGAGGGCACCGCGATCGCCAGCTCGTCCGCCGCCCCCGCCAGCCGCGCCGGTGCCAAGCCTGCCAGCGCCAGCGCCAGCAACGGGGCCACCATCCGTGACTGTCCACACATCGCGAATTCCCTCATGGCCGCCCGCTTGATCTTCCCTCACAGTCTGTTTCTCAGAGACATGGAGGGTCGGGCTCCGTCCCGACCGCGCAACCGCGTCCGTTCTCGGCAGAGCGGTCGGCTTCCCACCAAACATACGCCGGCCGAACGCTGCGGCGAAGAGGCCCCAGCATAGTGCACCTCGCCACCCGAAACCACCACCAAGCGCACCTCCCCGCGCAACGGGACACGGGGGGGGGGCGGCCGGCACAGGCTCGACGCGGGCGCGCGTTTTCGGGCATACTAATCGTGGACACGAAGGACACGGGGCAGGTGCAGCATGACACTGGAAACATGGGAACTTCTGAGCTACGTGGTGACCGTTGTCGGCCTGCCGATGGCCATCGTTGTGTTTCTGCTCGAGCAACGCAAGGAGCGGAACAACGACGAGGAAGCGGTCTACCAGCTTCTTTCCGACAACTATCAGGATTTCTTGAAAGTGTCCCTGGATCATCCCGACCTGCGCCTCTTTTCTTCCGGCACGGCGCCCACGCTGACGGAACAGCAGGAGGAGCGCATGGTCATCCTCTTCACCATGCTGGTCTCGCTGTTCGAGCGTGCGTACCTGCTTCTCTATGAGGAGCGCATGACGCCCGACCAGGCACGCCGCTGGAGTTCATGGGAGGACTACATGCGCGAATGGTGCCGCCGCGCGGATTTCCGGGCGCGCCTCCCCGCCCTGCTTCGCGGCGAGGATCCCGCCTTTGTCACGTACATCCAGGCCCTCGCGACCGCCGAGACCACGATGGAAACTGTGTGATGCCCAAGCCCGCGAACGGCCTGCGACTGAGACGCGGCACCGCACTGCCCTTGCTGGCCGCTGGTCTCCTCGCGTCCGCACGGCCGGCGCCGGCGCAGATGGTGACGAACGGGCTGCGGGTCTGGCTCAAGGCGGATGCGCTGGCCGGCTACGCGCAGGGGGCCACGGTCACGCGCTGGCCGGACTCGGCGCTGGGGTTCATCGCCGGCGATGGCGCGCAGGATGCCGTGCTGGCACCGGGGGGCGGCGTGGGCCCCTACCCCGGCAACGACCCCGCCTTCGTGGCCAGCGCCGTCGGCGGCATGCCCGGCGTCCACTTTGACGGCGGGGACGTCTTGAGCTTCGCCGGCGACCTCGGGCTCGCCACCAACGAGGGCGGACAGGCCTTCACCGTGTTCGCCGTCGGCATCAACAGCAACGGACCCGTCACGCTCAGCGCGGCCTTCAGCTTTGGCGCCATCGACAACGGCGGCACCAACGATGCCGACGGCGGGGCCAGCGTCAAATGCGAGGTGGGCATCGACACCGGCGTCACCATGGGCTCCGGCCTGCGGTTCAACGATGGACGCTGCCTGTTCAACGAGCTGAGCTTCGCGCCCGCGCCCTATCGCATCGGCATGTGGCGCCTCGGCGCGGGCATGACCTACCGCGAGGGCGTCTTCCGACGCGATGGGATCGCCTCCACCGAAGCGCCCGACACGGCCGGTGGCACCAACACGGTCAACCTGCGCAACGAGGGCTATCACGTCGGCGCCGGCATCAGTGGCGCCTCCGGGGCACTCACCGAATTCATGGCCGGAACCCTCACAGAACTGCTCGTCTACACGCGCGCGCTCGACGATGCCGAGGCCAACCGCGTCGGCCGCTACCTCGAGTCCAAGTACGGATTGTCCACCGCCTATGCAGGCCCGCAGGCCGACCCGCGCCCCAACGTCCTGATTGTGCTCCTTGACGACATGGGCTGGTCCGATCTCGGCTGCTACGGCGGCGAGGTGCGCACCCCCGCCGTCGACCGCCTCGCCACGCAGGGACTGCGCTTTCGCGCCTTCCACAACACCACCCGCTGCAGCCCCACGCGCGCCTCGCTCATGACCGGCCAATATTCCCACCGCGTCGCTCAAAACCCCGGCGATCCTCTGCCGGATCTGGTCACCACCAACAACATCACGATCGCCGAACTCCTCCGCGCCCATGGGTACCGCACCTACATGACCGGCAAGTGGCACCTCGGCGAGGATGCCGCCGAAACCCCGTGGGCTCGCGGCTTCCAGCATACACTCGGCCTCGGCCCGTCCGGCGCCGGCGCCGGCCAGAACGCCTGGCTCGCCAGCGCCCTGACGCTCACCTCGCCCAGCAACGCCATCCCCACGCGCAGCTATGGCACCAACGCCTACGACTTCTATCAACCCGACGCCCTCGGCGACTATGCCATCGACTTCGTCAACCACCACCTCGCGCAGGAAGACGGGGCACCCCTCTTTCTGTACATGGCTTTTCAGCAGCCACATTTTAACATCGAAGCACCGGCCGCACTGGCAGATCTCACGCCGCCGAGCGGCACCTCCTACGTCGCCATCGCCAGCCAGGGTTGGGACGCCGTGCGCTCCAACCGCTACGCCCGCATGGTGGCGATGGGCGTGATCGATCCCGCGCGCTATCCGCTCACGCCGCGCGGCGATTCGCCGCTCGACATCAGCCCCTACGTCGAGGCCATCCCAGGGTGGACGACGCTCTCCGCAGATCGCCGGGCGGATCTCGCGCGGCGCATGGCCCTGTATCTGGCGATGATCGACAAGGTCGACCAGAACGTCGGCCGCGTCCTCGACCGCCTGCGTGAGACCGCGCGGCTCGACAACACGCTCGTCTTTATTCTTTCGGACAATGGATCGAGCGCGGAGGGCGGCGTCTATGGCAGTGCCTTCGGCCAGTATGGGCACGCGCCGCTGACCGGCACGCTGTTGACCAACATGGCGCAGCCGTTCCAGAACGACCGGATCTGGCTGGGCGGCGGGTGGGCCAACGTAAACAACACGCCCTTTCGCCTGTACAAGCGCTTCTCGCACGAGGGGGGCATCCGCTCACCTCTGGTGGTGTACTGGCCCGCCGGCATTACCAACGCCGGCCGCTGGACCGACCAGCAGGCGCACGTCATCGACATTCTGCCCACCATCGCCGAGGCCACCGGGTGCGCCTACCCGGCACAGTTCAACGGGCACCCGGTGCATCCATTCGATGGTCACAGCCTCCTGCCCGCACTGCGTGGCCAGGCGCCCTTCCCCCGCCCGATCGGGTTCGAGCATGAGTACACCCGCGCGTTCATCCTCGGTGACATGAAGTTCGTGACCAAGAGTTTCTCCAACACGGACGGGGCGGCGCCCGCCGACCTCTACGAACTGTACAACCTGGCCACCGATCCCGTGGAACAACAGAACCTGGCGGCGCAGAGCCCCGATCTGCTCTACCGCATGGTGACGAACTGGAATGCCTGGGCCGCCGCCGTGGGCGTGCCGCCGGACCGCTGGCTCGCGGCCGACCTCACCGCGCCCGCCACCATCCCTGGCGATCTGTTCGTCGACACCTTCGACCGCTCGTTCGGTACCAACATTGACGCCAGCGCCACCGGCATGTCCGGCAGCCGTGTTCCTCCCACCGGTCTCGATGCCGCCTACTACGAAGGCTACGAGGGCGGCGCCGGCCCCAGCGCCATCCAGATCTTCAACAACCGCCTGCAACTGGGGCTCGCCAGCGGGATGGCGGAGAGCGGCCTCATGCACAACTTCGTCGGCCAGGATATCCTCGATGCCGGCGGCTTCAGTGTCGAATTGCGCATCCACCGCATCGACAGCCCGTACACCGATACGTCGAACCGCTATGTGGGCTTCGGCGTGGGACTCTCGGCTTACGCGGCCGCCCGCGGCGGCGATTACAGCACCACCAACTCCTTCCGCGGGCGTGCAACCGGAACTCCCGTGCGCGGCT
>CAZWQJ010000240.1:4206-6342 GCA_964635825.1 uncultured Victivallales bacterium | reverse complement strand
AAATTGGGTTGGCCTGATGGGGTGTACCGCGTCGGCCCGTTGGGGCGCATCAACGCGGCCCAGAAGATGGCGACACCGCTGGCTCAGCAGGAATACGAAGTTTTCCAGCAGTTGCGGGGCGGCCAGGTGGTCGAGGGCACGCTCTACTACCATTATGCGCGCCTGATCGAGGATCTGTATGCGGCTGAGAACGTGCGCGTGCTGCTCGAAGACCCCGACATCCTGGGCACCGATATCCAGAACAACCGGCGCGTGACGAACCGCGAGGGCGTCGGCGTGATCGAGGCGCCGCGCGGCACCCTGTGGCACCACTACTGGGTGGACGAAGACGGCAAGCTGGAGAGAGTGAACATGATCGTGGCCACCGGTAACAACAACTGGGCCATGACTAAGGCGGTGGATTCGGTTGCCAAGACCTACGTGGATGGCAACAACGTCACCGAAGGCGCGCTGAACCGCATCGAGGCCGCCATCCGGGCCTACGATCCGTGCCTCTCCTGCTCGACCCACGCCGTCGGCCAGATGCCGATCGAAGTGATCGTGTACGACGCACAGGGCAACGAAATCAATCGTCGCGTGCGAGACTAACACGACACGGATGCGGACACGGAAACACGGATGGGCGGCGCCGCCCATCCGTGTTTTTCATATTGATCCTGCGGAGCACACGTGCGCACACTCATCATCGGCTATGGCAACCCCAGCCGCCGCGACGACGGTGTTGGACTGGCAGTGGTCAATGGCCTGCGCCAGGGTCTCGGCCAGACGCCCCTCGTCGAGGGGGATGATGGCTACGCCGAGCTGGGCGGCCCGATTGACACCCTCTTCCTCCAGCAGCTCATGCCCGAGCTGGCCGAGACCCTGGCCGAGTATGAGCGTGTGTGGTTTGTGGACGCGCACCTGGGCGTCTATCCCGAGCTGGTGCGGCGCATCGCGCTCGCCCCGCACTACGATCTGGCGTCGGTATCACATCATGTGGCCCCCCAGACACTCCTGGCGCTGGCGCAGCAATTCTACGGCCATGCGCCAGCCGGTGAATTGATCTCGATCCGGGGGTTTGACTTCGACTTCGGCGAGGAATTCAGTGCGGCAACGGCCGAAGGAGTGCGGCAGGTGGTTGATGCGTTGTGGCAGGCAATCACTCCTCAGCAACGTTAGAACCCCGTTCCAGATAGCGCACCCGTCTCGCGACATTCGCGCAATTGACAGGTTGGCAACGACCACATACAATACGGGACATCAAGCTTCTTTTCTTGCTGCGGCAGTCTTGGTACTCGAATCGAAGGAGGGCAAGATGACTTTTGTGAGGGACTTACTCAGGGGCAAGCCTGCGGAGGTCTGGACCGTCGGATCGCAGGACACGGTTTACAAGGCGTTGCAGGTGATGGCCGACAAGAACGTCGGCGCGCTGCCGGTGGTGGACGCCGGCAAGCTGGTCGGCATGTTCTCGGAACGGGATTATGCCCGGAAGGTGATCCTGAAGGACAAATCCTCCCGTGCGACCGCCGTGGGCGAGCTGATGAGTTCCCCGGTGTTTTGCGTCGTTCCCGACGACACGCTTGAAAGATGCGTGGAGCTTATGACGACGCGCCATATTCGCCACTTGCCGGTTTGCGGCGATCAAGGAATGGTAGGCATGGTGAGCATCGGAGATGTTCTCAAGGCGACCATCGCCACACGCGACGTGCTCATCAAGGATCTGGAAAACTTCATCGCCGGCGATCGGAGTTGACGTTCGCCCCAGCATTGGGGGCAACTGGTCGGCATCCGTCCGGGGAACGGACGGATGCTGTGACCGCGCACGAGCGCATCATGTAATAATTTGCAACCTCTCTTGCTCCCTTCTGCACGCACGTGATACATGATGACCCTTGTCATTGACGCCGCGCCCGCGAGCGTTTAGTGTAAAGTGATACTTTTTCTGTAACCCTGTAAAAGGAGCCTCAAGCATGGGCGAAACCAGCGATATGTTGGACTTCTCTCCCCTCGATGAGGTTTTTGCCAAATACGAGGGCAATAAAGGCGTTCTCATCCCCATCCTCCAGCGCGCGCAGGCGATCTACGGCTATCTGCCCCCGGAAGTCTTGCAACACATCGCCGACCGGCTGAACATCTCCTTGGGCAAAATCTACGGCG
>CAZWQJ010000240.1:0-4196 GCA_964635825.1 uncultured Victivallales bacterium | reverse complement strand
GTGGCCACCTTTTACGCGCAGTTCTATCTCCAACGCCGCGGCCGGCACGTGTTGAGGGTGTGCGATGGCACCGCGTGTCACGTGAAAGGCGCGCCGGCGCTGTTGACCGCGGTCGAGGATGAGTACGGCATCGGCGCGGACGCGACCACCGAGGACGGCCAGCTCACCATGGAGATCGTCTATTGCATGGGGTCCTGCGCCCTGGCGCCCGTGACCGTGATGGATGGTCAGGTGGTGGGCCGAGTGAAGCGGGAGACGCTGCTGCGACATCTCAAGCGGCAGGTGGCGGCGTGAGCCGGTGAGCCGGTGACATGGTGACACGGTGACACGGTGATGGGGCGACACGGGGTGACGGAGTGTTGTAAATTGGGCGGAGGCATGTCATTGCGAGGAGCGTTTTGCGACGACGAAGCAATCTCAGGCACTGCGGAAAGGATTGCTTTGCTGGCCTGACCGCCAGAACAGGCGGGGCTGCGACCCCTCGCAATGACTGCTATTGGCGGAGACGGGGAGCAAACACATGGCTGTGTTGGTTGAGAATATCACGCGGCGGCGGGCTGAGGCCCGGGATCGGTGGCACGCCAAGACCGGCGCCGACCTGTACATCACGGTCGGCATGGGCACGTGCGGCTTGGCAGCCGGCGCGCAGGAGACGCTGGCGGCCATCGAGGCGGAGCTGGCGCGCCGCGGCCTGCACGCGGCCATCTCGCAGGTGGGCTGCGTCGGCATGTGTTCCTATGAGCCGATGGTCGAACTGCAAGCTGCGACCAGGGGCCGCATGAACTACGGCGGGGCCGCGCCCGAGTTCGTCCCAGAGATCTTTGCTGCGTATTTCGAGGGCGCGCCGCTGCAAAATGCTGTGGTGGTCGGTGAAGTCGTGCCCGACGCCACCGTCGCGGGCGGCCATACCTTGCAATCCCTCGCGTTCGTTCACCCCAAAGAACACAGCCGCATCCCCTTCCAGGACAAACAGTTGCGCGTCGTGTTGAGCAACTGCGGCTTGATTGACCCCGAATCGGTGGACGACTACCTGGCCATGGACGGCTACTCGGCGCTGGAAAAGGTCCTGGCGACGCTGACGCCGGAACAGGTCATCGAGGCGATGATTCGCTCGGGGCTGCGCGGTCGCGGGGGCGGCGGGTTCTCCACCGGCACCAAATGGAAGTTGGCCCGCCAGACGCAGCGCTGGCCCAAGTACGTGATCTGCAACGCGGACGAGGGCGACCCCGGAGCGTTCATGGACCGTTCGACGCTGGAGGGCGACCCGCACTCGCTCATCGAGGGCATGATCATCGCCGGTTACGCCATCGGCGCGCAGGCGGGCTATATTTACTGCCGCGCCGAGTATCCGCTGGCGATCCGCCGGCTGGACATTGCGCTGGAAGAAGCCCGCAAGCTCAATCTGCTAGGAGACCGCATCCTCGGCTCCGATTTCAGCTTCGAGATCTTCATCAAGGAGGGTGCGGGCGCGTTCGTCTGCGGCGAGGAGACCGCGCTGATGGCCTCGATCCAGGGCGAGCGCGGCCAGCCGTGGCCCCGGCCGCCCTATCCGGCCGTCTCCGGCCTGTGGGGGCAACCCAGCAACGTCAACAACGTCAAGAGCTATGCCTACGTCCCGCGCATCATGCGCCTGGGCGCTGAGTGGTTCCGCAGCCTGGGCACCGAGGGCAGCCCCGGCACGGCGATCTTCGCGCTGAGCGGGATGGTCAACCGCACCGGGCTGATCGAAGTGCCGATGGGCGTCACCCTCGGTCAGATCATCTACGAGATCGGCGGCGGCATCCCCGACGGCCGGAAGTTCAAGGCCGTGCAGACCGGTGGCCCGCTGGGCGGTTGTTTGCCCGAAGCCTACCTGGACACCCCGGTGGACTTCGACTCGTTGCGCGCCGCGGGCGCGGTGATGGGGTCGGGCGGCATGGTCGTCGCTGACGAGACCACCTGCATGGTCGAGTTCTCGAAGTATTTTATGAAGTTCGTGGTGGACGAAAGCTGCGGCAAGTGCCCGCCGTGCCGCTTGGGCAGCACGCGCATGTTGGAAATCCTGGAGCGCATCACTTCGGGTCACGGCGAGCTGGCCGACCTGGATCGCATCCGCGAGATTGCCGAAGGGATGCAGAAGGGGTCGCTCTGCGCGCTGGGGCAGTTGGCCCCGTCGCCGGTGCTCTCGGCGCTGCGCCACTTCGAGGACGAGTTTCTGGCGCACATCAAAGAGGCGCGCTGTCCCGCTGCAAGCTGCCAGATGCTGGTGCGTTCCCGCTGCGTCAGCGCGTGCCCGGCCGGCGTGGACGTGCCCGCGTATCTGTCGCTGATCGCCCAAGGCCGCTATGCCGAAGCGCTGGCGGTACACCGCGACGCCAATCCCTTTGCGCTGATCTGTGGCCGCGTGTGCCCGGCGTTCTGCGAGAAGCGCTGCCGCCGCGGGGACATCGACGAGCCGATCACCATCCGCCAGGCCAAGCGTTTCATGGCCGACCGGCTGCTTGACGTGCCGTGGCTGCCGCCCAAAATGGCGCCGCAAAAGCACATCAAGGTGGCGGTGGTGGGGGCTGGCCCGTGCGGGCTGACGGCCGCCTTGCGGCTGACGCAACGCGGCTATGACGTGACGGTGTTCGAGCGGATGCCGCGACCCGGCGGCATGATGACCTACGGCATCCCGGCCTACCGGCTGCCGCGCGAGGCGCTTTTCGCTGAGATCGAGCACATCTGGCGCGCCGGCGTCACGTTCCGGCAGAATATGGAGCTGGGCAGCGACTTCACCATCAAGAGCCTGAAGAACGAGGGCTATGCGGCGGTTGTGTTGGCGCTGGGCGCGCACCGCAGCCGCGCTCTGGGCGTCAAGGGCGAGGACAAGCGGGGCGTCTATCATGCGGTGCAGATGTTGCGCGATATCGCCAGTGGCGAGCTGCCCGACCTGAAGGGGAAGCGGATCGTGGTGGTGGGCGGCGGTGACACCGCGATGGATGCGGCCCGCTCGGCGTGGCGCCTGGGTGCGGCCGCGGTGTACGTGGTCTATCGCCGCGAGCGCGCCGATATGCCCGCCACGGTCGAGGAGATCGCGGGCGCAGAGGAAGAAGGCGTGCGGTTTCACTTCCTGGTGAACCCGACCGCGATCCTCGGCGACGACCGTGTGACCGGCATCCGGCTGCAACGCCAGCGCCTGGGCGAATACGACAGCAGTGGCCGCCGCAAGCCCATCCCCGTGCCCGGCACCGAGTTCGACATGCCCTGCGACCTCCTGATCCCGGCCATCGGCCAGATCACCTGGGTGGAGGACGAGAGCCTGGGCATCCACCGCAAGGCCACTTTCGACGTGGGCAAGGCGTTCGAGATCAACGTGCCGGGCGTCTTCGCCGCCGGCGACGCGGTGAGCGGGCCGGGCACCGTCGTGCAGTCGGTGGGGCAGGGCAACCTGGTGGCCCAGGCGGTGGACGCCTTCCTGACCACCGGCCAGTTGGCCGAGGTGTACGTCAAGCCCAAGCGCCACGACATCCCGCAGCTCTTCGACCTGGACGATTACGCCGACGCGCGGCGCCCCCACGCAGTCATGCTTTCTCCCGAGGCGCGGCACACACGCACCGGCCGTTTCGACGAGGTGGAGATGCTGCTGGACGAGCACACGGTGCAGGAGGAATGCAAGCGCTGCCTGCGGTGCGATCTGGAGTGGTTGGAGCGGATCGGGGAGCCGATGGCGTAGTCTCAGTGAGTCATTGCGAGGAGGGCCGCAGCCCGACGAAGCAATCCCAATCTCAAGCGAGAGATTGCTTCGGGCTATCGCCTTCGCAATGACAGGGCAAAGCGAGAGATTGCTTCGCTGAATTCGTCGCCGCGGAAGACTCGGGAGCGCGACCGCTCGCAATGACGAAGCTACTCTATTCTGTCATTGCGAGGAGGGCCGCAGCCCGACGAAGCAATCCCTGGCATGCGGATGAGATTGCTTCGTCGCAAACTGCGCTCCTCGCAATGACACGCTTGGGAGGATGCGGTGACGGCCAAGTCCGGCTACGTGTATATCATGACCAACAAGAACAACACCGTGCTGTATACCGGCGTGACCAGCGACCTCCAGAAGCGAGTGTGGCAGCATCGGGAAGAACTGGTCGAGGGCTTCACCAAGCGGTATAATGTGGTCAAGTTGGTCTACTACGAACTCTGTCCCGATATGTTGAGAGCGATAGCCCGCGAGAAGCAACTCAAGG
>CAZWQJ010000239.1:0-6366 GCA_964635825.1 uncultured Victivallales bacterium | reverse complement strand
TGCAGGTCGAACCAGACATGCTGGTGGATATCGGAGTAGGTTTTGGCCACGCCAATAATGGGCATTTCGGGGGACAGATGGTAGTCGTAGCGGGTGGTGCCTTGATCGAGGGTGGCCGTCTCGTGGTTCATGCTGCGCAAATATACACGCGAGGTGGACGCCTGTACAAAAGAATGCGGATCGGGTGCGTTGCCCAGAGGGGCAGGAAAAGGGTATGCTATCGGTATGGTCGGTATACAGGGACGGCGTGGTGAAGGGGGGCAGCAGCCGATGGGTATGACACGGGTACGCGCGATTCAGGTTGGGGCGGCTGTGTGGGTGGCGGCTGCGCTGGCGGGGCACGCGCAGAGTGTGAAGTACGTGAATCGTGCAGCGGGGGGTGGTGGCCCGTACGATGGCAGTTCCTGGGGGAACGCCTACACCAATCTGGCGATGGCGTTGAGCGCCACGGGCAGTGGCACGAATCTCTGGGTCGCGGCCGGGACCTACCGGGATGTGTCATCCTTTCAGATGAAGAGTGGTGTTCACCTGTACGGCGGTTTCACGAATGGGATGGCGGCGCTGTCGGAGCGTGACTGGGTGGCCCACGCCACGCTGCTGGACGGGCAGGCCGCGCGCACGGTGCTGCTGGGCGCGAACAACGCGACGCTGGATGGGTTTATCGTGACCAACGGGGCGGCCATCAATGGCGGCGGCCTGTTGAATAATTCGGTGGCGCCGACGCTGCGCAACTGCGTGTTCGCCAACAACGCCGCCGGCACCATTGGCGGCGCCATCTATAGCAATGGTGATACGTCCGACGCGGTGTTCAGCAACTGCGTGTTCCGCGGCAACAGCGCCACGTACGGAGGGGCGATCGGGAACAACGATGCGGATCCGCTGCTGCAGGCCTGCCAGTTTGTGGGCAACACGGCGACGACGTATGGGGGCGCGATCTACAACAGCCAACTTACGGCGCAGGTGGCGGTGTTCGACAGCCTGTTTACCTCGAACCGGGCGCTGGCAGGTGGCGCTTCATTCGGCGGTTCCTATGTGGCGCTGAGCAACAGTGTGTTCCGCCAGAACGTCGCCACGGATACGGGCGGGGGTGGCGCGGCGTACTTAAGTGGCGGCACGCACACCCTGCGCAACTGCGCATTTATCCAAAACACGGCGATCAATGGCGGGGCGCTGACAACGGTGGACGCCGTGGGCGGGATTTGGGATGGGGTGCAATTCATCGGCAACGTCGCCTCGACGGGGGTGGGCGGGGCCATCTATGGGACCGGCAACCCCATGCCCACGTACACCATGCGCAACTCCGTGTTCGCCGGCAATCAATCCAGCACCTACGGCGGCGCCGTGTACGGGCGGACGTCGGGGACCTTTGAGAACTGCGTGTGGTCGGGCAATCGCACGGCGGGCAAGGGGGGCGGTTACAGTTCCGTCGAGGACAACTCGATTGCGGGGAGTCCGCGGCTGAAGCGCTGCCGGTTTGCGGGCAATGAAGCGTTGGGCAACGGTGGAGCGATCTGGCACACGGGTGGCATCGTGGATCTGGAAAACAGCGTGCTCGCGGGCAACGCGGCGGGCGGTGACGGCGGCGGCGTGTGCAAGCGGGCCGACTATGGCGGAGGCGGCAGCCAGATTCGGCACAGCACCATCATCGGCAACCGGGCGGGGGCACGTGGCGGTGCCTTCAGTGCCAACTATGAGAGCGTGAGTACGGTCTCCAACAGCATCCTGTGGGGCAACTCCGCCGTGACGAGCGGCCCGGAGATTTTCAACCCGGCGCCGGGGACGACGCTGATCGTGGCCCACAGTGATGTGGCCGGGGGATGGAGCGGGCTGAACAATCTGAATGTGGATCCGCAGTTTCTTGGGGCCACCACCGGCACGTGGTCGGCGGTGAGTGCCTACGATGCGTTGGGCGGTCAGACGGCGTTGACGGCGGTTGAGTCGTGGGCGGTGAATGCGCACGCGGGGAAGACGGTGAACCCGGACGGCGCCCAGTGGCTGCAGTTCGTGGTCGCCTCCAATACGGTCGATACGTTGTATGTGTGGGGCAATGCGCGCACCAACCGCATCGGCACGGCGGTGGCGGATGCTGGCGACGCGTACCGGATCGTGGACGCGCGCATTGCGGACGCGAGTCCGCTGGTGGATGTCGGTGCCGCGCTGGCTGTGACCAACGATCTGGCTGACGCATTTCGTCCGCGCGAGGGGGCTCCGGACGTGGGCGCCTACGAAGTGCAGACGGACGTACTGCCGCCGCCGGCGGTTACGAATCTGGTGGCGTATCCGCTGCACCTGCGGGTGGAATTCGAATGGGTGAACCCGCCCAGCCACGACCGGGCTGGGGTGCTGATCGTGCGCAATGCGGGTGCCGCGCCGACCGGGACACCGGTGGTGGGGCACGTGTATACGAACGGCGAGACACTGGGCGATGGTGTCGTGGTGCATACGGCCGACGCCGCGAGTTGGACCGACACGCCGCTGGCCGCGGGCACGACTTACCACTACCTGTTCTTTGCCTACGACGACGTGGCCAACTACTCGGCTGGCGTGGCCGCCAGCGGGACGCCGGTGAATGACACCACGCCGCCGGCGGCGGTCACGGGCCTCAGTGCGTCAGGTGGTACCGGAACGGTCAGCCTTGCCTGGACCAACCCCGCCGATGCCGATTTTGGCGGAGTGGTCATCGTGCGGCGCCAGGGGGCGGACCCCACGGGTGTACCGACGACGGGCCAGCGCTGTACGGTGGGGCAGCCGCTGGGTGACGGGGTTGTCATTGTGGCGGGCGTGGCGGCCGACGGCACCCCGGGTGCGGCCAACGCGTTCGTGGATGGCGATCGTGCGGATGCAACGGCCTATCACTACGCCGTCTTTGCGATGGACCAGGTGCGCAACTACGCGACCGGTCCGTTGGCCAGTGCCACGACGGCGGTGGATGTGGTGCCGCCGGCGGATGTGAGCGGGTTTTCGCTGATCAGCGACGACACGTGGGTGCAGTTGAGCTGGACGAACCCGGCTGACGCGGATCTGGCGGGTGTTCTGGTGGTGCGACGCGAGGGCGCTGCTCCGAGCGGGACGCCGTCGCCGACCGTGGCCTACAGTGTTGGTGATTCCGTCAGCGATGGCGTGGTGGTCTACAATGGGGCGGGCTCGCCCAACGCGGCGGTGACCTGGCGCGATGCGAGCGTGACGAATCTGCTCACGTATTACTACGCGGTGTATGCGCGCGACGAGGTGCCGAACTATTCCGTGGGGGTGAGTGGCAGCGCGACGCCGCAGGTGCGCAATGTGCTCTACGTGGATTGGCAGGCGACGGGCGCCAGCAACGGCACGAGTTGGGCGGACGCGTTCCCGACGGTTGAGGCGGGCCTGGCGGCGGCGGTCGGCGGCAAGAACCTCTGGGTGGCCACGGGCACGTACAAGCCGGGTGCCAGCCGCGATTCGAGCTTTGTGCTGAAGGCGAACGTGGGCGTGTATGGTGGATTCACGAACAGCATCACGGCATTTAATCAGCGCAACTGGGAGCTGAATCCGACGACGCTGAGTGGCGATATCGACGGCAGCGAGTCACCGAGCATTGGCGATGTGTACCACGTGGTGACGGCGACTTGGGCCACCAACGCGGTGCTGGATGGGGTGACCGTGACCTCGGGCTATGCGTACAGCGCCCTGTTTGATACCGACGTGTACCGCAACGGCGGCGGGCTGTATCTGTGGAACAGCGACGTGACGCTGACGATCCGCAACTGCCGCTTTCTTAACAACGTGGCGAACTTCTTTGGCGGGGCGATGACCGTGCGCCACGCGAGCCGCGGTGCGACGGGCGTGCTGATTTCCAACTGCGTGTTTCGTGGGAACTCGACCTTCCGCGCGAACGACGGCCACGGCGGTGGGATCTACCACTACTTCCGGCCGTTGACGATCGTGGACTCGGTGTTGGAGGACAACGCGTCGACGCTGACCGGCGGCGCGATCGAGAGTTTCGGTGGCGATCTGATTTTGCGGCGCAACACCTTTGCGCGCAACACGGCCATCAATCTGGCCAACAGCGGGCGGGGTGGTGCGATCTATCATGACCGATCGGATCTGGTGGCGCCCATGATTCCGGCGGAGATCGTGGATTGCCGATTCTATGCGAACCGGGCTTCGCAGTACGGGGCCCTGGATTACCGTCGGGCCTATGCCACGGGCGACCTCATCCGCAACAGCGACTTCTTTGCGAACGAGTCGACGGCGGGTGCCTGCGGCGCGTTGTTTCTGTTCCGCTTCGACAGCGTGATCGAGGATTGCCGGTTCAGCGGCAACACGGCCGTTGGCGGCAATGTGCATGCCGGCGGGTTGTACTTGTACGATTCTGATGCGGCGGTGCGCAGCACCGTGCTGGCGGGCAACACGGCCCCGGGCTATGGTGGCGCGCTGTGGTCGGATAACAGCTCGCGTTCGCGGTTTGAGAACCTGCTGGTAGTGGGCAACCAGGCGCGCTACAGCGGCGGCGGCATGAGCCTGTACGATCCGAGCCGCGGCACCAATGTGCTGCTGAACTGCACGATCGTCGGGAACCGCACGACGGAACCGAATGTGGGCTACGGCGGCGGCGGGCTCTTCCTGCGCAATGGCTACTTTATCCTGACCAACTCGATTGTGTACGGCAATCGTACCGCGGGCACAGGCACGCAGATACGCGTGGATGTAAGCGGCGACGTGCTCACCGTGGGCCACAGCGACATCGAGTTCGGCGTCACCAATATTTATGCGGTGGCGGGCGTTGCGAAGCTGGAGAGCGGCGGCGTGATCGCGGTGGATCCGAAGTTTGTGGTGAGCACGAGTGGGGTGTGGACGGCGGATGCGGCTTACACGAACGCGAGCGGCGTGACAGTGCTGACGGACGCCACGGCCTCCTGGACGCCCGGGAAGCTGGCGGGCTACGTGCTGAATCCGAATACGAATGCGGCCATGCTGGCGTACCTGGTGGTGACGAACACGCCGACGACGGTGTCGGTGATGGGCGTGGCGACGACGGGCCTGGCGGGGGCGACCTATCGCCTGGCGCACTACGGGCTGCGCGGCGTGAGCCCGTGCCTCGATACGGCGGGGCCCCAGGGGGCACCGGTGCGGGATCTGCCCGGCTTGTCGCGGCCGCAGGGCGGCGGCGTGGACATGGGCGCCTTTGAGCGGGTGCGGGAGCCGTATGCGCCGGAGCCGGTGACGGGGCTCACGGCCACGGGTGGCATGGACCAGGTTGCGCTGACGTGGGTGAATCCGACGAACACCGATTTTGCGGGGGTGTTGATTGTGCGGCGCGCGGGTGCGGCCCCGACGACGGCGCCGGTGTGGACGAACGAGTACCTGCCGGGCGACGTTCTTGGCGATGGGGTGGTGGTGTATGCGGGGTGGGGCTCCAATGGCGGACAGGGGCAGGGTTCGTCGTGGCTGAACACGGGCGTGCCGGCGTTGCAGACGTTCCATTATGCGGTCTACGCCTATGACGGGGTTCCCAATTATGCCGGTGGTGCGGCCGCGAACGCGACGACACTGCTGGACCCGTCGGCGCCGGGGCCGGTGAGCGGCCTGCGCGCGGTGGGCGGGGGCGGCACCGTGCTGCTGAGTTGGACCAATCCGCCGGACGCGGATTTTGCGGAGGTGCTGATCGTGCGCCGTGAAGGCGCCGTGCCGACGGGGGCGCCGGTGGATACCAATCGCTACGCGGCCGGCACCAACCTGACGGATGGTGTCGTCACCTACATGGGGCCCGCCAGCAACGCGGCGCCGGGGGCGGCCTCCTCGTGGGCGGACGGCGGGCTCTCGCCCAGCACGATCTACTACTACCGGGTTTTCGCCGCGGATGAGGTTCCCAACTACTCGACGGGCGTCTGGGTGCGCGTCACGACGAGGCGGGATGGTGTCCTGTATGTCGACAGCGGCGCGGTCGGTGCACAGGATGGCCGGACGTGGACGGATGCGTACTCCAGCCTGCACAACGCGCTGGCGGCCGCCAAAACCAACGACACGCTCTGGGTGGCGGCCGGAACTTACACGCCCGGAACGTTCAACATGGCGACGAATGTGGCGGTCTATGGCGGTTTCGTGGCCGGCATGAGCGCCGTGGGTGAGCGCGATTGGGTGGCCAACCCCACGATTCTCAGCGGGGGCGGGCCCGTCGTGCAAGGGGCCACGGGTGCGCGGTTGGATGGGTTCACTGTCACCGGCGGCAATGCCGTGAATGGTGGCGGGTTCTTCCAAAGCGGCGGCCGGGTGACGGTGGCGAACTGCACGATCGCGAACAACCAGGCGACCATTGGTGGCGGTTTGTACTTGTCGGGGGTCCAGCTCACGCTGGAGCGCTGCCGCATCATCGCCAATGCGTCGACATCC
>CAZWQJ010000238.1:0-6403 GCA_964635825.1 uncultured Victivallales bacterium | reverse complement strand
GCGCACACGCCGTGGGGCTGCATGCCACGGAACTCATCGCCGAGGCCACCGCCACAGTCCGGGCCGAACTGACGGCCGAGGAGCTCGGACGCACCATTCACTGCCACCCCACCCTGTCGGAAAGCTGGATGGAAGCGGCCCATGCGCTGCATGGCACCTGCGTTCATGCCCCGCCGAAACGGGAACGGGGCTAAGCGACCGCAGTCGCAAGGCACCAGACCTGCAGCGACAGCGAGCCACTCTGGGGGAGGCGGCTTTTCAACCACCGGCGGGGCAGGCCGCCACGGGGCCGAGTCTAGTTGACTAGACTTTCTCCCAACGCATTGTTGCGCAATGCTTTACGGCCGTACGTTTTCTCGCCAACTTCCTCCATTCGCCGCTCCAACGAGAGCGGATGGTTGGACTTCCGTCGCATTTACCAGCCACTTATGACGGGTGAATCAGCCTTGCCACGACGGGAGACACAACGGACGAACCTTGACTTGAGGCCCTCCTCCCTGTCTAATGCCAGCGGCATGCAGGTGGTTGTATGAGTCCTCTTCTTGTCGCGGAAATCGCGGCCTTGTTGGTGTTGCTGGGCCTCTCGGCGTTCTTCTCGAGCGCGGAGACGGCGCTGTTTTCGCTTTCGCCCATGCAGACCCACCGCATCCGGCGGACCCACCCGAAGGCCGCCCGGCACATTGAGGCCCTGCTGGCTGCGCCCACCGACCTCCTGTCGAGCATTCTCATCGGCAATACGATCGTCAACATCGCGGCAGCCAACATCGGGTATTTCATCGCCATGACGGTGATTCCGGCTCGCGCCGAAATGGTGGCGATTCCCGTCATGACAATCGTACTCATCATGTTCGCAGACGTCGCCCCCAAGCGTCTGGCGGTGCGCCGTCCCGAGGCGATCGCCATCTGGTACGTCGTGCCGCTGGCCTACCTGATCCGTCTGTGCGCCCCCGTGCGTGGTTTACTGAACTGGATCACGCGGTCCTTCCATGAACAGCTCACTCCCCGTCGGACAGCCTTGAATGACCAGGAGTTGCTGACGGCCGTGGATGTCAGCCATGAAGAAGGCGTCCTGAACAAGGAAGAGCGGATGATGGTCGATGGCATCATCCGTCTGGAGACGCTCCATGCGCGCGACGTGATGACCCCGCGCGTGGACCTGATCGGTATCGACCTGAACGCCGAGCCGGCGCGCTACGTCGACATTTGCCGCCGCGCCCGCTTCCGTTATCTGCCCGTCTACCGCGGGGATCTCGACCATATCGAGGGCTTTCTGGATGTCGCGAAGTTCCTGCTCGCGCCGGAGCACGACATCAAGGTCGCCATGTATCCCCACTTCTATGTCCCGGATACCGCGCCGCTCGACACGCTGTTGACGACCTTTCAGCAGCAGAAGCGGCGGCTGGCCATCGTCATCGACGAGTATGGGGGCACCGCCGGCCTCATCACGCGGGGCGATATTCTCGATGAGATCGCCGAATTCGCGATCGAATTGCGTGGTGAGCAGAAGCTGAACGTCGAAGCCAACGGCCCCAACCGCTGGCTGGTCAATGGCACCGCAAACCTGGAAGAGATCAACTACGATCTCGATGTCACGCTGGAAGCCGAGGGTGCCGACCGCATCGCCGGCTGGATCACGGCACACGCCGGACGCATTCCCCGCACCGGCGACGTGATCGAGGCCCAGGGGTGCCGCGTCACCGTGCTGCAGATGCGCAAGCATCGCATCACGCTCGCGCAGATCGAGAAGCCCTCGCGTTCGGCCGAGTTTGAGGAGGTATTCCTGTAATGCTCTCCTCGCTGGTCTTCATTCTCTTCTGCCTGCTCGGCATCGCCTTCTTCGAGGGCATCGAGACAGGCGTGATTTCCATCCACCGGATGCGACTCCGGCATCTCAGTGAGCAGGACGATGAACGCGCCAAGATCCTGGAGTCCTTCCTGGAGCACCCCGACCGCCTGCTGGGCACGTCGTTGACCGGCAGCAATCTGTGCACGGTCGCAGCCTCGGTCATCGCCGCCAGCCTGGGTCACGACCTGCTCGGGTCGTGGGGTGAACTGATCGCGGGAACAACCTTCACGCTCGTCGTGCTCGTCTTCTGCCAGTACCTGCCCAAGGCCTGGTTCCAGGGCGACCCCACCAAGCGTTGCCGCGAGTTCGCCTTCGTGTTGCGCTGGTCCTCCATCCTGCTGCGACCCCTGGCCAGCACCATGACGTGGATCAGCCAGGGGCTGCTGCCTTCCTCGATCAAGGACCAGCCCCCCCGGCCCCTGTTCGCGACCAAGGACGAGATCGATATCCTGGCCCAGGAGAGCGAGGCGCACGGCATGCTGTCGCCCCGGCAGCGCATCATGATCCGCCGCGTGCTGGACCTGTCGGCCCGAACGGCGCGGGACATCATGCTCCCCATCGCGACCACCACCACGGTCCGTGCCGAAGCCAGCGTGGACGAATTCTGCGCGCTGGTGCGCAAGGACGGCCATGCACGTGTGCCGGTGTTCGACAGTGCCAGGAATGCCTACATCGGCACCGTCAACTTCTTCGATGTCATGTCCGGCGCCCGCGAAAACGCCCAAGCCCGCGTGGCCGCCTTCGCCCGGCCCCCGCTGTTCATTCCCGAGACTACGGCCCTCGTCGAGGTCTTCACGCGGCTCCGGCTGTCGCGCCAGCCCATGTGCCTCGTCGTCAACGCCCAGGCCGAAGTGACGGGCGTCATCACGACGCAGGACGTGCTCGGCCAGATCGTGGGGATGCTGTGACGCGGCGTGATGTCCTGCGGCCCGACGGCCAGCCCGCCGATGTGGACTGCGGCTGCTGCGGCCGCTTCATCGGGCCCGAACTGACCTGCCCCTACTGCGGCGCAGACGCCGAGCAACGCGGGCCAGTGCGCCTCCTGCGCGCGCTGGCCCTGATCCTGGCGGTCGGCGGCCTGACGGCGCTGGTCGTGCAGGCCCGCGTGACCCCCGTGCCGCTGGTGCAGGTCGCCACGGTGCGACCCGGCATGGCCATGGCCCACGTGCGCGTCGCGGGCGCCGCCGTAACCGCACCGCGCGTTGCAGGCGACCACGGCCAGACGGACTACGTGAGCTTCGATCTCGACGACGGTACAGGACGCATCACTGTGGCCGCCGCGCGCCACGTGGCGCGTGCCCTGACCGCGGCGCCCGGCACGCTCCCGCGGCGTGGCGACCGCGTCGAGGCGCAGGGCCGCCTGAGCCTGACGCCGGACCGCCGGCCGCGCCTCTTCCTGGACGATGCCCGGGGGCTCCAGGTGACGGTGGCGAAAGGAGATGGCTTCCGATGACCGCCCTGCTGCCACCCGCCGCACCGGGCCACGAACTGGCCCTCCTGTTTTCCGCAGAACAGATCCGCCGCCGTATCGACGCCATGGCCGATGCCATGGCCGCCCAATTGCCGCCGGGCGAGCTGCATTGCATCGGCATTTTGCAGGGCAGCTTCGTGTTTGTCGCCGATCTTTCGCGCGCCCTGGCCAGCCGCGGCATCGCCCTGGTCATGGATTTCGTGACGCTGTCCAGTTACGGCAACGGCACCTCCCCCTCCGGGACGATAACCCTCAAACACGACCTGTCGCTGCCGGTTGTGGGACGCCACGTGCTGGTGGTGGACGACATTCTCGACACCGGCATGACGCTCCAGATGCTGTGCCGGCTGCTCGCCGAACGCGGCGCCGCCTCGATCCGCACCTGCGTACTGATCGACAAGCCGGCGCGCCGCCAGACGACGGTGAAAGCGGATGTGGTGGGATTCACCGTCGGCGATGTGTTCGTGGTCGGCTACGGGCTCGACCATGCCGGACGCTATCGTCACCTGCCCTGCCTCGCCGCATTGACCCTCGCCCCCGAACCGCCAGGAGACTCCGCTCATGCCGGGTGACAAGCCAAACAGCGCCAACGCCATCGTCAATGTGGGCTTGGGCGCCAATATCGTCCTCGCCGGCCTGAAGACCTTCATCGGCGTTCTGGGCCATAGCCCCGCGCTGCTCGCGGACGGCATCAACTCAACCTCCGATGTGGCCTACTACATCGTCGTGAAGATCTTCATGAAGCTGGCGGGCAAGCCGCCGGATCGTGAACACCCGTACGGCCACTCGCAACTCGAAACCATCGCCGCCCTGGTGGTCGGTTCATTCGTCGTGGCCACCGCCATTGCGATCTTCTGGGACTCCATCAACCGTGTTTACGACTACTTTGAAGGCACCAGCACCTACGGAGGCGCCGAGATCAGCGCGCTCTGGGTGGCGTTGTTCACGATCATCGTCAAGATCGCACTCACCATCCTCACCCAGCGGGCGGGAAAGAAGACCCGCAATGCGGCCATCATGGCCCTGGCCTACGACCATCGGAACGATATCCTTTCCGCCAGCGGTGCGGCAGTGGGCATCCTGCTCGGCCGGATGGGCCTGCCGTTCGGCGATCCTGCGGTGGGCGCACTTGTTGCCATCATGGTCTTGAAGACCGGCGTCCACATCCTCCGGGAGTCGTCCTCCGATCTCATGGACACCGTGCCCGGCCATGAACTGGAAGAACAGGCGCGCACACTCCTGGGCACCGTGCCGGGCGTGCTTGCCGTTGAGGAAGTCCACGCGCACCGTTTCGGTCCCTACCTGGTGCTCAACATCCAGATCGGCATTGACGGCGCACAGACCGTGAGGCAGGGCGATGCCATCGCCTCGCAGGTCGAGGACGTGCTAAAACACCGCATAGGATATGTGCTGCGTGCCTATGTTCACTATCACCCGGCGCGCCGGCCCGCGGAACCCGCATGAACGGCTGGCTGCCCAGCCTCGCCGTAGCCGCCGTCGCGGCGGGCGGTGCCTTGGGTGGCAGCCTCGTCGCCTGTCTCCCCGGCTTTCATGTTTACAGCGTGCTGGGCGTGGGGCTTCTTTGCATGTCGGCGGCCGCACAAGGGTTTGCCTCGGACCTGGCGCTCGTCGGCGTGGTGGCGGCCGTCACGGCCTGGGTCATCGTCAGCGCCATTCCCGCCATCCTGCTCTCCGCGCCGGATGAGAGCGCGCTGTTCGCCGTGTTGCCGGGGCAGCGCTATCTTCTAGAGGGGCGCGGCCTCGAGGCGATCCACCTGACGGCGCTGGGCTCGGCCGGCGCCCTCGTCGCCCTGGTCCCGCTGGGCGCGGTCCTCGCCCCCGCCCTGCCGACCCTGCACCGGGTGCTGGCGCCGCACTACCACTGGATCCTGTGGGGGGTGATGACCTTCATGGTGCTCTCCGAGTGGCCGCAGGGGCGGACGGCCGGACTGACCTCCGGCCGGCGACTGTGGAGCGGCTTGCGCAATGTGGTGGCCGGACTGGCGACCTTCCTCCTGGCGGGCCTGCTGGGGATGATTCTGTTTATCCGTTCGCCGTTGCCGGTGGCGGCCGCCGCGCAGGGGCTCATGCCCGCGTTCGCGGGCCTCTTCGCCGTGCCGTGGCTGCTGCTCAACATGGTGGGCCGGGTCCGCATTCCGGCGCAGCGCAACTCGCCGGGGGGCCGGCCGGATTTGCCGTCGCTGCTTCACGGCTGGGCGGCGGGCATCGTGGGGGGCGCTTTCGCGGCGTTCATCCCCGTGGTAAGCGGTGGGCTGGGCAGCCTGCTCGCCGGCCACGCCTTGTCGACCCGCAACGAACGCACCTTTCTCGTGGGACAAGGCGCATGCCGGGCCGTGTACTACACAGGAGGTCTCTTGCTGCTCTTCATGCCGGCGCTGGGAGTTGCCCGCGGCGGCGCCGCCGCCATGCTGAGAGGGGTGCATGCCGTCAGGCCGGGCGACCTGACGCTGGCCCTGGCGGCGGCCGGCATCGCAGCGGCGCTGGCGCTGTGGGGGGTCGGGCCCATGGCGCGTCTGGTGCTCCACCTTCTGGAGCGGCAGGGTTACCGTCGCGTGTCGCTGGCCGCCCTCGCGCTGCTCTTAGCGCTCATTGCCGGCGTCGGTGGAGTGGCCGGACTCGCCGTGATGGGCGTGGCCACGGGTATCGGCCTCATCCCGCCGCTTTTCGGCGCGCGACGCCTCAATGCGCTAGGCGTGATCCTGCTGCCCATGGCGTGCGCCATGTCAGGGTTCATGCCGGCCGTCGCCCGCCTCCTTGGACTCGCACCACCATGAAAGGACTGACCCATCTCACGCTGGGCGTCGCCTGGGTGTCCTGCCTGCCTCAGGCGGTTGCGGCAGGCGCCGCAGGGCATCCGGGGCTGTTCGTACTGGCCGCCGCCTGCGGCATTCTGCCCGACACCCTCGACTTCCGCCTGCTGCGCTACCTGTATCCGCATGACCTGGAGATCATCTCCGATCCGCTGCGGCCCGATCCGGGCCTGCTGGCCCAGGCTCTGGCTCAGGCTGTGGGGCGCGCCCGCATGACCGGCAAAGCCGTGCGCGTCCGGATTCACACCGTGCGAG
>CAZWQJ010000237.1:0-6469 GCA_964635825.1 uncultured Victivallales bacterium | reverse complement strand
GCTGGCGCCTCGGTGGGCCACGTAAAGGCCTGGGGGGTGCCTGCATAAAGCATGTCCTCCTGCTCACTGCGGAAGGTGAAGAGCGGCGCGCCTTCCAGGCGCACGGTGTCATCATCATCGGCCAAGTACCGGCATAGGCCGTGGAACATGTCGCACTCCATCGTGTACAACGGCGCGTCGATCCGGAAGACGTTCTTTTCCGGATGCCGGTAGAGCAGGCGCAAGACCGGACCGATGGTCATCCTGACCGGCATGGCCGCCGTCGTGATGGCCGCGTTGTCCCCCGCGCGGTATGTAATGCGATACGGGACCGTGAGGCTCCCCGCCCGGGCCCCGGCGGTGGCCCGGAAGGTCACAGGCACCCGCGCCGTCCGCCCAGGCGCCAGCGACGCGAACCGC
This sequence comes from uncultured Victivallales bacterium, assembly GCA_964635825.1. Lineage (GTDB taxonomy): Bacteria > Verrucomicrobiota > Kiritimatiellia > UBA8416 > JAIOPI01 > CAZWQJ01. Next base: position 6,070 of record CAZWQJ010000237.1, on the reverse strand, counting down.
GGCACGGCCGGTTCGATCATGACGCCAGCGGGCAGATCGAACGCCAACGAGCCGGACACCTTCGTCTTGAGGGGGTTCTCCACCGTGAAGGTCACGGCGCGCCGACCCGCCGCCGCCAAGCGCGCCACCGCCGGGAACATTCGAATGGGTAGCGGGCATTCTACCTCGGCTGCGGGGGCAGGCGGAGTGGCCGGCGACGGAATGACGCCATAAGTCAGGCACCCTCCTTCCGACGCGGTCGCCACGCGCGTTCCATTGAGGATGAGTGTGCCCTTCGCGACGGGGAACCGCAGTCCAGTCCATCCGCCGCGCGCCAGCATCGTGCCGTCGGGTCGCACCCGCAGGTAGCCGTAATCCTTGAAGGCCACACGCAGGTTCGGGGCGGCCTCCAGAACATGCTCCGGCGCGCCCGGTTGCGGCCCGAAGGAGACGGCGGCGTAATCGGTGAAGTCGGCGGCGTCCACACGGACCAGGATGGCATTCCCGGCTTGCGCCACCGTGGTGACCGCGGCGACTTGCGGCATGGCCGTGTCGGCATACGGCTCATGCGTGGCGACGAATACGGTCTGCCGGACGCCTGCCCGGCGCACCACCAGCATGCCGAGGGGATCGAAGGCGCTTGCTGCGCGTTTCCCCAACTCGATGCCGGAGATGCCGTGGGTAACCAGCGTCTCCGGTTCCGCGGCCATGGTGACGCGCACGGCGGCGGTGTGATCGTACCATTCCGGACCGAACTTCCCCTTCCGGCTCCCCGGCGCGTCCTTGATGACGAAGTCCAGCGCCCAGGGCTTGCCGGTGGTCATGGCCCGCCGATCGCTCACCAGCCAGAAGCGCTTATCCAGTGCGTTCGAAGGGCTGAACTCCTCCGGGCGCGCGGGTCGCGGCGTGCCAAGGCTGTGCAGCAGATAGTCAAAGGTGTGCGGGAACAGGCTGTTCGCCTGGAAGAGGTCGAGCAGGTACTCGCGGGTGAGCAGCAGGGCGCGTGTCTGATCCACGCCATCGAAGACACCGGAGGCCGACGTAGCCAGGTATTTCACGTCCGGATTAAAGGCATGACGGAGACCGGAAACCTCCGCGTTCCGCGTCTCTTCCTCGTCAACCATGAGCGTGTTGTGCGAGAGGGTGCTGCGCGACCAGCCGATATCGGCGTTCTCGTACTGGATGGCGTTATAATCCGGATAAAGGAGGCGGCCCGCCCCGTGGAACATGATGCCGAATTTGTCGCCGTGGTCGTGGCCGTAGCCCTTGCTCATGATCTGGAAAACCACCGGCGCGTCATTCGTCCAGTAGGCGGGAGACTCCTCCGCGCGCAGGATCGCCAATCCGTAATCGGGCCAAATCCTTGACGAGACGGAGGGAAACTCGATCGTTGCGGGCAGCGGGCGCCGGTCAACGAGCGAGGGCTTGTAGTCGGGAATCATCGCGACAAAGGGCGCCAGGCGCGGATCGCCGGAAGCGTTGTACGCCGCGATGAGCGCCTCGGTGAAAGTGATGGCCGGGCCAGCCGGGTTGGCTAGAAACAGGTCTCCCTTCGGATTAGTGGCGCCGTCGCCGTAGGTGGCGACGCGGATCTGGCCAGGGCCGAACCCGGTGCGCTCGATCGGATAGGCCGTGTCGATGTAGTAGTCCATCAACCCCTTCGGACTGCCGCCATCCGGCGTCTTTTCGTTCCACCAGTCCCGGCCGTCATAGAGCGCGCGATAGCGGGAGACCAGGGCCATGCAATAGAGATCCTGGTGGGCGAGCGGATAGGTAGGGGCTTCGTGCCAGGGGCCGCCATCCTTCAACATGCTTTCAAGGACGGACAGATACCCTCCGAGCGGGTCGCCCGGCTTGCGGTGAAGGCCCCAGGCGATCGCCTCCGGATCCTGAATGGCCAGCCCGGCAAGGGCGACGATGGCGGTGGGCTTGAATACCAGGTTGGGCGTCTGGGTCCAGCGGTCCATGCAGCGCATCTTGAAATGAGCCCCGGCGGCAATACCGTCACGGATCTCCTGGCGAACCTCCGGCTCCAACCCGTTGTAGACCCAGTCGAATCCGACGTACGGCCTGAAGTCCACGTCATAGAAGACGTCGCCCAGGTGGGGGGTCCCGCCTCTAAAGAACTCCGGGCTATTGAGCGCGGCCCGCGCGCGCTGCGGCCGCCCGGCGCCAAACTTCTCCTGCAACCACTTCCGCGCGACCGGCACATAGGCGGCATCGCCGTCCAGCGCATACAGAAACGCGGCGAGGAAACCGTTGCCCTTGCGGGCGGCATCCTGGATGCGGGCGTAATCCGCCTTGGCCCACTCCTCGGTAGCGATCGTTTGCCTGAGGCGCGCGCGCTCCTGCTCGGGCATGAAGAACGGCCGGCCGTGCGTTGGAGCATCGTCAGGCTGCGCGAGGACACCGTACCCGCGGAACAGCGCCAGCAGTAGGGCACCAAGCCACATGACACTCGTTGATTTGCGCGACATGATCGCTTCACTCTACCGGGGGAGTCGCGTCCGCCTTGGCCTGTATTTCCTGCGCTTCCTTCAGGAAAGCGTCGAAGGTCCAAGTCCAGTAGTCGAGCCGGGCCAGGCCGACCGGATCGTCCTTCATCTCCTCGCGCGCCTGCTGCCGCAACTTATCCATCCCGGCGACCACCTCCGGCGGCCAGGTCTCGCGGAAGATTGCGGGCGACAGACGGCCGGTTCCCGGCGGCTCGCTCCAGGGCGATTTTTCCCACCGGTCGCACATCAGGCGCAGCAGTTCGCGGCAGGACGCCGCCCCCTTGCCGAACAGCCGGGCGCACATCTCGTCCAGCGTCGCCTCGACGTTGATGTCCGGATTCCACAACACCCGCTGCCACACGTAAAGGGTCGGCGCGCACTTACTCCATTCGGCGATCATGTTCCCGTTGATAAACGAGCCGACCAGCACCTTGCGGTTCGCCCGGTAGTAATCCTGGACAAGGTGAGGGAACTGCAGCGGGGCGTGCGTCCAGTCGATCACCCAGCAGGAATACTCCCAACTCGTGATCCTGCCGCCGGTTTTCCGGCTCCAGGCGCGAAGGTTCTTGTCGATGCCCTCACGCACCTGCTTCTCGCGATACAGCGCGAAGCCTGTCGTGCACATCTCGATCTCCAGATTGTCCGGGAACTCGATTTCCTCGGGGCAGAGCGTGTAGTTCCAGTACGGAAGGAAGATCACTTTCTTGTCCGGCCAGCGCCGCTTGACCTCCTCGCAGACCTTCTTCACGAACGTGCCCATGATCTTTGACGCCTCGCCGCTGGCCATGCCGTAGCGCGGCGATTTGGGGTCGAGCAATTTCCGGCAGTCGGGGCAGTGGCAGTCCACCGGCGAGTCGCCCGGCGAGATACTCAGACACAACCCCGTGACCCAGGGGGCGCCGCCTTTCTTGTCATCCCAGGCTCGCTTTGCGCCCTCGATCAGGTAATCGAAGGTCTTGGGCGAGCTGTAGCAGAGCAGTCCCCGGCTGCGCGTGCCATCCGCGTTAAGGGCGAACATCGTCTCGTGCTCCTTTGCCCACTGGGCGTCGCGAAACGGGAATCCCCCCTGCGGCTGATGGACCTTGATCAGGTACGGCCAACTGTTGCCCGCGCGCAGGCCGGCCAGCAAGGGCTGCATCTCGATCCGGGCCACGCCTTTGGTGGCCGCCGGCGGCTCGGGTCGATCCTGCGGCTTGTCGAAATGGCGGGACTGCCAGCCGCCGTAGGCGCCCGGCGGGTAATGACTGCGTTTCCGGAATGCAGGCGCGTCGAGGTAATGCGCGGGCGGGACGGCGAGGTCGGCGCTCGTGACAACGGTACGACCGCCAAACTGCACCGGCCAGTACCAGCGTACTCCAACGAATCGTTCCAGGAAGTCGGCCACCGCCCAGGCGGTGCCGTCGTTCGACAAGGAATCCGTGATATTGGGGTTGGGCGGCAACGCCTCCGTGCTGCCAACGAGATAGACCCGGTTGGCGGCGGTCTTCACCTCGAACCCCTCGATCGGGAGTTTCTTTCCGTTGAGGCCGGCCTTGCGCGTCTCGTCGCAGTCGCCGATGATAATCGCGGGTTGGTCCGCGGGCGGCGGGTTCGTCACGACCGGCAGCGCCGCCCCGGTGCTTAACTTGACCGCCTCGACCAGTTCGGTCACGAGGATCTTCAGGTTGGCCGAGGGGGCGGCGGCCGCCACGTACACAACGGCGCGGGGTTCCCCCTTACGGACCAATTCAACCGGCGCATGCTTCGACGGTTTGAGCATCTTGACCGGCATCAGGTCCGGTGCCGCCGGCAGTCCGCCCGCCATGGCAACCGACGCCGTCAACAGAAGCGTTCCTGCAGTCAGCGTTCCCACGGTCTGGCTTTTCATTCCTCTATCTCCTTATCAGCCGAGCACCACCCGTACCTCCACCTCCTGCCCGGAAGGCAGAACGGGGATGAGATTACCGGCTATCCGTCTTCCATTCACATACAATTCCTTCACGCCCTGCGAAGCGCCTGTCGGGGCTTCGATGGCGATATGGTAAACGCTACCGCGGTAGAGACGCTTGACCGTAATGTTGCGCCAGCCGGAGGGCAGGCGGGGCTCGATTCGCAACCCGTCGTAGGTGGCCGTGATGCCGGCAAACCCCTCGTGCAGAACCCGGTAAATCCAGCAGACGGTTCCGGTATTCCAGCCCGTAGCCGGATGACCCGGCTCGCCGGATTCCGGCGGGTTTGTGAAGGAGGTGTACGTATACGGCTCCGCGATATATTCCGGCCATTTCTGACTCAGGTAGGCCGGCAACAACTTGCGGTACAGGTCCAGCGCGCGATCCGGCCGGCCGATTTTGCATTCCGCCAGGATGGCCCAGGTCATCGCGTGGTTCCAGACGCCGCCATTGTGATGCTCATAAGGCGCCATGCGGCTGATCACCCCGATCCGATCCTGTGGCTTGGTATAGGGCGGCGCCAACAGGGGCATGCCCATGGGCGTATCCATCAATTCCTCAACCGCCTCCATGCTGGCGCGCGCGCGGTCCGGCGACGCAATACCGGACAGAATGGCCCAGGTTTGCGGCATCAGGTAGATCCGCCCTTCCTGCTCGGTGTGCCCGCCGATCACCCCGCCATCGTCGTCAAAAGCCATCAGGTACCAGCGTCCGTCCCAGCACTTCGCGTTGAGGCTCGCGGCGAGTTCACGGGCCTGCGCCAGGAAACGCTCCGCATCGGCGGTCCGTCCGGTGCGCGCGGCGAGTTCGTGCATTTCCATCAGGTTGATATGGTAGAAGATACCGAGCCAGACGCTCACGCCGGTTTTATTGGACCCCATCAGGCAGTCGTTCCAGTCCCCGCACTTCAAGAGCGGCAACCCGAACCGGCCGCTCTCGCGCCGGATGTAATCAATCGCCTTCACGCAATGCTCGTAGACCGTCCCTTCCCCGCCGTCGAAGTAGCGGTACCGCTGCTCGAGTATCGCGAAGTCGCCGGTCTCGCGGATGAAGCTGCCGGCGGCCCAGGGCAGCCACAGCGGAACGTCGGAGTTGATGGATTTGTGATACGGCGAGTTCAACTGGTCAACATCGTGATTGGTGCTGCCGTCCTGGTATTGCGCTTCGTAGAGACGCTGGATCCGGGCCCTGGCGCGCTCCACGTCAAATGCCGCAAACGCGCCCATATCCTGGGCGGTGTCGCGGATGCCGAACCGGTAATAGAACCGCGTATACATGCCGTAGCGGTTCCAACCGTTGGCGAACGCGGTGATATCGGCGTCGGGCAGTTCAATGCGAATCCGGTCGAGATACTCCGTCCACCACTGCTTGACGCCAGCCAGCGCAGCATCGGCCAGAGCCGGTGTTCCGAACCGGGTTCGGATCCGCTCTGCATCCCCGGCGTTCTTGGCCATGCCGACCAGGACGACCAGATCCGCGACCTCTCCCGGCGCCACCGTTACGTCCAGTTGAAGGGCGCCGCAACTGGAGGCGCCCCGCTTGACCGAGTTCCGGCATTCGCCCGCTTGCACCGCCGCGGCGCGGACGACGGAGTTCCCCTCCCCCACGAATGACTTGTACACGCAGTCAAACCCGGACGGGGCCGGACTCGCGGCCATGAACCCCACG
>CAZWQJ010000236.1:0-6510 GCA_964635825.1 uncultured Victivallales bacterium | reverse complement strand
ATGGCCCGGGCGATGCACAGCCGCTGCTGCTGGCCGCCCGAGAAGCCGAGGGCGTTGTCCTGCAGGCGGTCCTTGACCTCGTCCCAGAGCGCCGCGCCGCGCAGGCTGCGCTCGCACACCTCGTCCAGCACGCGCCGGTCGGTCTCGCCGTCGATGCGCAGCGGGTAGACGACGTTTTCGTAGATGCTCATTGGAAACGGGTTGGGCTTCTGAAAAACCATGCCCATGCGCTTGCGCAACTCGATGACGTCCACCCCGGGTCCATAAATGCTCTCCCCCATCAGGCGCATGTCGCCGCCGATGCGCACCGTGCTGAGCAGGTCGTTGATGCGGTTGACCGAACGTAACAGCGTGGACTTGCCGCAGCCGGAGGGGCCGATCAGGGCCGTCACCTTCCCGTGCGCCACTTTCATGTTCACGTCGAAGAGCGCCTGCTTGGCCCCATAGTGCAGGCAGAAGTCCTGCGTCTCAAGAACAATGGCTTCCGCTTCGATCTCCGGATGCCGCTCGGTGGGTACGGTCTCTCCCGCGGCAATCCGGCTCAGCCGGCTTGTCGTGGCTTCGCGGACCGTATCCCCCCTCAGCCCGATGGCAATGGTGCCTGATTCAGTCATGGCTCGTTCTCCCTCATCAAAACGCGGCCGACACAAATTTGCGGCGCAATCGTGTGCGCAGTCGTACCGCCAGAACATTCAGCAGAAAAATGAGTCCGATGAGCAGCAGCGTGGTCGTGTAGACCATCGGCTTGGCCGCCTCGCTGTTCTGGCTCTGGAAGCCGAGGTCATAGATGTGGAAACCCAGGTGCATGAACGAGCGCTGCGCGTGCAGGAAGGGAAACGCGCCGTCGATCGGCAATTCAGGCGCCAGTTTCACCGCGCCCACCAGCATCAGCGGCGCCACCTCCCCCGCGCCGCGGGCCATGGCCAGGATCATGCCGGTCATGATGCCGGGCATGGCGCGGGGCAGAACGATGCGCTTGAGGGTCTGCCACTTGCTCGCACCGCAGGCATAGGAGCCCTCGCGCATGGAGTTGGGCACGGCCGACAGGGCCTCCTCGGTTGAAACGATGATCACCGGCAGCGTCAGCAGCGCCAGGGTCAGCGAGGCCCAGAGCAGGCCGCCTTTGCCGAAGGTCGGATTCGGCAGGCTCTCTGCGAAGAGCAGTTCATCCACGGAGGCGCCGAGGAGGTAACAGAAGAAGCCCAGCCCGAACACGCCAAACACGATGCTCGGCACGCCGGCGAGGTTGTTGATGGCGATGCGCACCGCGCTGACGATCGCCCCACCCCGGGCATATTCGCGCAGGTACAGGGCCGCCATGACGCCGAACGGCACCACGGCCAAAGACATGATCAGCGTCATGACCACCGTCCCGAAAATGGCCGGGAACACGCCGCCCTCGCTGTTGGCCTCGCGCGGCTCGTCGGCCAGAAACTCGCGCCACCGCGAGGCATACAGTTTGAGTTTTCCGGCGAAGCCGATCCGGTTGGCCGGATAGGCGCGGACGATCTCGGCCAGTGCCAGGGTGGCCTCCCGCCCCTCGCCGGTCTGCAGGATCATCTTGTACTTGGCGTTCTCGGCATTGAGGGTGGCGATCTCGGCCGTGATGCGCGCGAACTCGTTGGAGACCTGCCGGGCCGTATCCTCGTAGGCTTCGCGGCGTGCCGCGTGCTCGGACGATCCCGCGCCCGCCCGTAACTCGGCGGCGCGCACGGCGAGGCGCGCCGCCTCCAGCGCGGCATTCACCTCGCCGATATCCCTCGTCTCCAGACGGCGGCGTTGCGCCCGGCGCGCGGCCACGGCGCCATGGTGCGCGCGGAACAGCGCCCACGTCTGCTCGGGCGTTTCCGCCACGCGCCGGCCGTCCAGAAGAAACGCGCAAGGAATTCCGTAGAAGCGGCCCCAGGCGGTACGCTCGACCACCACGGCCCAGGCAGGCCGCTCCTCCGAGGCCACCTGAAAGTCGTTGACCCACTGAAAGTGCTCGCCGGTCAACTCATAGTTGCCGATCCGTACGAGACGGCGCTGCAACGCCCCCTCGTGCGCGTCCATCGCGGCGCGCGCCTTGGCGGCGGCCTCCGGCGCTAGGGAGTCGAGCAGGGACGCGCCGGGACGAAACGATTCCCCGCGCGTAACCTCGCCCATGACCGTGCCGCCAGCGGCCAGCGTCGCTTTCACGACCGGCGCGGGCCAAAGCGTCGTCACGCCCTGCGCGACCACGAGCGCAAGCAAGCCCGCGATCATGAGAATCGCGACCGTCAGACCTCCGCCGGTCAGCCACACCATGGGCTCGCCCTGCGCGAAGAGCGAGGCCTTGGTGCGGAGGCGGCGGGCGCGCGGGGTTTGGCTCACAGTTCCACCGCCTTCCGGCGATAACGCATTCGCACGGTCTCCGCGATCGTATTGAGGATGAACGTCATCACAAACAGCACCAGGGCCGCCAGGAACAGCGTGCGGTAGTGCGTGCTGTTGCGGACCGCCTCCGGCAACTCCACGGCGATATTGGCCGAGAGGGTGCGGAACCCGTTGAAGAGGTTCCATTCCATGACCGGCGTGTTTCCGGCGGCCATCAGCACGATCATCGTTTCTCCCACCGCCCGGCCCAGGCCGATCATGACGGCGGAAAAGATACCGCTCATGGCGGTGGGGATGACGATGCGCACGGCGGTCTGCCAGGGCGTGGCCCCGGCGCCCAGCGAGGCGGAGCGCAGATGATCGGGCACGGCGGCCAGGGCGTCCTCGGTCAGGGTGTAGATGATGGGGATGATGGCGAAGCCCATGACGAAGCCGACCACCAGGGCATTGCGCTGCACATAGGTTCCGACCAGGCTGCCGCGGGGGTCCAGTCCCAGACCGGCGAGGCCGGCGCCCAGTGCGGCGGCCACGGGTATTGTGAGCGCGGCAGCCGCAAGGAACTTGACGGCATCGGCCACCGCGCAGCGGCCGCGGCTCCACGAGCGGCTCTTCCGGCGCAGCCGGGGATTCACCGCCGCACTGAAGATCCACGCGGTCAGCAGCGCGGCGACGGGGTAGAGCAGCGCCGCCCAGCCGCCCGCGGCGCCTCCGATCTGGCCGTCCAGCCAGCGCATGATGTCGCCGGCGAAACACAGCCGCTCGATCCCGTCTCCGCTGGCCGCCGCCAGAAACAGGCCCGCCGGCACGGTCAGGAACAGCAGCGGCAACCGCCAGTGGCCGGCGCGCAGCGTCAGGCGGGAGGGCGCCAGTTGCCACAGGTAGGCGCCGGCCAGGAACATGGCCGGCACAAACACAAACGCCGCCAGGATCGCCGGCAGCGCGCCCGCCACCACCGGGGCGAAGACCAGGGCGGCGAGAAACCCGAGCACCACGCTCGGCAGGCTCGCCATCATCTCCACCAGTGGCTTGATGACGGTGCGCGCCTTCGGCTGCAGGAACTCGCTCGTGAAGATGGCCGCGAGCAACGCGATTGGAACGCCGAACAGCAGCGAGAAGACGGTGGCCTTGATCGTGCCGAAGATCAGGGGCATGAGCCCGAACTTGGGCTCGAAATCGTCGGTGCCCGACGACGACTGCCAGACGTGGGCCGGTTGCGCCGCCCCCTCGTACCAGACCGGGCCGAACAGCGCGCCCAGCGTGGCTTCCGGATGGCGCGGGTCCATCCGCCAATGCGCCACCTGCCCGCCCGACACCGCAACGAGTCCGTCGTCCTTGGGTGCAAGCGTGAGGGCGTCGATCGGGGCGGTGAACCCTTCGGGGCGGACACGGCCGAGTTCCTTGCCGCTGGTCACATGCTGCAGGCGGACGGAGCCATCGGCATAGCCGGCGGCGAAGATGCGCGTACGCTGCGAGGTGGCCAGGGCCGTGACCGCCGCGCCGCTGCCGGGGAACGTGTGCGCTGCCATGAGTCGGGTGCGACTGCGCGCGTCGCCCGCCTGCTGCGCGACATTGACGGGGAACCAGGCGCGCACCCGGCCGCTGGAATCGCCGACGAGCAGCGTGGAGCGCCCGAGCAGGTAACGGCAGGCGGTGATCGTCAGGCCCGGACCGTCCAACAGCGGGGTCTCGTCCATGAGGGTCGGTTTCTCGAAATCGCGCAGGTCGTAGCGCCGGAGCGCGCCATCCTGGTAGACCATCGTCAGCGTGTCCGCCAGTTCGGACAGGGCGAGAAGCAGCGGCGCAGCGCCGTTGGGGCGGGGCGCGATCGTGACCCGCCCCGCGGTTCTGGCGAGCGTGGTTTTGCCGGTGAGGATGTTCTTGCGGCGCGTGAGTCGCGAGACAAAGGCCTCCCCGTTTTCGTGGTAGCTGGCAATGAACTCGCCGGCAGAGGACTCCGTACGGTCCACGAGCCGCACCGGGCTCGACGATTCCTCGGCGAGCGGTTCGTTGACGGTGAAGGCCAGGCCTTGAGACCGCAGTTGCCCGGTCGGCAGCCGTACCCAGACCTTACCCGCCGCCTCGGCGGACTCGCCCGCCGTCAGGGCTCGCACCTCAGCCGGCGCGTCCGCCTCCGTGGCGAAGTCGGTGCGGAAGCCGAGTTGGGCCAAGGCGATCGAACCGTCGCCCAGGCCCAGAACGGCCTCGGTCCCGGCCAGGGAGAAGGCTGCGGCGGTTACCTGGCGGCCGGGCACGAGTTCCTGAACCCCGAGCGACCGGCCCCGTTCCATCGAAAAGGCCTCGACCTGGCCACCGGGGCGCCACACCCAGCCGATCAGTTGGTATTCGTCAACCGTCAGGCGCGTCGGGGCCGGGCCTGACTGGACCGCGAAGGCGACAGGACTGGAAATCTCCGACGGCTTAAGCAGCGGGATGGCGACCCACAGCAGGTACAGGAAGACAGTCGAAACCGCCACAAGGGTGCCGATGCCGCCGACGGTGATCATGAACCGGGAGACCACGTCGCCGGCCCGCACCGACCAGGTGGTTTTCTTCTTCCGGGCCCGTCCGCTGAATGCCTTGGCGTCCGACATGTGTGTTCTCTGATAAAAAAGGCGGCGGGACGCTTCCCGCCGCCCGCCGCCCTGGAATCCCTCAGGTCCGCGCCGCCGGACTCAGAAATCCGGCGTGATGCCGACCTTCTTCAGCGTCTCGCGGGCAATGTCAGCCGTCACGGGGAAGTAGCCATCTTTGACCACATCCTGCTGACCCTGCTTGCTGAACACGTAGCGGATGAACTCGCGGCGCAGCGGGTCCAACTGGCTCTCCGGTTTGAAGTTCACATACACGAAGAGGAACCGCGAGAGCGGGTATTCGCCGGTGTAGGCGTTGACCGGAGTGGCTTCGATCATCTTGCCCTCCGCGGAGGCCAGGGGCACGGCGCGCACGTCGGCAGTCTTGTAGCCGATGCCGCTATAGCCGATGCCGCCCTTGTCCGAGGCCACGCCCTGCACGACGGCCGAACTGCCCGGCTGCTCCTTCACCGAGTCCTTGTAGTCGCCCTTGCCAAGCGTGTGCTCCTTGAAGTAGCCGTAGGTGCCTGAGGCGGCATTGCGGCCGTACAAACTGATGGGGAGCGTCTTCCAATCGCCTTCCAGACCGAGTTGGCCCCAGTTGACGATGTCTTCGGGGTGCCCCAGCTTGCGGCTCTTCGAGAACACCGCGTCCACCTGCGCCATCGTCATTCCCTTGACCGGGTTGTCCTTGTTCACATATACGGCCAGCATGTCGATGCTGGTCGGCAGGGCGGTGGGCTTGTAGCCGTACTTGGTCTCGAACTCGTCCATCTCCTGCTTCTTCATCTCGCGGCTCATCGGCCCGAAGGTCGCCGTGCCGCCGATCAGAGCAGGCGGCGCGGTGGAGGAGCCCTTGCCTTCAATTTCGACCGTGACGTTGGGGTACATGTTCTTGAACCCTTCCGCCCACAGCGTCATCAGGTTGTTCAGCGTGTCCGAACCCACGCTCTTGATGCTGCCGGAGATGCCCTGAACCGGCTTGTACATTGGCAGCGCCTCATCCACCTTCACCTGTGCGCTTGCCGTCGTCGCCGCCAGCGCGGCGACCAGGATGCCCTTGCCCACTGTCGTCCATCGTTTCATCGCCAACTCCTTTCGTTCTATCTACCGGGATATCCCGCAGCTCGTTTCTTTGCCTTCGATTGCTGACTAGATTCGCAGAGGCGTGTTAGCGCGGTGTGAGCGGACGGTTAGTTTCACGCCAAACCGCCCAAGCAAGAGGAGCCTCCTGCAACTGCACCGCTAATCGAATACTATTCCCGCCCTTTTCAAACTGCAATTGCGCCCTTCTATGTTGCGCCTCGTCAATCGAACAAAGGGAGGTGGCGAGGGCAACAGCCAGCGCACGGCGACAGACGAGAGCGAGCGGCACAAGGCACGAAGGCAACGAACCACAACGTAGGTAACGAGAGGAATAGAGCGATGAACGGAAAACTGATGCAGGGAATGATAACGGCAGGATGCGCTGGCGCGCTGGCGCTGGCGGCGGCCACGGCGGAAGCCGGACCGAAGTATATCTTCTTCTTTCTGGGCGACGGCATGTCCGCCTCCCAGATCCAGGTGACGGAAGCCTACCTGGCGC
>CAZWQJ010000235.1:0-6529 GCA_964635825.1 uncultured Victivallales bacterium | reverse complement strand
GCAGAGACCAACGCGCAGCAGACCGTGCATTTCGACTCGGCAACCGTGGGCAACTGCGCAGTGCGGCTGGCCGATCCGCGGGCGCTTCTGGAGGTTGGTGCTCTATCCGTCCCTGAGGGGACCGTGACGGAAGTGCGCGGGCCGGGGGCGATGGAGGTGTACGGAGCGAACGTGGGTGCGGTCGCGGGCGAGTTGGTGGTGTCGCAAGGGGCGACGGTCTGGTTGAACGGCGTAGAACTGGGGGCGGCGACGCTGACGGTAGGCCCGGCGGGGCGGGTGGCGTCGCGGGCCGTCGGCAATACCGAGTTCTTTACGGGCAACATGCTGTACAGCAACGCGGTGATCCAGTTGGCGGGCGGGACGCTGGAGCAACAGACCGGGCACTTGTGGCCGAACTACGTGGGCGGAGCTGTAACTCTGCTGACGAACTCGCTGCTCGATGTGCATGCGGCGATTGGGAACACCGATAAGGTCGGGTGGGTGAGCTTCGGGCCGCTCACCGTCACGGGTTCAGGCAGCATGCTTGCCGTGACCAACTCGGCGCTGACGAACGTGAACCAATACGTGAGATTCACCTCCCTGTCGGCGCCTGGTGGCGCGGTTCTGACCGTGGAAACCAACACGCTTTCGATCGGCGGTCCGGCGACGTCACCGCTCCTGATCAAGCGCGGTGCCGGGTTGTTGGAGCTGGAAGGGGGCGGGGCCTTTGACCGCTTGGAGGTGGGCGCCGGGACGGTGGGCGTATACGGCAGCTCGGTAGTAACCACGGCGTGTCTGACCCTGGAGGGGGCATGGATCCCGGCCGGCACCTATTCCCCGGCGAGCAACCTGACGCACTTTGCGGGAGATGGCACTGTGGTGGTGCTGAACGAAACGGATGCGCCGCTGGTCGACAACGCGGGTGGCGCCACGGCGGTCGACACCACCAGCGCGACGCTGAATGGATACCTGAGTTCCACGGGTACGGCGGCGACGGCGGTTTCCATCTTCTGGAACAGAGCTGACGGCGGCACCGACGTAGCGGCTTGGACCAACCGGATCGATCTGGGGGCGCGTGACATAGGAGCGTTTGCCACGAACCTCTACAACCTCACGACGGGCATCACCTATTGGTATCGCTGCAGCGCAAGCAATAGCGCGGGCTTCGCATGGGCGCCGGAAAGCGCCAGCTTCGAAACCGGAGAACCGACCACGTCGACGACATCGACCTCGACAACCTCCTCCTCTTCGACTGATACCTCAACGACAACAACCAGCACCTCGTCAACGACGGCGATCCGCTGGATCGGGCAGGGCGCGGACTCCTACTGGCAGACCGCCGCAAATTGGATGCAGCCCGCCGTACCCACGCCGGGTTCAGAGCTGCATTTCGACATGATCTCGCGCCTGGACAACACCAACAACTTTGCGCCGGACACCCCGTTTGCCGGATTCGTGTTTCATGGATCGGCCGGCTCTTTCAGCCTGGTCGGCAACAGTGTCACGCTGACGGGTGACGTCACCAACCACAGCGAGAACCCGCAGACCATTGCGCTGCCGCTCGTCCTGGGTGGCGGGGACCGCACCTTCAACGCGGCTTCCGGGGATTTGGTGGTGGGCGGGGCCATCTCCTCGGGTGCCAACCCCTATGAGCTGATCAAAACGGGTCCGCACCGCCTGACGCTCACGGCGACGAATACGTACGAAGGTCTCACAATCGTTGCGGCGGGGCCATTGCGCGTCCTAAACAGCAGTGCTTTGGGTACAATCAATGGCGTCACGGTGGTTAACGGCAACGGTGCAGCCCTGGAGCTTCAGGGAGACCTGACGATGACATCGGAACCCCTGACGCTTAACGGCTCCGGCATTGCGGGAGGCGGCGCGCTGCGCAATGTCGCGGGCGACACGACCTACTGGACGATCATCACCCTCGGCAGCGACAGCCGGATCAACAGTGACACGGGAACGCTGACGTTGACCGCAGCTGCCGGCAATTCGATATTTGGGTTTGCGAACCCGCAGGTGAGTTTCGGTGGCGCCGGCAATGTCACCGTGACGCATCCCATTGCGATTGGCAGCGGCGGCCTAACGAAGGATGGCGCGGGCACGCTGACCCTGGGCGGGGCAAACACCTATACGGGCATGACCGTGCTAAGCAATGGCACCTTGCGGCTCAATGGATCACTGGCGGCGGGGTCAAGCCTGGTCGTGAGCAGCGGCGGCATGCTGGCGGGCACGGGTAACGCCGCTGGGGCTGTGACCGTGAACGGGGGGGCGATGCTGGCACCCGGTGCGAGCGTGGGGACTATCACGAACGGAAGTTTGACGCTGGAAGCGGGGAGCACGAACATATTTGAATTCAACGCGACGCCGGCGCATGACCGGATCGTGGTCACCAACTTTAATGGGCTGACCATCAACGGCGGCGACGTTTTGTTGCACGCGGAAGGGACGACCAACGCCTGGACAACGGTGGGCACGTACCCGTTGATCCAGTTCGCCGGTGAGATTGGTGGAACCGGCGTGGGCGCGCTCAACGTGTTGAACCCGCATCCAAGTTTCCAATACGCATTTGCCACCAACGGTGGATGGATTGAGCTGGCCATGGAGACGACCACGACCTCGACTTCATCCACCACGTCGTCTACCACCAGCTCGACGACCACGACGACTAGCAGCACGACGACGGCGACGGTGTTTACGATTGTGGCCAGCGCGGGGCCTGGCGGAAGCGTGGTGCCCTCCGGCGACATCGGGATCCGGATCGGCGAAGGCACCAACATTGTCGTCACGGCTCAGCCGCTGTACCACATCGCCGATGTGCGGGTGGATGGGGCCCCGGTGGGGACGTTTGCGCAGGGCAGCAATACGTACGCGTACGGGTTCGTCAACGTCACGACCAATCACACACTGGCGGCGAGTTTTGGAATCGACACCGGGCTGGTGGCGGCCGCGCACACGGCCACGGCCTACGCTGCCATGGCGACCAACACGATTCAGGCCAGCGTCTCGAACCTGACGGCGCATCCGCTGCTGGCGCTGGAATGGACACCGGCGCTGCCGCCGGGCTGGGCACTGCACGCGGCCGCCGGCGATGGCGCACCCGTGGTGACCAATGGGAGCTCGATCCTCTTCACGGGCGGGCTCGCCTCGAACTGGCTGCAATTCTCTTATACGGTCATCGTGCCATTCGGCCAGCAGGGCAGCAACCGGATTGGTGGCGCGGTCCGGTTCCTGTTGCAGGACATGGTCAGCAACGAGTGGGTGACGGCCACACCGGCCCCGCTGGCGCTCTATGCGTATCACGCCGCCGACTTCCAGGGTGCGCGTGGGGTGATCGATGGCAGCGAGGTGAACCGCGTGCTGGGCTACTGGCGGGCGGGGCTGTTGCACGTGGATGCGGTGGGGGCCGACGGCTACGGCGCCGGCGCCGGTGCCACGAACGCACCGCGGCACGCGGCGGATTACCGCGCGCCATTCTGGCTGGTGGACGGAGTCGAAGCCAACCGCGTGCTGGCCTACTGGCGTGCCGGCGCGTACCACGTGGATGCGGCGGGGCTCGACGGCTATGCGCCCGGCGGCGGCACGTTCTTCCTGGCCCCCATGTCCCTGGCTGCCTCCGCGGCGGCGGGTGCCCTCGTTGTCGAGCCGGCCGCCGCGGCCCTGTCGTACGACCCTGGCCAACCGGTGGATGTGGATTTCAATCTCCATTACGGCGGGCGGCTGCTCGGACTGGCCTGGGAGTTGCCGATGCCGCCTGGGTGGGTGGTGCAGAGCATCAGCGGCGACGGCAAGCCCGAGTTCCGCCATGGTGAAGCGCTGTGGGTGGGCCCCCTGCCCGAAAGCCCGGTGCACCTGCGTTGCACGCTACGACCGCCGCTGAACGCCCGCGGCATCCACGTCCTGCGTGGCACCCCCAATGCCCTCTTTGCGGACATGGACAACGCCGTCGCGCCGACTGCGGACAACGCGGTGGTCCTGGCCGCACGCGACGCGGATGGCGACGCGCTGCCGGACGCCTGGGAGTCCTACTACGGCGGCAGCGCCGCGGCCATGGACCCCGGGGCTGACGTGGACCTTGATGGGCACAACAACCTCGCTGAGAGCATCGCCGGGACCGATCCGCTGGATCCTCGCTCGCGCTTGTGGATCGCCGATCTCGATCTGAATTCGACGGGCGGGGTTATGCTATCTTGGGCCAGCGTATCCAATCGCGCCTATGACGTGTGGCAGGCGGGCGACCTGAATGCACAGTTCCTGGTGGTGACCGGCGGCGTTCCGGCCACCCCTCCCGCTAACGTGTTGTGGTGCCGTGAAGTGTCCGTGACGTCGTGGTTCTATCGGATTGAGGTTGTAAAGCCGTAGTGCAGGTGGGCGATCGCCGCGTGCCCGCGCAGGAGCTGTGGATCTCGGTGCGGGCCGGGTGTGATCGTGAGCAAAGGAGCAGCTATGCAAGAACGAATACGCAGTTGGGTGTTGAGTGGAATGAAGATTGGTGGGCGGGTGCCGGCTTGGCTGGTACTGGTGAGCCTGATTGTCGGCGGCCGGGCCTATGCCGTTGCCCCGGTCGTCAGCAACCTGCCGCCAGTGGCGGTAACGGAGACGACGGCCGTGTTGCGCGGCAACATGGTGACCAACGGTGGGTTCACCACCACCGCGTACTTCTACATGGGCACCTCCAACGGAGGCACGACGGCGGCTAACTGGTCGCGCACCAACTCGGCGGGCGTTGTCACGGCTGGCGTGTTCTCCAATGCGGTCGCCGGACTAACCCCAGGAACGACCTATTACTTTCGGGCCTTCGCCACCAACTCGACCGGGAGCGCCTGGGCGCCCAGCAGCGATACCTTCGATACCCCCGCGACGACCACGACGACATCCAGCACGACATCCAGCACGACATCCACCACCACCACCACGACCACCACCACCACCACAAGTACTGCGCCATATTGGCGGGGTCTCGGCACGGATAGCTATTGGCAAAACCCCACCAACTGGAGTTACCTGCCCAATGCTGGTGAGCAGTTGAGATTTCCAGCCACCCAACGGACCGCAAACACCAACAACTTCCCGGCCAACACCGCGTTCTCGGGTTTCGTTTTTCATACGGCAGGGAGTTTTATTCTCGATGGCAACGCGGTGAACCTTACCGGCGACATCATCAATAGCATTGGGAATCCGCAGGTCATCAATCTGCCTCTTGTCCTCACCGGGGGCTCGCGACGGTTTGTGTCCGACGTGGGTGATTTGACGGTTAACGGGGCCATATCAGGCGGGTGGGGAATGATCAAGTCAGGTGCGCAGCTCCTGGCGCTTAACGGAGTGAACATGTACTCGGGCGATACCCTGGTCAGCAACGGCACGCTGCGACTTGGCGGAGCGCTGAGTCCGTCCAGTCGTGTGATTGTCGAATCCGGCGGTCGCTTGGCCGGCACCGGCCGAGCGGCGGGCGAGGTGCGAATCAACGCCGGCGCGACCTTGTCGCCGGGGATGAGTGTGGGCACGATCACCAACGGCAGCCTGATTCTTGAGGCAGGTAGTACCAATGTATTCGAATTCAACGGCACCCCCGACAACGACCGGATCATTGTGACCAATCTGAATGGGTTAACCATCAACGGAGGCGGGGTTCTCCTTTATGGCGAGAACACGACCTCACCCTGGACGGTGGAGGGGAGCTACCAGCTCATTCAGTATTCGGGCACGGCAGGAGGAGCAGGCCCCAACGCCCTGACAGTGCTGAATCCTCACATGGCATTTCAATACACCTTCGCAACGAACGGCGGGTGGGTTGTATTGGAGATGTACACGACCACGACGACCAGCACGACGACCAGCACGACGACCACCACGACGATCAGCACCAGCACCACCACGACCACGATCCCCGCCACTACGACGACCACCTCGACGACGACGACATCGACCAGTTCGACCACGGCGTCGGTGGTGGTGGCGACGCAGGCGGCGGCGGGGTATCGGGCGGGGGAGACGAACTGGGTTCAGGCCACGGTTAGCTATCCGCCTGCGGATGAGCTGTGGTCGCTGTTGTGGCGGCCCGAACTGCCGGCGGGATGGGCCTTGGTGGACGGAACGAACGGTGCCGCGGGTGACGGCAGCCCCGAGGTTCGATCGGGAGAGATCGTTTTCATGGGCGACCTGAGTGCCAACCCGGTGCAGTTCGCGTTCAAGGTGATCGTTCCCGGCGGGCAGACTGGCGTGAAGAATCTGGCAGGGGACGTCGAGTACCAGCTCGATGGCATGATCAATCCGGCGACTCTGGCAGCGATGCCCGATCCCCTGCCTCTGGAAAGGCGGCTGATTCTCATGGTGCAGTCGCAGTACGGTGGGGCGTGGCCGGGGACGGTGACGACGAACTACGGGGCGGCGCTGGCGCAGTGGGTGCTGAACTCGCCGGTGACCCTGGGCGGGAGCACGCAGTACGTGTGCGCGGGGGCGGCGGTGACGGGCAACGAGTACACGCCGGTGAACACGACCAACGTGACGCTGACGCTGACCAACGACGCGACGCTGGCGTGGCAGTGGA
>CAZWQJ010000234.1:4050-6558 GCA_964635825.1 uncultured Victivallales bacterium | reverse complement strand
TCTATCACGTCTCCGCGTGACGGTCTGAAAAGGAATCGCAGCGCGTAACCGACATGCCGTCCCCAGTTGCAGTGTTGCCTGTTCATTCAGGCATCCGGGTGGCACGCGGCTCCGTCGCGTGCATTCACTGGCCGCGGGACTGGAGCCCCGCGCTACGGGAACAGCAGCCCCCGACGGAACCGCCTTGCACCGCCGATGTCACCCCACCACATGCCCGTCGGGATGGGCCCGGCGGACGCCATCGTACCAGTCGATCGTCCGGCGCAGCCCCTCTTCAAACGGCGTGCTCGCCATGAAGCCGAACCGCTCGCGGGCACGGGTCACATCCAGGCAGCGCCGCGGCTGGCCATCCGGCTTCGTGGGATCAAAGCGCAACTCGCCCGCAAATCCGCACAGGCGCCCGATCCGCGCCGCCAGGTCACCCACCGCAATCTCCATGCCGGATCCGAGGTTCACCGGCTCGGATCCATTGTAGCGCTCCGCCGCCAGCAGGATGCCCTCGGCCGCGTCGTCCACATACAAGAACTCGCGCGAGGCCTTGCCCGTCCCCCAGATGTCCACGCGCGTGGCGCCGGCATCCCGCGCCTCCAGAAACTTGCGGATCAAGGCCGGAATTACATGAGAATGCTGTGTACTAAAATTATCACGGGGCCCGTACAGATTGACGGGCAGCAGGTAGATCGCGTCGTAGCCGTACTGCTGCCGATAAGCCTGCGCCTGCACCAGCATCATCTTCTTCGCGAGCCCGTAGGGAGCGTTGGTTTCCTCGGGGTAACCATCCCAAAGCGCCTCCTCGCGAAAAGGCACCGGCGTGAATTTCGGGTACGCGCAGATGGTGCCAATGGCCACAAACTTCGGCACCGCATGCCGGCGCGCGAATTCGAGCAGCTGCGTGCCCATGATCAGGTTCTGGTAGAAGAACGATCCCGGGTTCGCCTGGTTGGCTCCGATCCCGCCGACCACGGCCGCCAGATGCAGCACCAGGTCAGGCCGGGACGCCGCGTACAGCCTCTCGATGGCCTCGGCCTGCGTCAGGTCATACTCGCGACTGCGCGGAACCACAATTCGCGAACACCCCCGCGCACGCAACTTCTCCACGACGTGGCTGCCGAGAAATCCGCCCCCCCCCGTCACCACCACCGTCTTGTCCGCCCAAAACCCGTTCATGCCAAACTCCAGACGGATCATTGACCGCGAATGAACGCGAACCCAATACGCCGACCATACACGCTGAAGTCTTCAACCGGGAGGGCCGGGTGCCACCCCGGCCGCGCATGTGCAATCGTCTGCTAGCCGTTCTTCTTCGCGTCCTCGAGGTCCGCATCCATCATGATGCGCACCAGTTCCGCGAAGCTGACGCGCGGCTGCCAACCGAGCTGCGCGCGCGCCTTGGCCGGGTTGCCCAGCAACTGCTCCACCTCGGCGGGCCGGAAATAGCGCGGATCGATCTTCACCACCGTCTTGCCCGTCGCCACATCCACGCCGGACTCATTCACGCCCTCGCCCGTCCACTCCACCTTGATGCCCACATGCTCGAATGCCTTGGTCGTGAACTCGCGCACACTGTGCATCTCGCCCGTCGCGATCACGTAATCGTCCGGCTGGTCCTGCTGCAGCATCAGCCACATGGCCTCGACAAAGTCGGGCGCGAAGCCCCAGTCGCGCTGG
The DNA here is from genome assembly GCA_964635825.1 of uncultured Victivallales bacterium. Lineage (GTDB taxonomy): Bacteria > Verrucomicrobiota > Kiritimatiellia > UBA8416 > JAIOPI01 > CAZWQJ01. The sequence goes on along the minus strand of CAZWQJ010000234.1, from coordinate 4,890 downwards.
GCATCCAAATTGCCCAGATAGAGGCAGGGCTGCGAGCCCAGCTTGATGCGGGCGACGGCACGCGTCACCTTGCGCGTGACGAAGGTCTCGCCGCGCCGCGGCGATTCGTGGTTGAAGAGGATCCCGTTGCTGGCGTGCATGCCGTAGGCCTCGCGGTAGTTCACCGTGATCCAGAACGCATACTGCTTGGCCACTCCATAGGGCGAGCGCGGATAGAACGGCGTCTTCTCCGTCTGCGGCACTTCCTGCACCTTGCCGTAGAGCTCCGAGGTCGACGCCTGGTAGAACCGGCAGTGCACCCCGGATTTCTTGATCGCGTCCAGAATGCGCAGCGTGCCGATCGCATCCGTCTCCGCCGTGTACTCCGGCACCTCGAACGACACCTGCACGTGCGACTGCGCCGCCAGGTTGTAGATCTCCTCCGGCTGCACGTCCTCGATCAGGCGGTTCAAGTTGCTCGAGTCCGTCAGGTCGCCGTAATGCAGAAAGAGCCCCACACCCTTCTCATGACGGTCGTGGTAAAGGTGGTCCAGGCGATGCGTGTTGAACGAGCTCGCGCGGCGAATGATGCCGTGCACCTCGTAGCCCTTGGAGAGCAGCAACTCGGCCAGGTACGACCCATCCTGCCCCGTCACGCCCGTGATCAATGCCTTCTTCATCGTCGTGGTTCCTTCCGTCATCCGAACGGCGCCCCCCGCACCGGCCGCACGCAGGCGCCACTATGCCAGTTTCCCCCACAACGGTCAATGCCGCCCGACGCGCGCCCAATCCTCGCACAACGTCGGCTCTCGCCCCCAACCCAAGCTGGGTCGCGAGGGGTGCATGCGGCTCGGCACAGCC
>CAZWQJ010000234.1:0-3950 GCA_964635825.1 uncultured Victivallales bacterium | reverse complement strand
CTCTCGCCCCCAACCCAAGCTGGGTCGCGAGGGGTGCATGCGGCTCGGCACAGCCTCGCCCTCCATTCTCGCCACCGCTTGTGTAAGGTCAAGATGCGTGGAATTCATGCGGTGCCCACGTCGGGATGGTCGCGGCGGTACTCGCTCCGGACACGGGTCATGCGCTCACGCAAGCCCCCTTGCTTAACGAAGTCCTGTTCGAGGCGGGTGAGCTGCTGGTCGATCAGGTAGTTGGTCTGGTGAATCAGGCAGATGGCGATATTCGCGACGACCTCGGGCGGGCGGGTTTCAACGTATTCGCGGTAAAGCTCATAGGTTTGGGGCGTTGTGCGGCCCAGCTTGCGCACGAATCGCGCCTCCCGTGATTCCTTGTCCCAAAGTATCAGGTCGCGCGCCCGCAGGAAATCGCGGTAGTCATCCAGCAGTTCTTCCAGACTCGCGCGCGCCACATTCGTCAGCTTGATTTCCATCTCTTTGGAGGTGCGCCCGGCCTTGCTGCCTTCGCAGATGTTCTTCTTACCAGAGCGTGCCGCCTGGATCATCTGGTCGATCGTACGGTCGCCGCGATCGAGGACCTTGTGGGCAAAGCGAAAGGTGATGTCGTAAACGACCTCAGCCTTCTGGAAGGAGAGCAGGGTGCGGTAGTCGCCGCGAGGGGGAATGATGGGGTGGGAATGGGAGGACTGGGATTGGTGGAGAATCCCATGATTCACATGTTTCCCAGCACATCCCATGCCACCACAATAGGTGCAGGGTGGCCGGAATTCAAGCCCACTTCACCGCGCCAGCGGCCGATACCTCACCCGGTGCGGCTGGGCCGCTCTATCGCCCAGCTTCTTCCGGCGCATCTCGTGGTAGGCTTCGTAGTTGCCTTCGAACCAGATCACTTCGCCATCGTCCTCGAAGGCCAGGATGTGCGTGGCGACGCGGTCGAGGAACCAGCGATCGTGGCTGATCACCACCGCACAGCCGCCGAATTCCTGGATGCCTTCTTCGAGGGACCGCAGCGTGTTGACGTCCAAATCGTTGGTGGGTTCGTCGAGCAGGAGCAGGTTGCCGCCGCTCTTGAGCAGCTTGGCGAGGTGGACGCGATTGCGCTCGCCGCCGGAGAGGCGCCCGACCTTCTGCTGCTGCTCGGTGCCTTTGAAATTGAAGCGCGAGCAGTAGGCCCGGCTGTTCATCTTCTTGCCGCCGAGTTCAATCGTCTCCACGCCGCCGGTGATCTCCTCCCAGACCGATTTGTCCGGATCGAGCGCGTCGCGGTTCTGGTCGACGTAGGCGATGTCGACGGTCTCGCCCAGTCGCAGTTCGCCGCTGGTGGGCTTTTCCTGGCCCGTAATCATGCGGAAGAGGGTGGTTTTGCCGGCGCCGTTGCCGCCGATGATGCCGACGATGCCGCCACGCGGCAGGGAGAAGTTGACGTTGTCCATGAGCAGGCGGTCGCCGTAGCCCTTGCTCAACTTGATCGATTCCACGACGCGCTCGCCCAGCCGCCGCCCGTGCGGGATCTGAATGACGAGGTTGTCTTCGCGCGTGTCGACCTCCTGCGCCGCCATTTCTTCATAGCGCTGAAGGCGGGCCCGGCTCTTCTTCTGGCGCCCGGCCGCGTTCATTCGCACCCACTCCAGCTCCTGGTCGAGCAACTTGCGGCGTGAGGCATTCTGTGCCGCCTGCCGTTCCGCGTTCGCCTTCTTCTGCTCCAGCCAGGCCATGTAGTTGCCCTTATATGGATAGCCGCGCCCATTCTCCAGCTCAAGGATCCACTCCGTCACATTCATCAGGAAGTAGCGGTCGTGCGTGACCACGATCAGCGTGCCCGTGAACCGCTTCAGGTGTTCCTCGATCCACGCGACGCTCTCGGCATCGAGATGGTTCGTCGGTTCATCCAGCAGAAGCACATCGGGGTTGCTGAGCAGCAGCCGGCACAGCGCCAGGCGGCGGCGCTCACCACCGGAGAGCACCTTGGTGGGCGTTTCGGGCGGCGGCAGCCGCAGCGCGTCCATGGCCATCTCCACGTGGTGATCCAGCTCCCACAGCCCGAGCCGGTCGATCTCGTCCTGCAGATCCGCCATCTCCTTGTTCACCTTGTCGGACTCGGCATCGGTCATGGCGTCGCCGAGCTTGCCGCAGAGTTCGTCGTAGCGGTCGAGCTTGGCCTGCTGCCGCGCCACTCCTTCCGCCACCACCTCGGCCACCGTCTTCGTCAGGTCGATCTGCGGCTCCTGCTCCAGGTAGCCGATGCGCGCGCGCGGCGCCACCGTGACCGTCCCGGAAAACTCCTTGTCCACCCCCGCCATGATCCGCAGCAGCGACGACTTGCCCGAGCCGTTGGCGCCGATCACGCCAATCTTGGCGCCAAAGAAGAAGGCGAGGTTGATATCCGAAAAGACCGTGGCAGCCCCGTGCTGCTTGGTGAGATGTTCCAGGTTGTAGACGTATTCGCCAGCCATGATTGCGCTCCTATTGGGGGCCGGATGCTCGCACGCACCCGCCATGCGGTCAACAGCGAAGGCAGCCGGCCGGAGGCTCGCAGCCCATCCGCCAGCGGCGCAAACGCCTCCGCCTTCACCTGGATGCGCCACGAATCCCCCCGAACCGCACCCCACGCTACATGATCACACTTTATAAAGTGTGATCATATCCATCTGAAGGCCTTCGCCCTCCTGCATGCCCCCCCTCATTCCCTGGAGGAAAATTTTGCACCGGGTGATTGCCGCGCCCCGCCCATCCCTCTAGCCTAGCCGTCGATGAGCACTTCCACCGCGCCGTCTCCGGTCCGCCGCACCCCACTTTACGAGCGCCACCTCGCGTTGGGGGCGCGCATGGCACCATTCGGCGGCTTCGAGATGCCCATCCAGTACAAGGGCATCCTGGAGGAGCATGCCGCCACGCGGCGCGCCACCACGCTCTTTGACACCTGCCACATGGGCGAGTTCCTCGTGGAGGGGTCGCAGGCCATCGCCGATCTGGAGCGCCTGGTCTCCTGCGACATCGCGTCGCTGCAAATCGGCCAATGCCGCTACGGCCTGCTCTGCAACCCCGACGGCGGCGTGCTCGACGATCTGCTTGTCTACCGCCTCGACACTTCATGCTGGTGGTGAATGCCGGTACGCAGGACGACGACTTCGAGTGGCTGCGCGCTCACGCCAGCCCCGGCACCGACCTTCGCAACCGTTCTGCCGAAACCGGCAAGATCGACATCCAGGGTCCCGGCAGCCTGTCTCTGCTCGAACCGCTGCTGGAGTCCCCGATCCGCGGCTTGCGCTACTATCGCTTTCACCACAACCGCTACCAGGGCGCGCCGGTGCTCGTGAGTCGCACCGGCTACACGGGCGAGCGCGGCTTTGAAGTCTACGCCGATGCGACCACCACCGCCGCCCTCTGGGATGCCTGCCTCGCTCTCGGCGCCGCACCGGCCGGCCTCGGCGCACGCGACACCCTGCGCCTCGAAATCGGCATGCCCCTCTACGGCCACGAGCTGTCCGCCACCCGCAACGCCGCCGAATCCGGGTTCACCGCCGCCCTCTCTCCGCGCAAGCCGCATATCGGCTCCACCGCCATCCGCGATCCCGCCCGCCATCGCGAATCCCTGATCGGCATCGTCTTCCCCGACCGCCGCTCCGCCCGCGCCGGCGATGCCGTGCTCGCACCTGACGGCACACCCATCGGCACCGTCACCAGCGGCAGCTTTGCCCCCTCCCTCGGCCACGCCATCGCCCTTGCCTACATCCAAGCCACCGCCGTAATTCCCGAGAGCGCCGTCGGCGTCCAAACGGCCCGAGCCCTGCTGCCCGGCCGCCTCGCCAAGCCACCCTTCTACCGCGCCGGCACCGCCCGCCTGCCCATCTCGTAGCGGGAGGGCCGGGTGCCACCCCGGCCGCGCATGCCCCAAAGACCGGCGATGCACCCTTGGACGCACTCCGATTGCGCCTCACTCCATTTCTGCGCTA
>CAZWQJ010000233.1:0-6589 GCA_964635825.1 uncultured Victivallales bacterium | reverse complement strand
CACGTTTTCAAGCACTTACAACTTTTGGCTGCCCCAGTAGCGGAAGTCGGGTTAAAGCTGACCGGGACCGCGAGCCAGACGTTCACCAGTAGTGGAGGAAGCGGAACATTCCGGTTCTCTCCCGTCACCATCAACAAGGCCAGCGGCACCGTCACGCTGGGATCCAATGTGCAGCTCAACTATACCGGCCAGCAACTGGTCTGGACCAGCGGCTCGCTCAACCTGTCCACCTACACGCTGACGGTGGCCGGCCCGGTAACGATTCACCCCGGCGCCACGACCCTGGGCGTGACCGTGGCGGACGCCACGACGGCGGGGCGGTTGACGTGCAATGGCACCGTCAGCGGCATCGCCAACGCGGGGCTGGCGATTACGGTGACGGCCCCCAGAGGTCAGGTCGAGGGGCAGATCTACACGATCCTGAGCAATTCCGCCGTCCTCGGCGCGGCATTCGACCCGGTCTCGTGGGCCGGACTCTGGAGGGGATCGGTCGGCTACGCGGACAACGGTGGTCGCAACGTGACGCTGTCCAATATCGAGTTTGGTGCCGAGACGCTATTCAAGTTCCAGTGACGGGGCGGGGACTGGGATGGGCGGGTGGGACACCCGCCCCCACAGTGTTGCCGGTGAAATGTGAAAACGCTCGGGAAAGGGTGATCATGGACGTGAAACGCATCGGAACGGCCGCACTAGCCCTCGCGCTGCTCGCCGGACTGGCGCTGCAGGCAGGCGCGGCGGACAAGGTCTGGAATCCGACTTCGGGCACTGGCTGGAACACGGAGGCGAACTGGTCACCCTCGGGTGTTCCCGGCAGCGGGGATCGGGCGATCTTTGACGGCAACACGAACAGCGCCAACTGCGCGCTGGATGCGGCGGTGAACGTGGCAGGCGTCCTCATCACCAACGCCTATTCGGGCACGATCACCCAGAGTGCGGACATCACCGTTGGCGCTTCAGGCTGGATGCAGGCGGGTGGCGCCTTCGCCGGCGGCAGCCAAGCGTTCGTCGTCAACGGGCCATTTTCCCTGTCCGGCGACGCGTTCACCGGCACGAGCGGCACGATGACGATGCGAGGGAACTGGAACCACACGGGGGGCACATTCAGCCACAACAACGGAACCGTGGCGTTTGATACCTGGAGCGGCGGCACCTACTCGATCGCGGTCCCCAGCACCGAAACCTTCTACAACTTGACGGTCTCCTGTTGGACAAAGCTGACGCTTGAACTGAACGCCAACACGCTGGTGGTTCTGGGGACCTTCACCCACAGCGCCACCGCGAACTTCAGCAATCCCGTCATCCTCAACAACGGAACCATTGAAGCTCGGGGCAATGTGGTGGCCAGTTCCGTGAACAGTCTGGACTGGAAAGCCTACTCCGGCGGTACGGCAACACTGGTGATGAAGGGCACGGCCGACCAGAATCTGACCAGCAGCCTTGGCCACCTCTGCAATCTGGCGGTGGACAAGCCATCGGGAACGGTGACTTGCAGCGGGGAATTGATCATCGGATCGTTCACGCTAACCAGCGGAACGTTCACGTCCACGCCCGGGAAGATGTGGGTGAAAGGAAACTGGAGTCACACGGCCGGCACGTTCAACCACAACAACGGAACCGTCGAGTTCCACCGCTACTCGCGCGCCAGCGCGTACTCGATATCGGTTCCCACCACCGAAACGTTCTACAATCTGTCGGTGTCGAGTTGGGAAGACCTGGCGCTTAACCTCAACGGCAACACGCTTGTGGTTCTGGGCACATTCGCCAATAACGGCGGTGTCAATGGCAGCAATCCGGACAAGTTCGACAACGGGACGTTGGAGTTGCGGGGCAATATGGTCATCGCGGTGAACACGGCCGCGGGGACCGCCGCGGTCAAGGTCACGGGCTCCGGCAACCAGACCTACACCACCAGCGGCGGCGTTCCGCCGGGCGGGACCTGGACGGTCGACAAGAGTGGCGGCGCCTTGTCCCTGCTGAAGGATCTGAGCCTCACGGCGGCCGGCCAGCAACTGGTCTGGACCAACGGGGCGGTGGATCTCTCGAGCAGCGCACTGACCGTAGGCGGAATGACGATCCACGACGGGGCGACGGCGCTGCGCGTGACGGTGGCGGACACGAACAAGGCGGGCCGGCTGGTGGCGGGGAGCGCCATCGCGGGCCTCGGCAACGTGGCCCTCGACGCTTCGCTTGGGCCGGGGGCGCCGCCGGCGGTCACGTTCCACTCCTACACCATCCTGCGCAATGTGGGGACGAATGCGCAGACCGAGACTTTTCAGGCCCTGCCGGAAGGGGCCAGCGTGCTGCTGGGGCCGTCGTGGACGGCGAAGATCACCTACGCGGGCAACGCGGATGGGGGGGCGGTGTCCAACGACGTCGTGCTCTACGACCTGCGCGAGAATGCGGATCTGCCGTACGCGGCGACGTTCGACGCGACCAACGTGGCGGAGACCAGCGCGTGGCTGAATGGGCGGGTGGTGTCCACCGGGTTGTCGGAGACCGTGGTCTGGGTCTACTGGGGTGAAACGAGTGGTGGGACGAACGCCGGGGCGTGGGCAGCCTCGACAAACCTGGGCACGGTGGTGCTGTCGCTGCCCGCGGACTACACCTTCGAAGCCACGAACCTCGTGGCCGGGCGGACCTACTACTGCCGCTACTACGTGGAGAACAGCGCCGGGGGCTCCTGGGGGATTCCGGAGCGGAGCTTCCGCACCTTTGGTCCGCCGGCGGTGGACAATGCGGGCGGGGCCACGGCGCTGCGCGGCACGTCGGCCACGCTGAACGGAACGGCCTGGGCCGGGCGTCCCACGCCGGACGTCTGGATCTGCTGGGGCACGAGCGATGCGGGCATGGCGAGCACGGGGGCCTGGGCGCATGTCGAGTCGCTCGGCGCGTTGGATGGTGCGTTTGCGCGCGCGATTGGCGGGCTGACGCCGGGGCAGACGTATTTTTACCGGTGCTTCGCGACGAACAGCTACGGTCTTGACTGGGCGGACACGGCGGCGAGTTTCACCACGGCGGCGTACGATGACTTCGCGTGGCGCGGGCTGGGGGCGGACAACAACTGGAGTACGCCGGCGAACTGGGCGCCATCGAGCGGGGCGCCGACACAGGCGTGGGACCGCACCTTCTTCGATGCCGCGGCGCCGCGGCAGCCGACGGTGGACCGCGGGCTGGCGCTGACGACCGTTCAGGTCAGCGGCACGAACAGTTGGACCTGGGGTGGCAGCGCGGCCGTCAGCCTGTCACAGGCGCTGGACTATGGCAGCAGCGGCGTGAGCACATGGAGCCCGGCGCTGGCGGGCGCGGGCGGCGTGACCGTGAGCGCTGGGCAACTCACGCTGGGCAACACGAACAACGCCTACACGGGCGCGACCTGGATCAAGGGCGGTCAGTTGCTTGCGGCGGGGCGCATGGGCGCGGGCGTGGCGAACGTGCTGGGCGCGGCGGTGACGCCGATCCGCCTGGGCGACACCAACGGAGCGGCGGATGCGATCCTTTCCTTCACCAACGGCGGGGTGGCGGTGGTGCATGATCGCGCCATCACGGTGGAGGCGGGCTCGACAGGGCGTGCGGTGCTGTGGTCGCAGCCGGGTGCGGGCGGTCAGACGCTCGCCGGGGCGTTGGCGCTGGGCAAGGACACGGAGTTCCGGACGGAGGGCGGTTCCGCGCTGACGCTGGGGACGAATCCGAGTGGCGTGGGCGCGCTGGTCAAGAGCGGAGCGCAGGCGCTGCTTTATCCGCGTGCGGACAGCCCCGGCCACACCGGCGGAACTAGCGTGCAGAGCGGCTTGCTGCAGTGGGGCTACACGCAGGGAACGGGCGAGGATGCGACGCTGCGCTTCGGCGGCGGAGCGGGCCTGCTGACGCTCGATGGCGGGCAGTTCGAGTTCAAGGCGACGGAGACCCTGGGGCTGGCGCGCCTGACGCTGGACAACCCCGTGCGCGTGACCACCAACGGCGGAGCGCTCTACGCCTGGCAGAGCGTGGCGGTGTGCACGCTCTCCGGCGGCGTCGACCTGGCCGGGCCGCTGACGATCGGGTCGCTGGCGGTGGGCAGCGCGGGCAATCTCACGTACCGCGGCGCCATCACGCTGGATCAATCCGTGGCCGGGGTGCGTGCGCTGCGACTGAATCACACGGGCTCGGACGTCGTCCTCAGCAGCATGATCGCCGACGGCGTGGGCGCGAACGCGCTGCCGTTGCAGGTCGGCATCGTGTTCGGCGGGGCCACGGCCACGCCGTTCCGGCTGGCGGGCACCAACGCGACCTACGCGGGCGGGACGGTATTCACCGGCGGGCGGGTGACGCTGACCAATCCCAAGGCGGTGGGGCCTGGGCCGCTGACGGTGTGGAGCAATGGTATCTGCCACCTCGCGCGCACAGGCGGGGCGACGAACTGGGCATTCGCGCAGAATCTCTCCGGCAGCGGCGTCGTGCAGGTGGAGGATGGGACGAACGCGTATCAGTTGCTCTCACAAGGCGCAACGGTCAGCCCCGGCGTCGGCGCGGGTGATGTCGGCAGGCTGACCATCGCCGGCCGCTGCGCCTTCGCCACCAACGCCGTAGGTCAGGCGTCCCGCCTGTCCATCGATGTGGCTTGCACCAACAGCGCCGCCGACGCCCGCGCGGACCTGCTGCGCGTGGATTATGGCGATGCGGCGTTGGCGGCCAGCCTGGCGCAATGCGACCTGGTGGTGAACCTGGCGCTGCCGCCCGGGGTGTCCGAACTGCAGCGCACGTTCACGATCCTGACCAACACCTACGACAAGGCCAGCTTCACCAACCAGACCTTCCGCTCCGTCACGTTCAACGGCGGCCCCGCCGGGGCCGCCACGGTGCGCTACGCCACCGGCTACGTGGCGCTGGATGTGGACATCAAGCCCGTGCCCACCGGCGCGGTGCTGATCGTGCGGTGAGGGAGTGGCCGGAAGCCTGCCGGGGATCGCCAGACGGCTCGCGTGGACCCCTGCACCAGAGCAAAGCTCGGTGCGGGGCGGGCTGCTCGCCCTCCATCTGAGGAATGCCCGTCAGCGGCGCCATCTGGAGGGCTCAAGAAAGGGATGGTGGATCGGAGACCATCTTCCTGGAAGCTTCCTGTTTCATGCGGGTTCCGGTTTGACACCGGAGAGCCGGACGGGGTATCAATTATACACGTTAGACAGGCCGTACCGCTCTCGTTGACTGTTGTGAACCCTGGTATCTCCATCCAACCATGAAAACACGCCAAGCCACAATGATCGCCCCGCGCCGGATCGAGATTCGCGAAACGGAGGTCGTGCTGCCCGACGACCATGTGCTCGTCAAGATGGAGGGCACGGGGCTGTGCACGTCGGAGTTGCCGGCGTGGACGGGGCAGAGTCCGGCCTACCCCATGGTGCCCGGCCACGAGGGCTGGGGCGTGGTGGTGGACAAGGGCAAGGCGGTGTCGGCGCGCATCAAGGTGGGCGACCGCGTGACCGGGCTGCCGATGCAGTGCTGCGCGGATTACTTCACGCAGCCGGAGTGGTGCACGATGGTGCTGCGGCCGGACCTGGGGCAGGAGTGCGTGCTGGGCGAGCCGTACTACTGCGTCAACAACGTCGTGCGCGCGGCGCATCCGACCGTGGGCGACTGCCTCGTGATCGTGGGCCTCGGGCCGATGGGCCAGTGGGCGCTGCAGGCGCTGGCCTCCCCGACTCTTCATTCCGTCATCGCGGTGGACGTGGACGAGCGCAAACTCGAGTTCGCCCGCGCGGCCGGTGCCACGCACACGATCAACTCCGCGCAGACCGATGCGGTCGAAGCGGTGCGTACCCTCACCGGCGGCCGGATGGCCGACGTGGTGGTGGAAGGCACCGGAGTCAAGGCGGGGATGGACCTCGCGGTGAAGCTGCTGCGCAACGGCCCGCGCCCGCGGCTGGTGGTCATGAGCTTCTTCAAGGGGCCGATCGAGATCGACATCCACCGACTCTGTGGCGTGTCGGCCGAAGTCATTCACGCGCATCCGGGAATCGTGGCCGACCGGCCTGATCATTGCCGGCGCACGGAAATCATGATCAACCGCGGCGTGTTCAAGGCGGACCACCTCGTGACGCACCGCTTCCGGCTCGAGGACACGGCGGCGGGCTACGCGGCGCTGGAGAACCGGCCCGCGGGCCTCATCAAGGCCGTGGTGATGGCGTAGGAGCGTGTCGGGTGTCGGGGGACGGGGGACGCGTACGGCGACGCGTACGGATTACGAGGAAGCCCCGTCCTATCGTCGACCGTAAGCGTCGCCGTACGCGTTCACCGATTCGGAAGCACCTGCGCAGTTAACTATTTGGAAACGTCTGCAACAACAGCAACGCCTTGAATTCGCGCGGAACGCCGTTTTCGATCCAGCGGTCAGAAACGGATTCGAGTTGCGGAGAAGGGCTGCCGGAGGCTTGACATGAGCAAACTGACGATTGAGCGATTCACGATGCCCGGCGCCAATCTGGGGCCGGCCAGCCCCCTCGTCCCCCTCTGGTACGACACCGCCGATCTGGCCGTCCCCCGCCGGCCCATCGGGTTGAACGAGGAAGACGTCAAGCACCAGGGCTATGGCTACCACCACGGCTGCCTGCCCTAT
>CAZWQJ010000232.1:0-6695 GCA_964635825.1 uncultured Victivallales bacterium | reverse complement strand
TCAGGCCCAGCGCGGCCAGCGGCAGCTGGACCACCGCCAGCCAGCCGGTGGCGTCAACGGATGTGAAGACCCTGGCATCGCTGTTCCAGAATTTGTCCTTCACTTTGGCATCGTAGAGGCTGCCGGCGGGATTCACGGCGAAGTGGTAGTAGGCGCCGGCCGGATCGTAGCCCGGGAGGAGCATGAACTCGGCGCAGTCGCCGGCCCAGACATTGCCGTCCCGCGGGACCGGCTTGGATACGATCTGATTCGCAAACGGGTCGTCGCAGCGGATGGCCGCATAGAGGTGCTTGTCGTCGCGGGCCAGATAGCCGCGCGTTTCGACGGGCGGGCTCTCCCCGAATCCCATCAGGTTCTGGAAAACGAGCGGACCGCCCCAGGCCTTGAAATCGGGCGCGACGTCCATGGTCGGCGATTCCTTCACAACCCCGCAGTGGGCCGTAGACACGCCGAGTATCCTGGCCATGCGCGTCGCGGTCTTATCCGTCACTCCTCCGGCCGATTCTGCTGCGCTACTCATTACGCTTCCTCCAGTGTCCATCTTTCCGGTTTTCCGAAGCGGCCCCTGCCCCGGCGACGTGCCGGCGCCTGCGATCAAAACCAGTGTCAATCCCGCCATCCATCGAGTCCATCGTTGTCGCATCCGTTCTCCTTCAAATCACCGATCCGAAAAAGAGCAGCCGCCGGGACGGCGGCTGCTTTCATCACCCGACACGCGACACCCGCCCATCCACGCCTCACCGCACGATCAGCAGCACGCCGGTGGGCGGGGGTTGAATGTCGACGTCCAGAGCCACGTAGCCGGAGGCATAGCGCACGGCCGCCGCGCCGCCGTTGATCGTCACGGAACGGAAGGTCTGGTTGGTGAAGCTGGCCTTGTCGTAGGTGTTCGTCAGGATCGTGAACGTGCGCTGCAATTCGGACACTCCCGGCGGCAGCGCCAGGTTCACCACCAGGTCGCACTGCGCCAGGCTTGCCGCAAGGGCGGGGTCACCATGATCCACCCGCAGCAGGTCCGCGCGCGCGTCGGCGGCATTGGTGCTCGTGGCGATCACATCGATGGACATTCGGCTCGCCTGTCCCACGGCGTTCGTGCCGAAGGCGTAGCGGCCAGCCACCGTGAGCGTGTCGACGTCCCCTACCCTGACGCCGGGACTGACCGTCGCGCCCTGCGAGAGCAACTGATACGTGTTCGTTCCGGCCTCCACCTGCACCACACCGCTGCCGGAGAGATTCTGCGCGAACGCCCAGTTCGTCGCCCCGCCCGTGCGCGCCAGGTGACAGATCGCGTTGCTCCACACCGTCAGCGGCCCGCCGCCCACCGCGCGCGGGTTGGTCAGCGTCACGCGCCCGCCGGTGAAGACCGTCCCGCTCGCGTAGGTCGCGTTGGTGCCGGATAGCTTGAACGGCGTACCGATCGCCCCGCCGGCGGTGATGCCCACCTGCAGGGGCAGCGCGTTCGTGCCGGCGCCATCGGCGATCGCGCCCCGGAACTCCACATCCGAACCCGTATGGTTCAGCAATAGTGCCCGCGCTCCGCCCGCCGCCTGGTCCAGCGTGATCGGCCCGCGATACGACAACGCCCCCAAGCTCCCCGCCGTCAGCGAGCCGATCGTCAGCGATCCGCCCAGGTCAATCGCGCCGGGCAGGTAGGTTGTCGCCGTCACTTCGCTGCGCCACACCGCCAGGGCGCCGCCGTTGGTCGTCACGCGCACCGGGTTGTCCAGCGTCAACCGCACGCCCGGATCCTCGGTGCCCTTCAACTCGAATTGCCCGCCGTCGAGGGTCAACAGCCCGGCCCCGCCGCCGAAGCGCAACGTCGTGTCACTCCCACTCGACTGCGTATAGGCCCACTGCAGCAAGCCGCTCTGCACGCGCGTGCCGCCCGCATGGCCGGGGTTGTCCGTGCGCGCGTAGATCAGCGGCTGCGCGCCGCTCTTGACGAGCGCACCGGCGCCGCTAAGGCTCGCGTTCAGCGTCAGCGCCGAGGAGCCTTCCGCGCGGAACTCGGTGTCCCTGCCCAGCGTGAGCGCCCCGCCCAGCGTCTGCCCGCCCGCGCCCGGCTGCGACCACAGCACCGCCCGGCCAGTCGACCCCGCGTCCACCGTAATGTCGCGGTCGTACGTGACCGCCACGCCGCCGTTGGCGAAAGACAGAATCGCGTCCGCGCTGCCGTTGGTGTCGCCCACGCGGATCGGCGTCGCCGCCGCGCCCAGCGCGCCTGGCGCTACGGCGTGCAGCCGCCCGCCCTTGATCCACGTCTCGCCGACAAAGGTGTTGTTCGTATTGCCCAGCGTGAGCTGCCCGGCGCTCACCGTCACGCCGCCCGCGCCCGCCAGCGCCGGATTCCATGTGCTCGTGCCGCTGCTGCCGTAATCGAACGCCCGACCGACTGTCGCCGTCGCCGATCCGCTCCATGTCCAACCATTCGTGCCCGTCACCAGAACATCCCGCACCGCCAGCCCGCGGTCCACCGTCGGCTGCCGCGGCGCCACATCCTGAAACAGGACCCGATCCCAGGCCTGCGTGGGAGCGCGCGCCGAGGGATTCCAGTTGCTGGCCGTGCTCCAGTTCACGTCGCCCGCGCCGGTCCACACGAACTCGTCGTACGCCGCTGTCGTGAACGTCGCCGCCGTGTCAGCCCAGTCCGCGCCGTAGCTGTTGGTCGTGTAGCACCGGTAGAAATACGTCTGCCCCGGCGTCAGCCCGCCGATCCCGCGCGCGAAGGCGCCATCCAGTGCGCCCAGCGACTCGACATGCGCCCAGGCCCCCGTGCTCACGATGCCCGCGTCGTTCGTGCCCCAGCAGATGAAGGTGTCCGGGTTCGGCCGCCCGGCCGTCACCGTGCCGTTGAGCGTGGCCGAGGTGCCGCGCAGCGCCGACGCCCCGCCGGCGTTGTCCACCAGCGGCGGGCCGAAGGTGCGGAAGCTCGGCTCCGTCGGACTCCACGTGCCGCCCGCTGCGTTCTCGACGTAATAGCGATAGACGTATGTCCGGCCGGAGACTAGGCCGCTCGCCTCGAAGGTGAAGTCCGCCGGCGGCGCCGACACGCAGGTCCCCAGGTTCGTGGATGCCGCCCAGGCCCCCGAGTTGGTTCCGCCGCTGGTCTGGCCCCAGAACACCCACACCGCCGTCTCGGAAGTGCCGGTGGCCACCACCGTCCCGTTCAGCCAGGCCGCCGTCTCCACCACACCCGTCGCCGCGGTCGCCCGCACGTACGGGAGGTCCGGGTTCCGCTGGATCGTCGTGAGCTTCACTGTCCCGGCCGGATCGTCGACCTTCACCACGCCGCCCCACGACGCGCTCCAGACCACCGCCGCAAAGGTGTCGGCCAGCGCCGTCGCGTTGCTGACGACGACCAGTTCCTGCCCCGCCAGTTCGCCGGGGCCCAGCGACGCGCCGACGTTGACTTCCAGCACCGCGTTGGAGAGTCCCGTCAGGTTATGATCCACCAGCAGCCGGTCGAAATCCACCCCGGCCACACCGTTCGTGCCGGTAATCTCGATCTTCAGCTGGCTGCCCACGCCGAGGGCCAGATTGCCATTCACCGATAGGATGCCCGAGCATGCCGTGTTCGTGCCCGGCGCGACCGCGCCCAGCACCGTCAGCGTGTTGGTTCCCGTGCCCCCCTCCACCGAGATCGTGCCGTCGCCCGCCATGGCGTTTGCGAGTGTCCAGTTCACGTCCGGCGTCGCATCGAGCAGCAGCGAGGTCCGATACCCCCTGGTTCCATAGTAGTCCGCGATCGGTGTGTTCCAGACCGTCACCGGGCCGGTCCCCAGCGCTCCGTCCGCCGCGACCTTGAGCCGGCCGTAGCGCACGAGGGTTCCGCCCGCGTAGGTGTTCGTCCCGTGGCGCAGTTCAACGACGCCTTGCTTGCCGGCGTAAGAGTCGTCGGCATTCACCACAATGCCCCCGGGGCCCGAGACCTGGCCGGATAAAATCATGCTCGTGGCGTTGCCCTCCGCGCGCCACGCGGCCAGCGTCAAATTGGTGTTCAGCGTGACGGCGCCCGACCACACTTCGCCCAGCCGCCAGCCCTCCGTCGTCAGTTTGCCGGCGCCCTGGGCAATCAAGCCAAAGGGAACCGTCGTGCCGTCGGCAGCCGTGAACCGCACCACCGATGTGTTCGTGGCAAGCGTGATGACCGGTGTACGCGGCGCGCCCGTGTAGTCCTGCGTCCGCTGGAAGGAGAGGTAGGCTGCGGCATTGACGGTGATGTCGCCCGTGCCCAGGCTTTGGTTCGAAACCGCGACAACGTCCACGTAGTTCCCTTCCACGACCATACCGCCGGAATGCGTGTTGCTGGCGCAAGTCAAGAAGTACCTCGGGGTCGAATAGACATCCCAGTAGTCCACCCCGCGGAAGGTCAACCGGCCCGTCCCGGACACCGGCCCGTCCAGCCAGATTCCGTAGGCATTGCGTTGAGCGGTAAAGAGAGAATTGGTCGTGACGGTCACGGGCCCGGTCAGCCGGAGAGCTGCGCCGGGGCCCATAGCGCCCTGCGCCCAGGTCCCGCCACTCATCGTCACCGGGCTGGCCACCACGACTCCCGATGCATGCGCCACGGTGCCGCTGCTGGAAACCGTGATGGACGCCGGCGCGGTGCCGTTGGTCAACGACAGGTTGGCCGTGACCGTATGGCTGTCGATGACCGCCGTGTCGCTGGAGCCCGGATACCCGGTGGAGGGATTCCACGTGCTCGTGGCGTTCCAGTTGCCGCTGGCCGCGTCGTTGTAGTCTGTAGCCTGCGCGCGCGGAGCCAGTGCCGCCAGCAGAGCCAGCAGGGACAAAGCGACCGTTTGGGTCCGTATCATGGTCGTCATGCTCTGCTCGTATTGCTCCTAATCGGCAGGCGGGACCAGCCTTCGCAAGGCTACAGCTTGGCACGCGCCTGCCGCCACGGGCCTACGGTGCGTTGGTGCTGGCGCTGACCTCATAAAATCGCATCGCCATGCCGACGGCGGTCTGATCCGTGTACACATTCGACGGCGGCGTTGCCGGCAGCAGGCCGGTGATCGGCCCAAAACCGGTGTTGAGGTTGCTCGCCACGTTGACCCGGTACCAGCGGTTGGAGACCGAGGACCAGCGCAAGACATAACCCGCGCCGCTCTGCCAGTCCGCCCGCGCCACCGCCAGCACCGACGTGGTCACCGTCGGATCCGTGCCCGCCATGCGCTCCTGCCAGGCCGCATGTCCGTCGCCGTCGGTGTCCCCAATGGCCGCATTCGCGAAGTCATTCGTCGCCGGGTAGTACGGCGCCAGCCACGTCTCCGGCACGCCGTAGGCCGACCAGAGGTTCTCGTCGAACGCCGCGCTCAGCGTGCCGTCGGTCTGGATGTTGCTCCACACCCAGGTCGTGTTGGTGAACGCATTGTCCGCGTACGGGCTTCCGGCCACGTGCGCGCCGTTGGTGAGGATGCCGCCGATGTGGTAGTGCGCATCCGCCCGGATGACGAAACTCGTCGAGCCGCCGGGCGCCACGTAAATGGGACCGGCCGGCGTCACGGTGCCGTGAACGCCGGATGATGCGTGAATCGTGAGGCTGCCGGGCGGAGCGCCCCCGGGGACCATCCGCACCCGCGTGCCCGCCTTGTGCACCACGAGGCCCTCGATCGTGAGCAGCCCGTTAACGTCCGCAACGACGGTTCCGGACTGCACCACCGTTCCGCCACTGGTGCTGGTCCAGTCCGCCGAATCGCCGGGATTCACTTTGAATCGCTGCAACCGCCGCGGCGTCAGGTCCGCTGTGCAGGTGTTCGTCGGGCAATCGGGCGTCAAGGCCACGGTCATCTGCCATTCACCGGCCGTATCCACGATGTTCGTCGTCTCCCAGTAGAGCCAGTAATTGATCGCGCCGCTGGGATCGCCGATGTTCGGATCGCCGTTGCCCGGATTGTCGTCGAGGCTGCAGCGGGTGAACGCCGGCTGCGACTGGTCGATGCGCATGTCGATGGGATTGATGCGCCCATCGTGGTTGAGTGGCATCACCGTGCGTGTGCCGTGGCCGGCTTGCCCCCAGAGGAACATGTGCGGCCGCTTCGTCTCCTGCATCGCCCGGTAGAAGTCGAAGGCCTGCGGCCAGCCGATGGCGGTGTCGTTCTTGCCGTTGGACCAGATGATGAACGGGGTCTCGCGCGCGGGATACTGGCGCAGGTACCAGGAGTCATTGAAATAGTCCCACACCGGCGTGCCGTCCTCGAACTTAATGCCCAATTCCGATTCGCCATACATGGCCGCGTAAGAGCTCTTGAAGTGAGGGCTCGCGGGGTTATGAATACCCACCCAACTGACGGTCCAGGCGACGCGCTCGGGGTGGCGGATGCCCAGCATGATGGCCCCCGAGCCGCCCATGGAATTGCCGGCGCTGAAGAGCCGGTTGGTGTCGATCGACCACCGCGTCGTCGCCCAGTCCGTCAGGGACAGGACGCGCCGCTGCGAATAGGGCCGCACCACGCCGTTGGTCCACGCCGGGCCCCTCGCGATCTTGCCGTAGGACTCGTGGTAGCCGGTCCACCAGTCGTAGGGGATCTCGTCGGAGGCCAGCAGAATCGCCCCCTTCTCCGCGTTGAACCACCACCCGTAGCCGCCCCAGGGGCTGCCGCCCCAGCAGTGCAGGTGCATGCCCAGCGGCGCCGGGTAGGTCACATTCGGGGGGATGGCCACGACGATGTCGTTGGGCCGGTTCTCGCCGT
>CAZWQJ010000231.1:0-6896 GCA_964635825.1 uncultured Victivallales bacterium | reverse complement strand
CCAGGCAACGCCCCGTTGCCTGGATTGGGTAACCGTGGTGTGCGTTTGGTTGCCCCGAGCTTGTCGAGGGGATGCGAATGGGGAGGGCGCGAAGGCTTCAGCCGCAAGGAGTCTGGGGCGGCGCCATACTCCCGGTATGCGCCGCCCCTACGCGACGCCGCGGATGACGCCTTCCCGCTCTCCCCACTTCGCACCAAACGCACACCACACGTCCGCACCACAAAAACCTCAGCCAAACATCGAACACTCAACATCCAACACCCAACGCCCAACTTCAGCGCCCTTCCCCTCAACCCCTCCGATGGCGCGCCCCGCGCCTCCCCCTCTCTTCAATCCAGGCAACGCCCCGTTGCCTGGATTGGGTAACCGTGGTGTGCGTTTGGTTGCCCGAAGGGATGCGAATCGAGGTGGCCAGATTGCCCGTAGCGCAAGGCGGAGGAGGCGGGGCCAGACCCGCGTCTGCCCCGCCTCCGACAACGCCGCGATCCGGGCAATCTCGCCTCCCGACCGTGTCCGGCGTAGCCCTCTGGCGAAGCCGGATTCGCACCAAACGCACACCACCGTCCGCCACTGTCCCGCACCGAGCCACCACCGTCCGTACCGCCCCCGCCATCTCATCCTCGACACCTCCCCGCCCTCACGCTATTATGGCTGCCGTTGGCACAGTTGAACCGCGCCAAAGGAGGCCCCTACGTTGAAGCGTCTCTCCCTTCCCCAACTCGCGCGCGCATCCCTGACCCTCTGCCTGCTCCTCGCCCCCGCCGCCCTCCGCGCCGACACCCTCTACGTCAACCGCTACGCCACCGGCGCCGAGTCCGGCGACTCCTGGGCCAACGCCTACACCAACCTGCTCACAGCCCTCTCCTCCGCCACCGCCGGCGACTCCGTCTGGATCGCGCAGGGCGCCTACTCCCCCGACGGCACCAACTACAACGAATTCTTCCCGCTGAAAGCCGGCGTCCAGGTCCTGGGCGGCTTCGCCGGCGTCGAGACCACCGCCTCCCAGGCCAACTGGCGCCGTCACCACACCCGCCTCGATGGCGACATCGGCACCGCCGGCAACATGCGCGACAACACCCGCCAGCTCGTCATCGCCTCCTACGCCACCAACGCCGTGCTCGACGGGCTCTATCTGATCAACGGCAGCGCCACCAACCACATCAACATCGCCGCGGGCCCCAAGCGCGGTGCCGGCGTCAGCGTCGTCGGCGCGCCCATCGCCATTCGCCATTGCTACTTCGGCAACAACCACGGCAACGCCGAGGGCGGCGCCGTCTACACCGAGTCTGGCGCCACCATCACCAGCTGCGTCTTCAGCAACAACTCCTCATCCGGCCTCGGCGGCGCGCTCTACGCCAAGACCGCCGACGTCACCATCGACAACTCCCTGTTCGTCAGCAATCGCATCTATCAGACCGGCAACGGCGGCGCGATCAACTTCCAGGGCGCCCACCTGACCATGCGCCACTGCACCTTCCTCACCAACGGCATCCCCTCCACCCTCGGCCCCAACCTTGTCGTGCTCAACACGGGAACCGCCTCCATCGTCAACTCCATCTTCTGGGGCCGCTTCCGCGACACCAACACCTTCGTGGATGCCGACCGCGGCGGTGGCGTCTCCGTCCGCCCCACCGCCGGCCTCGTCACCCTCGACTCCTGCCTCCTCCAGGACGGCTTCCAGGCCCCCACCAACGCCATCGCCACCGCCATCTCCAGCGCCGATCCGCTCTTTGTTGATATCGCCAACCGCAATGCCCGCCTCCAAAGCAACAGCCCCTGCATCGACATCGGCTCCTTGGCCGGCATGGTCTCGCCCGATCTGGATGGCACCGCCCGCCCGCAGGGCGCCGGCCCCGACCTCGGCGCCTACGAATTCACCACCGCCTCCGCCGCCGCCCCCGAGCCCGTCGCCGATGCCTCCGCCACCGGCGGCGTCGGCCGCATCGTGCTCTCCTGGACCAACCCCACCAACGCCACCTTCGCCGGGGTTCTGATCATCCAGCTTCCGGCCGGCGCCACCTTGCAGGGGCTGCCCGCTCAGGGCGTCGACTACCAGCCCGGCGACCCCGTGGCCAATGGCACCGTCTTCTACATGGGCCCCGCCTCCAACGCCGCCCCCGGTGCCGCCGCCAGCCTCGCCCATGCCCCCCTGGCGCCCGCCACCTCCTACGCCTACACCGTCTTCGCCTACGATGCCCAAACCAACATTGCCGACGGAGTCGCCCTCACCGGCACCAGCCTGCCGCGCCCGGCGCCGCCCACCTCACCAACCGCCACCGGCGCCAAGAACCAGATCAACCTCACCTGGACCCACGCCACCGGCGACGAACTCCAGGGCGTCCTCATCCTCCGCCGCCAGGATGCCAACCCCACCGGCGTCCCTCAGGATTCCGTTTCCTACTCCAACGGCGCCACCCTCGGCGACGGCACCGTCGCCTACGTCGGCTGGGGCAGTAACAGCACCCCCGGCGCCGCCTCCGCCTTCCTCGATGCCGACCTCGCCGGCGGCACCACCTACCGCTACACCCTCTTCTCCCTCGACTCCGGCCCCAATTACTCCACCTCCACCATCCCCGTGTCCGCGACAACATTGTCACTTCTCAATATCACGGACCTGACCGCCACCCCCTCCGACCACACCGTCAGTTTCACCTGGACCAACGCCACCGACCCCTCGTTCGCCGGCGTACTCATCATTCGCTCGCCGCGCTCCAGCGCCACCAACCCGGTCGTCTGGCTCCCATTTACCGACGCGGCCGGCAGCGCCACCGCGCAGGATGCCTCGGGCCACGGCAACCACGCCCAGGTCCTCGCCAGCGCCGGGCTCGCCCCTGCCGGCGGTCCCACCCTCGCCGGCGGCAACGCCCCCCTGAATGCCGCCACCTTCGCCGGCGTCGCCACCGCCAACAACGCCATCATCGTCCCCGACAGCGCCAGCATGGACTTCAACAAGATGCGCGGCACCGTCCTTTTCTGGGTCCGGCCCTCCGTCTCGAAAGACCGCTACTGCTTCGTCAAGACCGATCCCTTCGGCTCCAGCGACGGCATCGAAGTCGCCAAGCAACCCGGCGGCGTCTTCGGCTGGCCCAGCGGCTTCGGCAATGCCTACTTCTCCAGCAAACCCGTCCCCGTCGCCACCTGGCGCCATGTCGCCTATTCCTGGGATGCCTCGCAACCCCAGGGCAGCAACATGGCCTTCTTCATCGACAGTGCCCTCGACACCGCCGCCTCCTACCAGAACGGCGTCACCCCCGGCGTCCCGCCCGCCACCGGTCGCTGGGTCCTCGGTCAGGACTACGACGACAACGGCGGCTCCCTCCTCGATCGCTATCTCGCCGGCTCCATGGCCGAGTTTGCCGTCTTCGATCGCGTCCTCACCCCCTCCGAAATCCGCACCGTCTACAGCAACAGCCTCGGCGGCGCCGCTTCCATCGTCAGCCCCGTCGAGGGCGTCGCCTACACGAATGGCCAGACCATCGGCAATGCCGTCGTCGCCTATGCCGGCCCCGGCCTGGACCCCACCCCCGGCGCCCTCTCCGGCGCCACCGACCCCGGCCTCCTCTCCGCCGAAACCGATTACGTCTACGCCTTCTTCGCCTACGACGCCGACCACAAATACGCCGAAGTCCCCGTCGTCCAAACCAATGTCACCACCCTCGCCGATCTCGGCGCGCCCGGCCCCGTGCCCAACCTCAATGCCACCGCCCCCGCCGGCGACCGCGTCCTCCTCACCTGGATCAACCCCGCCGCCGCCGACCTCGGGGGCTTCATCCTCGTGCGCCACGACGGCTCCCCCGCCCCTTGGACCCCCACCCCCGGCGACGCCTATGAACCCGGCACCGGCACCCCCGCCGGCATCGTCATCTACGCCGGCCCCGCCGGCACCACCACACCCGGCGCCGCCAACCAGTACACCGACTACTGGACCATCAGCGACGGCACGCACTACACCTACACCCTCTACGCCATCGACCTCGATCATCGCTATTCCACCCCGGCCCAGGATGACGTCACCACCCCCGCCATGACGCACATCTTCGTCAACCGCAACGCCGTCAGCGGCGCCAACAATGGAACCAGTTGGGCCAACGCCTATACGAACCTCATGACCGCCATGTCCACCGCCACCTCCGGCAGCGCCATCTGGGTCGCCGAGGGAACCTACAAACCGTCCTACGGCACCGACCGCAATGCCGTCTTCACCCTGCGCGCCTTCATCAGCGTCTATGGCGGCTTCGCCGGAACCGAAAGCAAG
Organism: uncultured Victivallales bacterium; assembly: GCA_964635825.1. Classification (GTDB taxonomy): domain Bacteria; phylum Verrucomicrobiota; class Kiritimatiellia; order UBA8416; family JAIOPI01; genus CAZWQJ01. The sequence goes on along the minus strand of CAZWQJ010000231.1, from coordinate 2,641 downwards.
CTCGGCCAACGCCGCCACGCCGCCCACCCCACCATCCTCTCCGGTGACATCGGCATCATCGGCGACAACACCGATAACAGCCTGCGCGTGGTCAACGTCCCCAACCGCGCCGATGGCGGCGTGCTCGATGGCTTCATCGTGGAAAAGGGCTACAACACCACCACCGGCTCCGGGCTCCAGGCCAGCTCCGTCGTCACCGTGCGCAACTGCTGGTTCCGCGATAACCGCAGCAACGGGAGCGCCGTCTACATCCTGTCCGCCTCGCTCTTCCGCAACTGCCGCTTCTCGAACAACCACTCCACCCTGCGCGGCGGCGCCTTCCAGTCCCTGAACGCCAGCCCCACCCTCGAGAATTGCCTCTTCCATCACAACACGTGCGACGAGTTCGGCGGGGCCATGGCCCTTCTGGGTGGCACCGTCACCATCCGCCACTGCACCTTCGCCAACAACACCAGCTTCGGCGGCGGCGGCGACGCCATCTATGCCTCCAACTTCGTCACCGTCAACATCGTCAACTCCGTCCTCTGGGATCTCGGACTCCATGGCGGCGGCATCAACGTCAAACAACCCCCAGGCGAAAATTGGGCCCAACTCGTGGATGTACGCGACTCCGATGTGCGCGGCGGCTTCAACCCGCCCAGCCAGGGTTTCTCCTCCGGCGTCATCAATGCCGATCCGCTCTTCATCGATGAGCCCGGCCGCAACTACCGCCTCCAGGCCGCCAGCCCCTGCCGCGACGCCGGCTCCGACCTCCCGGCCATCTCCGACGATCTCGACACCTTCAGCCGCCCCGCCGGCGCCGCCTACGATATGGGCGCCTACGAATTCGACGCCGGGCTCCCACCCGATGACACCTCCAGCCCCGAGCCTGTCACCGACCTCGCCGCCACCGACGCCACCACCCGCATCCACCTCTCCTGGCTCAATCCCACCAACACGGATTTCACCGGCGTCCTTGTCCTGCGCCTCGCCGGCGCTGAACCCTCCGCCACGCCCACCAACGGCACCCTCTACGCGCCCGGCGCCACCCTCGGCGATGCCACCGTCGTCTATAGCGGCCCATCCACCAACCCCACCCCAGGCGCCGCCTCCGCCTGGACCGATAGCCTCCTCCCTCCCGCCGGCCACTTCTACTACCTCGTCTTTGCCTTCGATCCCGCCCCCAACTACTCCACCCCCGCCTTCACCGATGCCATCCTCGACCCCCTCGGCGATGCCGACAGCGACCAAATGCCCAATGGCGACGAAGACATCGCCGGCACCAACCCGCTCGATCGCGATTCCTCACTCCGTTTCACCGCCATCATCCCCACCGGCATCGTCCACTCCGTCGTCATCACCGACGACTTCGGCCAGCCCCTCTCCACCCAGGAACTCCTCCAGGCCGACAGCCTCATCCTCGCCTGGCCCAGCGAATCCAACCGCTTCTACCGCCTCTACTCCGGCGCTCCTCTGCCCGACATCTCCACCCCCGAAACCACCGACCTCCCCCCCCCCCCACCCCCCCACGTCCCCACCGTCCTCCTCACCGGCCCCAACGCCCCCTTCTACCGCCTCTCCGTCATCCACGACCTCCCTCCCCAGTAGCCCCATCTTCACTTCAGTGTTCGATGTTCAGTGTTCGATGTTCTGTGTTCTGTGTTCTGTGTTCGATGTTCTGTGTTCGATGTTCGATGTTGGGTGTTGTATGTTCGCCGTTCTCCTCCCCCCTGGAGCGCGAGCCTGCGGCGAGCGTCCCCAAATCGCCCTCCCCATTCGCACCAAACCCCACCACCGTCCTGCCCGTGAGCCCCCCCACGCCCACTCTCCCCCATGCTGGAGGGCCCGCGGCCCGCGGGCCATTCCCCTCCAACGCCCGCCCTCCACTCCCATGCTGGAGGGCCCGCGGCCCGCGGGCCATTCCCCTCACACGCCCGCCTTCCCCCCAAGCTGGAGGGCCCGCGGCCCGCGGGCCATTCCCCTCCAACTCAATCGCCGATTGCGCCTCCCATCGTCCTTGCTAAACTGTCCGCATGGATGATCCTCTTCCGAACCGCCATCACCCCGCTCATCCTCCCGTCCATGCCCGCCACAACACGCCCATCCTCGTCTTCCTCACGGTGTGCACCAAGGATCGCCGCCCCCTGCTCGCCTCCGACCGTGTCCTCGCCGCCTTGCATCGGGCATGGTCCGATGCGCACCGCTGGACAGTTGGCCGCTACATCGTGATGCCCGACCACGTGCACCTCTTCTGTGCACCCGCAACGGCCCCTATCGAACCCGTCCGCGTCTGGACCGCCTACTGGAAGCGCCTTGCAAGTTGCGCATTGCCTGACCTGCAACCGATTTGGCAGCGGGATTGCTGGGACACCCAGTTGCGCCATGGCGAGCACTACGACCGCAAGTGGGAATACGTCCGCCTCAACCCCGTGCGACAAAAACTCGCGAGCACCCCCGAGCACTGGCCATTCCAAGGCGAAATGAACGTCCTGCGCTGGTGATCCCGGGCGGCGAACCGCCGCCCCTCCACGCCCGCATTCCCTCACGCTGGAGGGCCCGCGGCCCGCGGGCCTCTTTCTCCCCCGGGCGGCGAGCCGCCGCCCCTCCACGCCCGCCTTCCCCCCACGCTGGAGGGCCCGCGGCCCGCGGGCCTCTTCTCCCC
>CAZWQJ010000230.1:0-6919 GCA_964635825.1 uncultured Victivallales bacterium | reverse complement strand
CCGGTATGCGCCACCCCTACGCGACGCCGCGGATGACGCCTTCCCGCCCTCCCCATTCGCACCAAACGCGCTCCACCGTCCGCGCGCGCGCATCCCCCTCGCCCGCCACCATCTTGGAGGGCCGGGCTCCGTCCCGGCCACTTCCCCGCTCCCTCACCCGCCGTCCAGCTCCACCAACTCGGCCTCACCCCCCGCCGCCCCGATCGTCAGGATCGCCAGCGAGATGGGCAGCGAGAATCGCTTCGGCCCGGCGCTGCCCGGATTCACGTACAGCACCCCGGCCTCGCTTCGGATCAGCGGTTGGTGAGAGTGGCCGCTGATCACCACATGAAAGCCCGCCGCCACCGGATCCAGATCCCGCGCCCACAGGTCGTGCAACACATAGATCAGGCGCCCCTCGGCCTCCACCACTTCCGTCGTCGGCAGTCCCTGCGCCCACAGGCCATGATCCACGTTGCCCCGAATCGCCACCACCCGCGCGATCCCACGCAACGCGTTCAGAACATCCGCACTCCCCACATCGCCGGCATGGATGATCAAATTCACCCCCGCCAGTGCCGGCATCACCTCCGGCCGCAGCAACCCATGCGTATCCGATATCACCCCGATTCTCATGATGTCAGTAATCATATGCAACCCTGGAGAAGCTGTCGATGAGCCCCCCTCCTCGAATCGTCCTCGTCCTCGAACTCCAATCCCCAAGATCGCGAAAGGAGGACGATCCCGACCACCGACCACCGATAACCGATAACCTCCCCACGCCCATCCCCCCCCTCCGTCCCTCCGTGCCTCCAGCGAAGCGGGTGGTCAATCTTCGTCCGCCGTAGCCTTGGCGAAGGCGGGCGCAGCGGGTGGTGAATCTTCCTCTTCCACGCGCAACCGCCGCCCCTCTGGGGATTTCACCCCATGGCACTCACATCGCAAACGCGCCTATCCTCGCGATATGAAAAACACCACTACATCGACAAAGCCACGTCGCCGCATCGAACCCACCACACAATCCCGGGCCCCGCATCACCCCTTGCCGTTCCCGCGCCGCCGCGCCCCCTACGCCCCACCCGCGGAAGACGACGACCCCCTGGACCGCACGCTGCCGGACGCCCCGGAACTCAGAGGGGACGCGACCATCCGGGAGTCCGCACCCGAATACAACACCTGGGACCCCCTGCATGGCTCCACCGGCTACCAGGAAGCCGAGGCCTTCGCCGACTACGACGACCACGACGGACGCAGCGATACCGAACTCCTCGTCGAACAAGGCAGCGCCCGCGCCGAACGCGATCGCCGTCTCACCGCCAGCGAAGAGTAAGTCGAAAAGAACCGGCCGCCTTCTCTCGCTCTTTTCATTTACGAGCAGATGGCGATTCAGATCTTTGCCGGGAGCTTTGTCTACAAAGTCCCCGACAACGCTCACGACAAAGCTTGGGTGGAGGGCCGGGCTCCGCCCCGGCCGCGCATCCCCTCGCCCCTCGCCCCCCGCCCCTCTTCCCGCCTGACAACGCCGGATTGACTCCGCCCCGATTCTGCGCACACTGGCATCCGTGCGGCGGGTACTACCCGGCGCGTTCCGCCGATGCGCCCCGCTCGCGACCACAAGGAGTACCGCGCGATGACCTTCGCCTTCGCCAACGGGGTCCTGGATATCCGCTCCCCGCTCGGGGACATGCGCATCCGCTGGCGCCCCGAACCGCTCGCGGAAGAACTCCCCGTGGCGGCGCGGGTCTGGCGGCCATGGGCCCCCGAGTTCCGCCTCCTGAGCCTGTCCCCCGAGGCGCTCCATGCCACGGCCATCCCCGAAGCCTTCGCCGCATCCGACGTGAGCGCGATGGAGGCGAAGGTCGCCGCCTTCGCCGCTTTCCGCGACGAAATCCCGCAACCGATTCTTCAGGCCGTCGCCCGCTTTCAAAGCCATCAGTGGCTCCTGATGCTCCTGCTCCACCGTCAGCCGGCCGTCTTCGATCTCGTCAAGGCCAGCCCCGTCTTGGCTTACTGCCTCGCCAACAACGATCAATTCCGCGGCACGAAGTCCGCGGTCTCGCTCCTGCTGGCGCTGGGGCACAGCCGGCAGAAGCAGCGCACCCTGTTGGAGTGGCTCGGATTTCCCGGCTCGGAGGCCATGGCCCGCATCGTTCGCCGCATCGCACCGGAAGCCGTCTCGCCATCCCTCCTGCGGCGCCTGCGCAATGCCATCCAGGTGGACCCCGCCCTCGTCGCCCAGCTCGCCCATGTGCCCACCCTCAACGCGGGCGCGCTCGAGCTCGTGCTGAACCCGTTCCTGCGTCCGCTCGTCGCCCCACGCCTGCTGCTGAATGTCGCCGGCCTCGCCGAGGAACTCAGCTTCGCGCAGACCGCCGACCAATTGGCGACCGCGCTCGCCCTGCAGCGCCAGATGAACGAACCCGCGCCGGAGGCCCCTTTCTCCACCCAGGGCCAGATCGCGCGCTTCCAGGAACGGATGGACGCCGCCTACCAGGATTGGCCCCGCCGTCAGGAAGAAGCGCGGCAGCGCGAGGAACAGCGCCAGCAGGCCGAACGGGCGCGACGCCGGGCCAGCCTCGACATCCCCCCCGAACCGCCGCGGCGCGTCATGCCCATCGTTCAGCGGCCTATCCCGCCGCCGCCCGTGCCCGGTACGCCCCACATCGCCCCCATCACCACCGCACAGGCTCTGTATGAAGAAGGCGAAGCCCAATCCAACTGCGTCGCCTCGTACCTGCCCAACATCGCCGATGGCTTCTGCTACATCTACCGGGTCACCGCACCCGAACGCGCCACCCTCTCCATCGTCCCCACCTCCGATGGCGGCTGGCGACGGTCCGAACTCAAAGGCCCCCGCAATCGCAAGGTCCGCCCACTCACCCGCCAAACCGTCGACTGGTGGCTCTACCAACACCGCCTGTCCGTCGCCTAACCCTCGCCCACGAACGGTCCGTTCTTAATCGTAAGGCGGGCTCTCGCCCGCAACCCAAGCTTTGTCGCGAGCTTTGTCGGGAACTTTGTCGACAACGCTCGCGACAAAGCTCCCGACAAAGAACTGACGCAAATGCGTGCATCTTTTCGGAAGAACATCGAACACTGAACATCGATCATCCAACGCCGAAGTTCGGTGGGCTGGACTTCGATCCCGCCGATGGCGGGACCAGTGCTTGCCCCGCGCCGCGCGGGGTTCGACTTTCGATGTTGGATGTTCGACGTTCATTGGGTTGCGGGTGATAGCCCGCCTTAGGATTAAGATTACGATGGGACAACCCCGCTCCCCCGGCGGGGCGATCGGCGAGGGCAACCGTGGAACGCGTTTGGCTGCCCCGAGTTGCGTGGGGATGGGAAATGGACGGCACGGAGGCCGTCCCTCCAGCTTCAGAAATTGGCCGTCTCTCCAGTATCATGGAGGGTCGGGCTCCGTCCCGACCGCGCATCCGCAAACTCATTCTGCCGCTTCACCCCCTGCACTAGCCACCAAGGCACCCAGAGCGCACAAACCACCCAAGCCCACCACGAGCCCCACACGAGCCCCAGCCCGCCTACTCGACTCACGAGTCAACGAGCGGATCGCTCACCACACTACGCCCCATCCAGCAGCCCGAACATGTGCGTCTGCTTGGGTACCCGCACCGCCGCCGCCTCATACCCCGCATCGGGCGGCAGATTCGCGCCCTGACGCGCCAGCACCGCCAGCGCATCACAGCGCGTATTCTCCGGGTTGTCCGCATGCCCGCGCACCCACTGGAAGCGCACCGCATGCCGCGCACTCAACGTCAGCAACTCCTCCCACAAGTCCGGATTCAGGGCCGGCGCTTTCCCCTGCTGACGCCGCCACCCGTTCCGTCGCCACTGCTCGGCATACCCCCCCATGAACATGTCGACCACGTACTTCGAGTCGCTGTAAATCGTCACCGCCGCCCGCTCGCCATCCAGCGCCCGCAGCCCCACCACCGCCCCCAGAATTTCCATCCGGTTGTTGGTGGTCTTGCGAAACCCGCCCGACAACTCCCGCCGCTGCCCCTCCCGAAGAAGGACCACCCCGTACCCGCCCGGCCCGGGATTCGGGCTCGCCGCCCCATCCGTATACATCACCACCGCGCTCGCATTGCTATCCATCCCGCGAGCATACCCAAGCACGGAATCCGATCATAATCCTAATCGCCATCATAACCGTAATCCATTCCGTACGAGGAGATTACGATTGCGATTACGATTGGGATTAGACCGTTCCGCCGGGACATGTGATGCACCCGCTTCGCTGGAGGCACAGAGACACAGAGTTCGGCATGGCGCGTGTGGCTCTGCCACCTCCCCACGCAGTGTTACACGGATTTTCCGCCCCGCGTGCGCGGGGTGGAAAACCCGTGTAACGGTTGGCCCGGAGGAGCGCACGGAAAGGCAATTGCTGCTCCGTGACTCCGTGCCTCCAGCGAAGCGGGTGGTGAATCCGAGCTCGAGTTCGTCAGCAGACTGTGGCGAGAACGTGACAACGCTTGGGTTGTGGTCGATAGCCCGCCTTGGGCTCAGGAGGGAACTCACCTCCTGACACCAATGAACGCAAAGCGCGCAAAGAAAAAAGCCAGGTTGTCGCAAGCGACTCCTGGCTTCTTCCGTGCTCGGCCGTCCTCCAGTAGGGTTCCTGGGTTGCCTCACCAACATTTCGTTGACGTGGACCCGTTCTTACCGAACCGGACGAGGTCTGCAAAATGATAATAAGCACGACCCGTGCCAACAGCGGCGCCAAGACAGCGGCAATCCACAGACCCGCCACCATACCCGAATTTGCGCCTGTTTTTATAGAGTCCCCCCGCCGGGCCGCACCGCCAGCCCCGGATCGTCTCGCCTCATCGCCACCGCGTCTCACGAACGCGACACACTTCGCAGAATTCGCGCGCCATCGCCGAGATTCGTGGTAGGCTTCCGGTTGGTGGATCCGCTTCGTCACGCTGCAATGGGAGATGTACCGATGGCTGTTGTCGCCCCCTGCCACAGTAGTCCGTTGAACCTCAAGCCTGAAACCATGCGCTACCGGCCATTCGGTCGAACCGGGTACCAGGTATCCGCACTCTCGTTCGGCTGCATGCGGCTCCTGGACAACCCGGAGCTGAATGAGAAAATGCTCGGGCGCGCGGTCGACCTCGGCATCAACTACTTCGAGAGCACGCGCTACTACCTGGGCGGCTCCTGCCAGCACCGCATGGCGCCGGGACTGAAGGGCAAGGGCGGCGGAGTCATCATCTCCGGCAAGGACGGCATCAACCCCGACAAGTCCGCCTACCAGTTCCGCAAGGAGATCGACCGGCAACTCGACATCCTGGGGTTGGACCATTTCAAATTCTTCCAGGTGGGCTGGTTCAGTTGGGGCATGATGCCTCACCTGCTGAAACGCGGCGGCGTACTCGAGGCCATCCGCCGCGCCCAGGACGAAGGTCTCATCCGCTTCATCGGCTTCACCGGCCACGATACCCCGGAAAATTTCGTGCGCTGCATCGAGACGGGGCTCTTCGACTCCGTCACCGTCCCCTACAACATGATCAACCGCCAGTACGAACCCGTCATCGCCCGCGCCGGTGAACTGGGGATCGGGGTCGTGGCCATGTGCGCCGTCGCCGGCGGCGTGTTATCCTCCCCCTCCGAAACCCTGCGCAAGGCCATCGGCGACGATCTGCCGACGCCCGCCATGGCACTGCGCTTCGTGCTCGCCAACCCGAACATCAGCACCGCCTGCTCCGGCATGAACACCCTGGACATGCTCGAGGAGAACGCGAAGACCGTCGCCGACTTCGACCCTGCCATGGCGGACTTCAGCGGCATGTGCAAGGGCCTCGACCGCCTGCGCGAAACGCTTGGAAGCCACTTCTGCACGGCATGCCGCTACTGCGCCGAGTGCCCGGCCGGCCTCGAAATCTGGCGCCTCATGGAAATCTGGCAGCATTGGAAGGTCTTCGGCCTCGAGGACTGGGCGCGCGAGGCGCTGCGCCAGTTCCCCGCGGAGAAGAAGCCCACCGCCTGCACCACCTGCAAGGCGTGCGAAGACAAGTGCCCGAACAAACTCGAAATCTGTGAACGCCTCAAGGAACTCAGCACCTTGGTCGACTGATGCCCGCGACCGCGTGCGCACGCACCCGATGAACACCAGGAACCACCACACACACGTGGCCGACATCATCGCCGCCAGGACCAGTTGCCGCGCCTACCGCCCGGACCCCGTCCCGGAGGCGCACCTGCTCCAGATCCTGGAAGCCGCCCGGCTCGCACCCTCCGCCTGCAATAAGCAACCTTGGCAATTCGCCGTGGTGCGCAACCCGGACGCCCGGCGCCGCCTCATGGACAAGGGCTTCCTGCCCGGCATCAAGATGCGCTGGGCGCTCCAGGCGCCCGTGCAGATCGTGATCGGCATGCAAACCAACTTCCTGACCCATCGCCTCGGCGCCTCCGTCTCCGGCGTCAAGTACCCCTGGGTCGACATCGGCATCGCCGGCGAACATCTCGTCCTCGCCGCCACCGAACTGGGACTGGGAACCTGCTGGATCGGCTGGATCAAACCCCGCGCCATTCGCCACGTCGTCGGCTGGCCGTGGTCCGTAAAACCCGCCGCCGTCATCACCGTCGGCTACCCCCTCGATGATGCCCCGCGCCCACTACCGGCCTCGCGCCGCAAACCGCTCGACACTCTCGTCCGCTGGCTCTGAATCTCGCGCGCAGCGTGAGCTTTGTCGGGGACTTTGTCGACAAAGCTCGGGAAAAGGATCCCGACAAAGAGCTGACGCAGCTACGCCATTTGTGTCGAAGGAACGGCGCCCCATGAGTACGGCCCTGAGGGCGCGGCTCAGCCGGAGGCTTCGCCCTACCCCGAGTCCGCACGCGATGCTGGATGATGCATGGGTAGGGCGAAGCCTCCGGCTGAGCCGTGTCGGAGAGGGCGATTGTGCGCATC
>CAZWQJ010000229.1:0-6941 GCA_964635825.1 uncultured Victivallales bacterium | reverse complement strand
CGCTTCGTCGGCTCGGGGCGGCCCCGAAGCGTGGCGCCAGGCGCCTCTGCTTCGGCCCTGCGGGAGAATATGGCACGAGGGCTCGTGCCATATTCAGGCGAGCCCGCATGATGCACCAGCGCAAGCGCGCTCGTGCTTTCGACCTGGAGGGCCGACCTCCGTGTCGGCCGTATCTCGGAAGGGAGTCAAATGGAAAGCCCGCAGCGCCAACCCCGTCTCCTCGATCGTTTTTTCTGGACCGTAGGCTAGTTCTGGACTATAGTATGACGCTTCGATTGCATGCATGAGCCGCATGACAGGCATGATGCGCTGGTTACGATGCACCTGCTGATCGCACACAACGCCTATGGCCGCCGCAGTGGCGAGGAACAGGCCCTCGACAATCTCGAGGTCCTGCTTGTCGGGCATGGCCATCAGGTTTCCCGCCTGCACCGCTCCTCCGCCACCATCGGATCCTCCTGCTGGAACAAAGTCGTCGCCGCCACCGCCGGCATCCACAACCCCGCCGCCAGCCGCGACATGACCGCCACCCTGCGCACACTGCAGCCCGACCTCGTCCTCGTCCAGAACCTCTATCCCTTTCTGTCGCCCAGCATCCTGCGCGCCTGCCGCACCCTCGGCGTGCCCGTGGCCATGCGCTGCTGCAACTACCGCCTGTTCTGCCCCAGCGGGATGCACTTGCGCAATGGCCGCGTCTGCGAACGTTGCCTCGGCCCCGGGCGCGAAGCCTGGTGCGTCATCCACAATTGTGAAGGCTCCTGGCCCAAAAGCATCGGCTATGCCGCCCGTCATGCCGCCGCCCGCCTCGGCCGCCGCATCCTCGATTACGTCGATGTCTTCATCGTCCTTACCGAATTCCAACGCGAGTTCTTCATCCGCCAGGGCATCCCCCCCCACCGCCTTCTCGTCGTCCCCAATCACGCCGAACCCGCCCTCGCCCCAGCCCCCATCGGCGCCCACGTCACCTTCCTCGGCCGCGTCTCACCCGAAAAGGGCATCGCCGACTTCCTCGAAATGGCACGCCGCCTGCCCCACCTCCCCTTCGCCGTCGCCGGCGAGATCCGCGAATCCGCCGCCCCCCTCATCGCCGCCGCCCCGTCCAACGTGCGCGTCCACGGCCATCTCGCCCGCGAACCCCTCCAAGCCCTCCTCCACGACTCGCGCATCGTCGTCGCCTGCAGCCGCTGGTACGAAGGCTTCCCCAACGCCATCCTCGATGCCATGTCCGCCGGCAAACCCGTCCTCGCCGCCGCCGTCGGCGCTCTCCAGGAAATCGTCGACCACGATCGCACCGGCATCCTCTACCCGCCCGGCGCCGTCACCGCCGCCACCGCCCAACTCGATGCCCTCTATTCCGACCCCGCCCGCTGCGCCCGCCTCGGCCAGGCCGCCCTGCAAAAAGTCGCCGCCCACTATCACCCGCAGGCCGCCTACGAGGCCTACATGCGCGCCTTCCGCCTCGCCATCGACCGCCCGCACGCTCACCTCGGAGAGTTCGACCCGGACTGCGAGTCCTTCGCACTGCCCCTCCGCTGAGCCCCGACCATCACCATGCTTCCCGTCATCGAATTTTCACCCTTCACCCTGCGCGAAACCGTGCGCGCCATCGAAACCCTCGTCCGCAGCGGCCAGCGACACTACGTCTGCTTCTGCGAAGCCAACCTCTTCGTAAACGCCTGGCGCAATGCCGACACCGCCGCCGCCCTGCGCGGCGCCTCCATGGTCCTCGCCGACGGCGTCTCCGTCCTCCTGCTCGCGCGCCTGCGCGGCCAGCACATCCCCAAGCGCGTGCCCGGGCCCATGGTTCTCCCCACCCTCTGCGAACACGGCACCCAGGCCGGCCTGCGACACTTCTTCCTCGGCGGGCAACCCGGCGTCGCCGACCGCCTCGCCGAACGCTTCCGCACAGCCTATCCCGGCATCGCCATCGTCGGCACCTACAGCCCGCCCTTCCACACCTTCACCCCGGAAGACGATGCCGAGATCCGCCGCCGCGTCGAAGACGCCCGCCCCGATCTGCTCTGGGTCGCCCTCGGCGCCCCACGCCAGGAATTGTGGATGGCCGCCCAGCGCAACAAGCTATCCGTCCCCGTGATGCTTGGCGTGGGTGCCGCCTTCGATTTCCATGCCGGCACCCGCCCCTGGGCCCCCCTCTGGGTCCGCCACCTCGGCATGGAATGGGCCTTCCGGATGGCCACCGGCGGCCCCCGCATCCTCTTCAGGAACCTGCGCTGTGTGTCGATGATGGTCCTGGCGCTCGCCGGGACGGCCCTGACGAGCCGCCGCCCGCGCGCGGCCGGATTGCCCGATACGCCAGACGCCACGGGCGCATGACGCCATACAGCGCCCGCAGCCCCGGTGGCCACGCATACGCGCGCCAATCGTTGTGGCTCGGCGTGAACGCGCGCCGCCACACGTAACGCCATTGGTCCCGCCGCCGCTCCATCAATGCCAGGTGCAGCCGCGCGCGCGCCGCATCGTCGCGTAAGACCCACGCCGGGTCCGCCACAAAGGCCGCCTCCAACCGCCGCCGCAAGTCCGGCAGCGCCCGATCCCGTGCCGCCGCCCGCGCCACCGGCTCCGGCAGTTCCGCACCGCTGGCCCACGCCGCCCACGTCACGCCCAGCAGCACCATGCGTTGCCACCCGCGGCCACGCGCCTCCGCCAGCACCCGCTCCCAATCCATCGCTGCCCCATGCCGCGTCAGCAGGGCCGCCACGTCCGCCGTCCATAGATGCCGCGACCAGCCGTGCTTCGATCCATGCACGCACAGCGTCAGCAACAACAGCCCCGGCTCCAGCGCCGCGAACTCGCCCGCTCCATCCGTCGCGACGGCCATGCAACGCGAATTCAAATCGCGCAGCAGCACCGGCTCCGCAAAATGGCGCGGCTCCAGCATCCCATGCAGATCGAGTTCGCAGCCCCCCTCGCGCCCTCGCATCATCAAGGCCCCGCCCGCGCGCCAGTACCCCTCCTCCGCATCCGCCGGCACCGCGCGCACCGGCTCGTAGCCCCCCGCCACCAACGCCGCGCGCGCACGCGCCAGCGCCTCCAGCGGCACCAGCAGATCCAGGTCGTCCGATGGACGCACATGCGGATCCGCATAGAGTTGCTGCGCCAGCACGGGGCCGCGCATCGGCAGGCTCTCCACCCCCGCCGCCGCCAGCAGATCCACCACCCGCCGCAATTCCGTCAGCAGCCGCGCACCACGCGCTGCGGCCGTCAGATACAGTTGCTCCAACCGCGCTCGCACCGGCGCCGGCACCGCGGTCGCCGGATCCGCCCGCAGCCGCGCCGCCAGCAGCGGACCAAACCGGTGCGCGCGCGCCAGCTCCAGCGCACGCTCCCAATCCACCACGGCCGCCGCCTCGCGCAGCGCCGCCCGCGCCGCCGACCCCTCCCCCGTACACGCCAGCAACAGCCGCGTTTCCGCCCCCACACCCAACGTCATGGCACACGCACGGGAGTTTCAGGGTTATGCGCCCGCCCATTTCCGTTCGTGGCCGCCGGCGGCACGTCCGCGCGCTCCAGCGCCGGGCACGTCGCCAACGGCGACAAATCCGTCACCCGCGTGTCCAGCATCCCGATGCGCCGCAGCGGCATCCCGGCCAGCGGCGCCAGATCCCGCACCGGCGCGCGATTCATGTGCAGCTCTTCCAACGGCATCCCCCGCAGCGCCGAGAGGTCCGTCACGCGCGAATGGCCAATGTCCAGGTAGCGCAGCGGCATCCCCACCAGCGGCGAGAGATCGTGCACGCGCGTACCCTCCAGCCGCAACTCTGTCAGCGGCATACCCGCCAGCGGCGTGAGGTCCGCCACCTGGCTGCGCGTGAGATCCAACGCCGTCAGCGGCATCCCCTGCAACGGCGTCAGGTCCGTCACCCCCGACCAGCGCAGATCCAACTTCCGCAGCGCCAGCCCCTGCAGCGCCGTCACGTCCACCACGCCTGGCCCCGACAGCACCGCCTCCCGCACCACGCCATTTTCCATCGTGAACGCACCGCGCCCATCGTACGCCGGATTCGCCTCGCGCAGCGCCGCCTGCAAGGCCTCGGGATCCGCGCGAGTCGCCGCCCCCCCCACCTCCGGCCACTCGCACAGGTACCCATCCACGATCGCCGCCCCGGCCGGTAGATCATTCCAGCGCCCGTACTTCGTCATCATCAGGCTGTCTTCGCCCGCCACCGCGCCATTCGGCTCCCCCTCGTCCCAATTCGCATAGACCAGCGGCGAACCATCCACCCACAGCCAGGCGCCATCCCGCGGCTGCCGCGCCGCCCCCAGCCAGACGTGGCAACGCGACAACTCCGCCAGAAAAGCATTCTCCTCCGCACTCTCCACCACCGCCAACTGCCCCCCCATGCGCGCACACTGACGTTGCGCCTCATTCCATGATAAATGATCGATAAAGAGTTTATATGAATGGTTACCGAACGTCGCGACGTCGGCCGGCATCGGCAGGCGGCGCCCCTGCGCGGCCAGGAACAGCGCCACCCCCATACCGGCCACCGCCAGCGTCATCCCCGCCAGCACCACCGCCACCCGCCGCCGCGGATGGCGGCTCGGCACCCAGGAGGAAAACGGCTCGCTCACCACCACCCGCGTCAACGCGCGCTTCAGCGCCCCCGCATCCGCATAGCGCTCCGCCGGATCAAACGACATCGCCTTGAGAATCACCGCATCCAGCGCCACCGGCGTCCCCGCTGTTCGCGACGCCGGGGCGAAGTGCCCCTGCGGCAGCTCCCCCGTCAGCATCTCGTGCATCACCACACCCACCGCATAAACATCCGCACGCGGCGAGGCGCTCGCGTTCGCCGCCGCCTGCTCCGGCGCCATGTAGTACGGCGTGCCCACCCACTGGCCGCGTGACGTCAGGCCGCTCACCCCCGCCGGCTCCTCACCCAGTTTCGCCAGCCCGAAATCCGCCACCTTCACGCGCCCCGAGGCGTCGATCAGAATGTTGGCCGGCTTGATGTCGCGGTGCACAATCCCCTGCTCATGCGCCGCCTCCAGCGCATCGCACAGCGCCAGCGCCACATTCATGGCCTCGCGCGGCGCCAGCCTCCGCTCGCCCATCACCCGCCGCAGGTCCGGCCCATCCACGTGCTCCATCACCAGGTACGGACGGCCACCCCTCTCGCCATACTCGTAGATCGTGACGATGTTGGGATGATTCAGCCGCGCCATCGTCTGCGCCTCGCGCCGAAAGCGCTCCAGAAACGCAGGCTCCATGGTGGGGCCGCCACGCAGAATCTTGAGCGCCACCAACCGGTCCAGCTCCGGCTGCCGCGCCCGATACACCACCCCCATCCCGCCCTGCCCAATCCGCGCCAGCAACTCCAGTTGCGGAAACTCCAACTGGATCGCGTCCCGCTCGGCCCGCTCCGCCGCATCGTCCTGCACCGCCCCCTGCAGCAGGCAGCGCGGACAAAGCCCGCCCGGCGCATCCGTCGGGATCGACGCCCCGCACGTGGGACAAGCACCGGGATCGTTCACGCGATCTTCCCCGCATCGCCAAGGCACGCCAGCAAATGCCGCAGTTCGTCGTCCACGTCCGCCTCCGCCGCCACCGTGTCCGCCACCTGCCGACGCAACGTCTCCGCAAATCGACGCCGCAGCCGGTGCGTCAACACCCGCAGGTGCCCAGCCTCCACTCCCAACCGCGCCGCCACATCCGCCTCCGGCGCCGAGCCCGTCAGGTGCGGACGCAGCGCCTCAAAATGCGCCCCCTTGCCCGCCCCCACGTACTCCGCCTCCAACGCCGCCATCGCCCGCTGCAACACCGCCAGCGCCCAGCGCCGATCGTAGTACGCATCCGCCGACGCCCCATCCGCCGCCTCCGCCGCGTAGCGCGCCTCCCCATCCCCATCGTCCAGCGACACGAACGTCAGCCCGCCCCCACGCTTCCGCGCCGCCTCGCGCGCATGCGCATCCGCCATGTGGTGCTTCATCGCCCCCAACAGAAACGACCGGAACCGCCCGCGCGCCGGATCCGCCCCGGCCAGGCTCTCGCGCCGAATCAAATCCGCAAACAACCCCTGCGCCAAGTCTTCCGCTTCGTGGTGCGCGCACCCCCGCCGCCGCGCAAACCCATACAGCGGATACCAATACGCCCGGCATAGCTCCGACAGCGCCGCCCGCGCAACCGCTTCCTCCGGATCGCGCGCCCGCAACACCACGCTCCACCGCGTCGCCTCAAACGCTTCTCTTCCCATCCCCCCACTATGACAAAGAACCCCCACCCGGGCAACCGAACCGCATCCCCTTGCCGGATTGTGATCGTTGGACGTTCCTTCCCAATCCCAAAGCGGGCTATCGCCCACAACCCAAGCTTTGTCGCGAGCTTTGTCGGGGACTTTGTCGACAAAGCTCGCGACAAGGATCCTTGCGCCCATCTGCCCATCCCCCAAATGTGCGGATAAGGAGAGGTGCCCCATGAGTACGGCCCTGTGGGCGCGGCTCAGCCGGAGGCTTCGCCCTACCTGGAGTCCGCACGCGATGCTTGATGATGCGTGGGTAGGGCGAAGCCTCCGGCTGAGCCGTGTCGGAGAAGGCGATTGTACGCATCGGCGGCGCGCGCCAGAACCGTTAGCCGCGGATCACGGCCATCCCCACCCTCCTTGACACTCCCGCTCACCAAACACCATAGTGCCAATTGTATAAAAGGAGCCCTCGCATGGCGCAACGTTCCATGATGCCGATCACGCAGAGCCCCACCACATGCTATGCGTCACGACATTGCCGCAACCCGTCGAAACTCAACCGCACCGCTGACGGTATCCACCCGCACAACTGCAGCCCCCCTTTGCTATGCGTGACGCAGAATAGTATGTTGGCCCATCAATAAACAAACGGATTGACGCTATACGCCAATGGCGTATACAATTCCCATGATCTTCACCGAGACGACAGTCTTCACAAAGCAAATCGTCAAGCTGCTT
>CAZWQJ010000228.1:0-7114 GCA_964635825.1 uncultured Victivallales bacterium | reverse complement strand
ATCACCCGCGAGCTGTCCGAGGACGCGGCGCGCCGGCTGGGGCCCTTCGCCGACAAGCACGAGATCATGATCGGCTTCCACAATCACATGCAGGTCACGTCGACCACCTACGATGGCGGCATCCTGTCCTACGGCAAGTATCTGGGCATCAACTTCGACATTGGTCACTATGTGGCGGCCACGAACGAGTCGCCCATTCCGTTTATTGAGAAGTATGCCGACCGCATTCTGAGCATTCATCTTAAGGACCGCAAAGTGAGCAACGGGCCCAACATGCCATTCGGACAAGGGGACACGCCGGTGGCGCTGGTGCTGCAGTACATGAAGAAGAACCGGATGTCGTTCCCGGCCGACATCGAGCTGGAGTACCCCGTGCCGGCGGATTCCGACGCGGTGAAGGAAGTGGCCAAGTGTGTCGAGTTCTGCAGGCAATCGCTGGAGTAGGGGCTAGGGGCTAGGCGTTAGCGACTAGTGACTAGCGACTAGTGACTAGCGACTAGTGACTAGCGACTAGTGACTAGCGACTAGCGACCAGGGGGGATGGCTATGGCGGTGAGAGATGTGAAGGAACTGACGGTGTACATCAAGGCGTACCGGGCGGCCATGGAGTTCTTCGAGATCAGCAAGCGCTTTCCTGCGGAGGTCGGCAAGATGCTGCGATCCGTGCACGAGCATCCGGAAAAATTCCTAACGCCTAACGCCTAATGCCTAATGCCTAAGAGGAGACGCGATGATGAAAATAGCTCTGCTGACGCGACAGGGATTTGAGTTTCGGGAACAGGCCATTCCTGTTTGTGGTCCGGACGATGTTCTGGTGAAGACGCTGGTCAACGGGGTATGTGAAGGCGAAGTTCAGCACTACCGGATGCGGGCCAACATGACCCCCCCGGAGTATCTGCTGGGGCATGAGGGCAGTGGAATCGTCGAGCAGGTCGGCGCGAATGTGACGGGCTTCAAGGCCGGCGATGCGGTCACGGCCCTCGGCGGCAAGTTCTCGGAGTACTTTGTGGTGCCGGCGGATCGTCTGGTCAAGTTGCCGCCCGGCGTGGATCCGCGCTGGGCGCTTGGCGAACCGGTCGCGTGCGTGATCCACGCGGGCAACCGGTTTGGGACGCGCGTGGGCGACCGCGTGGCCGTGGTCGGCTGCGGCTTCATGGGGCTGGTCGCCCTGGCGGTGGCGCGGCTGCAGGGCGCGGCATACGTTTGCGCGTTCGATCCGATTGCGTCGCGGTTGAAAATGGCGCGACAAATGGGCGCGGATGTTGGGATCGATCCGCAGGGACGGACCCCGGCCGATGTTCTCAAGGAGGTCGGCGGAGAATTCGACGTGGTGATTGAAGCGGCCGGGGTGCAGTCCGCGATCGACTGGTGCGGCGAGCTGGTGCGGCAGCATGGCCGGATCGTGCTGATCGGATTTCACATGTCCGGTGGCGGGACGCGCACAGTCAACATGCAGTTGTGGAACTACAAGGCGATCGATGTGGTCAATGGCCATTGCCGGCGGCGTACGGAGAAGATGGCGGCGATGGAGGCCGGCGTGAGGCTGATGGAGGCGGGCCGGCTCAACATCGCGCCGCTGGTGACGTACTACCCGATGGCCAGCGTGGCGGAGGCTTTCCACGATCTCGAAACGAGGAAAGAAGGGCTCTTCAAGGCAGCGTTGGTGATGGCCGAGCAATAGGAGCGGGGGAGTCGATGGAGTCGATTGATTCGAATCATTCGATTTGTTCGATGATAAGGAAATCATGAAACCGACCAAGAATGCCGACAAGCTGGCCTGGTGGCGGGATGCGAAATTCGGGATGTTCATTCACTGGGGGCTCTACGCGATCCCGGCCGGGATCTGGAAGGGCAAGGCGATCGAGGGCATCGGGGAGTGGATCGCCTTCTACGCGGGCATACCGCCGGAGGAGTACGCCAAACTGGCGAAGCAGTTCCATCCGCGCCAGTTCGATGCGGACGCATGGGCGGCGTTGGCCAAGGCGGCCGGCATGAAGTACATGGTCTTCACGGCCAAGCATGCGGACGGATTTGCGATGTACCGGTCGACATGCAGCGACTACAATGTGGTCGATGCGACGCCGTATGGGCGCGATATTGTGGCGGAGCTGGCGAAGGCCTGCCGCAAGGTGGGGCTGCGTTTCGGCGTGTACTACAGTCAGGATCAGGATCTGCATGAGCCCGATGCCGGTGGCTACAGTCTGAAGTCCGCATTTGCGTCGAGTCCGGAGGCGTATCGCGCGTACACCGCCCGGAAGGTGATGCCGCAGCTCACGGAATTGTTGACCAACTACGGCGAGCTGGATCTGGTTTGGTTCGACAACCCGATCAACACGACGCCGGAATCCGCGGCTGCCATCAAGCGCCTGGTCCGGCGCCTGCAGCCGCGCGCGATCGTCAATGGCCGCATCGGCTACAACGTGGGGGATTACCGCTGCCTGGGCGACAACCAGTCGTCGACGGGCGGGGTGCGCGGCGATTGGGAGTCGATCGCCACGATGAACGACACATGGGGCTACAAGAAGGCGGACCACAACTGGAAGCAGATGGGGGACATGCTGCGCACGCTGGTGGATATCACGAGCAAGGGCGGCACCTACATGTTGAACGTTGGTCCCACGGGGGCTGGCGTCATTCCGGGGGAGTCCGCGAAGCGCCTGCGGGAGATGGGGCGCTGGCTGGCGGTCAACGGCGAAGCGGTGTACGGCGTCTCGCCTTCGCCATTCACCTACGACTTTGCGTGGGGCCGGGCGACCGTCAAGAGTCGCACCCTGTATCTGCATGTGTTTGATTGGCCCAAGGGGGAGTTGCGGTTGAACGGCCTCCAGTCGCGAGTGCAGCGGGTGCGGCTGCTGGCGGTGCCGAAGAAGGAGCTGGACTTTACACAAAGCGATGGGCTGGTCATCACGCTGCCGCGGCGCGCACCCGACCGGACGATTTCCGTGGTGGCGATCGATACGGTCGGCGCGGTGAAGGTGGATCCGGCATTCCTGCAGCAGCCCCTCGGAGGCATTGCATTGCCGGCGCATGCGGGCGAGTTGCATATCGCGGAGTACTGGGGCGGGATGCGGATCGGACAGGGCGGGTGTTTGAGCGATTGGTACAGTCCCGACAACCGCGTGGCCTGGCGCTTTCGCGTGACCGAGCCGGGCGAGTTTGAGGTGCTCCTGCTCACGAAGGCCGTCAGCATGGCCGGGTGGCTGGGCGGGCATCAGGTGGAAGTCGCCGTCGCGGGGCAGGTGCTCCGGAAGACGCTGAAAGCGGGCCCCGAACAGCGCGATGGCAATGGGCATTTCCCGACCTATACGAACCGCATCGGGACCGTACGACTCGAAGAGGCGGGCGTGTATTCGCTCGAGCTGCGGGCGACCAAGATCAACTCCAAGGCGCGCGGCGGGCTGACGGCGTCAGCCGTGTGGTTGGTGCCGAAGGGGACCTATGCGGCGCAGGCAAAGGCCCAATCGGCCTCGGGGCCGCAGGCGAAGCTGCTCACGTCGGTGCTGGCGTGACTGGTCTCGTTGGCACTCGACGCGTCACGGCAACGTGACGACCGCAGGGAGTCAAGTTGATGAACAGACGGGAAGTGCAGGCAGAAGCGGAAGTGGCGAGAAGGCGCGCGGTGGAGCTGGGGGAGTGTGGTGAAGTGACGGCCATTGCCGAACTTCTCCGCATGAGCGGGCACGAACGAGCAACGGTGCGGCGGGCTGTTGCCTCCGCCCTTGGGAAGTTGGCCGAAAGCGAGGGGGCTCGTGCGTCTGTGCCCTGCCTATGCGAGCTTGCGCGGGATATTCACCCTCAGGTTCGGCAGTACGCCATGTTGGCTCTAGGCAAAATGGGGGATGAGGAGGGGCTCCCCGTGCTGCGTGATGCCAGCAATCGCCCCTCCGAACCGGAGTACAACCTGCGCGCAGCTCTGCGTGCCATCGAGATGATCGAAGCGGCGGCAACAGCGCGGAGGGAAAGTTCGTCCGTTGCCTGTTCGCGGTGCGGGCGAGAGACGACGACAGACGAGCGAGTCCTGTCGGAGCGTCAGTTCCAGCGCGTGTACTGCGGTATGTGCTTTGACGCCGTGTTCATCGAACGCCGCAATTTCGACATGAAGGTTGAGAACCAGAAGACGATTCTCGCGGCGGATCGCACGGTTGTGCAGTCCCGGGGTGAGAAGCGCATCGCGGAATGGCTTCACGCACACGGATTTGACTACCGATATGACGACAAGTTCCAGATCATCCAAGGGTTCGCCATTCGCCCGGATTTTTACCTTCCCCAGTGCGATGCGTATATCGAGTATTGGGGGCTCGACACGACGGACTACAAGATTGGCATGCTACTGAAGCAGAAACTCTATCAGCAGGAGGGTAAGAAACTGATCTCCGTCTATCCGGAGGACTTGTCGCGCTTGGATCGCAAACTCGCTGGCCTTTTGGGACGCCTCGTATGAGCATCACTTCTTCACGCCCCGGCGGCTATCCGGGACATTGGGTGGGTCGGTTCATCTGGGATGAGGGTGAGGCAACGCCGTTCCATGCGTTTCGGATGTTCCGCAAGACCTTCGACCTGGCGGGAAAGCCGGCCGAGGCGGCGCTGCACCTCACGGCGGCGGACCGCTATGTGTTGTACGTCAACGGGGTCTGCCTTGGCCATGGTCCTGCGCGCAGCGTGGGCCCGCAATGGATGTTGTACGACACGCATGACGTGACGCCGCACTTGCGCGTGGGGGCGAACACGATCGCGGTGTTGGCGTATTTTCACGGTTGCCGCAACGCCTGGTCGGCGAATCAGCGGGCGGGGATGTTCGCGCAGCTCGAGTGGCGCCTTCCCAACGCGGACGTCGGCGTGATCGGGACGGATGCCTCGTGGCGCATGCGCACGGTGCTGGGCTATTCGACCGAGGTGGGCATGGTCAGTCACTGGCTGGGCAATGCCAACGAGGTTTTCGATGCGCGCCTGGATCCAGCCGATTGGATGTCCACCGCCTTCGACGACTCGGGCTGGCCGAGCGCCTACGTCATTCCGGCGGCGCTGTATGCGCACGATCACTGGCTGCGCATGTCCAAACGTTCCTGCTGGAGCGCACTGGAGCCGCGGCTGACGCCCCTTCTGCGGGAGCGCGCGATCGCGGTTGCCCAGGTGGTGAGTGTGGGCGAGGTTCAGGAGCTGGCGGCGGATGCGTTCAGCGTGAAGCAGGTGCCCGAGCGGCTCGCAGCCGAACCGCACCGGCCGCTGGAATTGGCCAGTGTTGTTGGTGCGGAGACGCTGCTGGCGGAGGATGCGGGCGATGTGCGGATAATCACGCACGGTGACCGCAGCGCGACACTGGTTCTGGATTTTGGCCGCCCGGTGCTGGGCCGGCCCGTGCTGGAGTTTGAGGCGCCGGACGGGGCGGTGATTGACATCGCCTGTGTGCACTTGCTGGATAAAGGTCGCGCCAATTCGCTGGGGCAAGCTTCGCGCATCGGGGACCGCTGCGTTGCGCGTGTCGGACGGCAGACCTGGTCGCCGTTCCTTTTGCGCGTCATTCGCTATCTTCAAGTGGTCGTACGCAACGCGCCTGGGGGCGTGCGACTGCTGCGTGTCGGGGTGACGGCGGCGGAGTATCCCTGCGAGCGGCGCGGCGCTTTCGCCTGTTCGGATCCCGTGCTGACGGCGCTGTGGGAAGTGGGCGTGAACACGGTGTATCTGCACATGGAAGATACGATGACCATCGATCCGGTACGGGAGCGGATGGCGTATTTCCTGTGCGGCGAGATTGAGCAGTTGCATCTGGCGGCGTTTGCCGCGTTCGGGGATCTCGCGATCGCGGACCAGGGGTTTCGCCAAACGACTCGCAGTCAGTTGCCGGACGGAGTCATTCCCTGCTTCATCGGCAGCAGCCTGATGAGCACGCTGGGCGGCAAGGACGACGCGCGCGACGCGACGTCGGGGGCGAACCCGCTGGCGATTCCGAACTACAGTTGCTTCTATGCGCTGGCCGTGTGGCGTCACTACCAGCGAACGGCGCGCGAGGGCTTTCTGGATGAGCACTATCCGGCGCTGGTGCGGATTGCGGACTGGTGCGTGCGGCATGCGGATGAGACGGGGCTGCTGTACGGGCTGCCCAACTGGGTCTGGCTCGATTGGATGAAGAGCGACCTGCGCGGGGCGAGCGTGGCCATCAATGCGGTCTACGCGCAGATGCTGACCGACATGGGGATGATTGCGGAGGTGCTGGAGTTGCCGCGGGATGCCACCCGCTGGCGCGACCGGGCGGAGCGCGTGCGGGCACAGTTGCGTGCGACACATTGGAATGCCGCGCGCGGGCTGTTTGCCGATGGTGTGGTGGACGGGGTGCAGTCCGAGGTCTTCACGGAGTTAGCCAACGCGCTGGCCGTGCTGCACGGCGTGGCCACACCGGTGCAGACGGCATCGATTGTGCGGCACCTCACGGAACCTACCAGCGACATCGTGCGCTGCTCGCCGCTGTATTTCCACTATGTCCTGGAAGCACTGATCGAGGCGGGAGTGGCGGGGGAGGCCTACGGGTATCTATCGCGGCGCTACGCGCCACGGATCACCGGCGTGGAGCACCCCATGCTTTGCGAGGCCTGGCCCGAGCAGACGTTCAGCGGCGCGAGCGCCAGCAGCATCCATGGTGGCGGGGCGGGCGTGGTCTGGACGCTGAGCCAGCACGTGCTGGGCGTCCGGCCGACGGAGCCGGGCTACGCCGCGGTGGTGTTCGACCCACGACCGGGGAACCTGACGTGGGCCAAGGGGGTGGTGCCGACGCCGCGCGGGGATATCCAGGTCGAGTGGCAGTGCGGTGCGGACGGACGTTTTCAAAGCACGGTCAAGGTGCCCGACGGCGTTCGCCTTGTGGACCTAACCAAGGAGTGAGTGACCATGACGGAACCGATCGACATTCGCCATACGGGGGGCAGTCACCAGACCACGGGGCCGGACACGCTGGATCTGGCTGAGCGGGCGCGGTTGGCGGTGCACGGGATCATGGGCAGCATCGATCCGGACCTGCTCACCATGTACGGGATGATCTACTACGCGACGCCGCGGCCGCACCAGACGCACTGGGCATCGGCCGAGAACACGTGCGATCCGAAGCTGGCCGAATCGCTGACGC
>CAZWQJ010000227.1:0-7135 GCA_964635825.1 uncultured Victivallales bacterium | reverse complement strand
GTCCACGGCTGCACGCGCTCCAGATACCGGTTCGCCTCGCGAATGGCCGCGCCGCACGCCGCCACCGCCTGGTCGATCCGCATCGCCTTCACCAGCGGGATCAACTGCCCCGCCGCTTTCAGCACCACCTCGCGCAACGCCTGCTCCTCCGGCCCCGTCGTCCCCGGCGTCGGCACCAGCCCGCCCGCGTGCGTCACCACCAGCTTCGACACCCGGCTGAGCATGTTTCCCAGATCGTTCGCCAAATCCACATTGTAGCGCCGGACGAACGCCTCCTCACTGAAACTGGCGTCCTGACCCAACGACATCTCGGCCATCACAAAATAACGAAATGCATCCACCCCGAAGCGGTCGATGGTCTCCATCGGGTTGACCACGTTGCCAAGGGACTTGCTCATCTTGTCGCCGCCCATCAGCCACCAGCCGTGGGCAAAGATCGTCTCGGGCATCTCCAGCCCCATGGCCTTGAGCATCGTGGGCCAGTAGACCGTATGCGTCGTGAGAATGTCCTTGCCGATGAGGTGGCAGGACACGGGCCACCAGCGCGCAAAACGCTCCGCATCCCGCCGGTAGCCGACGGCGCTGATGTAATTCACCAAGGCGTCGAACCACACGTACGTCACGAAGTCGTGGTCAAACGGCAGCTCAATGCCCCAAGCCAGGCGGCTCTTCGGACGGGAAATGCACAGATCCTGCAGCTTCTTGCGCAGGAACCCGAGCGTCTCGTTGCGGCGGTACTCCGGCTGGATAAATCCGGGGTGGTCCTGAATATACTGGATCAGCCACTCCTGGTAACGCCCCATGCGGAAGAAGTAGTTGCGCTCCTGGATGCGCACCACGCTCGGGCGCGCGCCGGGCCCGCCCGACTCCTCCAGGTCCTTCTCCGTCACAAACTGCTCGCTGGTCACATCGTACCAGCCATCATAATCCGCGGCGTAAATCTCGCCACGATCGTACAGGTCCTGAAGGATCTCCTGCACAACCTCCTTGTGACGCGGCTCCGACGTCCGGATGAAATCGTCGTTCGTAATCCCCAGCCGCTGCCACAGTTCCTGAAAGCGCACCACCGTGCGGTCGGCCTGTTCCTGCGGGGTCAGCCCCGCCGCCTGTGCCGCCTGCTGCACCTTCTGCCCGTGCTCGTCCGTGCCCGTCAGAAACCAGGTCGGCACGCCCGCCAGCCGGTGATAGCGCGCCAGCACATCCGCCAGGATCGTCGTGTAGGCGTGGCCAATGTGCGGCTTGTCGTTGACGTAGTAGATCGGCGTCGAAACGTAATATTGAGTGCGGTCCATGGACGGGGAGATTAGCCCGCATGCGGCACCAGCGCAAGCGCGCCGATGCGCTCAGCAACCCGTTGAAAAAGCATTACAGCGCGGCGCGGGTGGCACCGCGCCCTCCCAAATATGGGCATGAATCGATGATTGGGAGGGCCGGGTGCCACCCCGGCCGATTTTCTCAACGGGCTGCTGGGGTGGCCCGGCCGCTCCGCGGGCGGGACTGACTGGCCGTTCCTTGTTCTGCGGTTCAAACCAAATCCACGGAGCCTCTTCGTCTCCATGGAGCGCCACCCTCAGCGCGCCGCAGCCGCCGGTCGCCCCTCGCGCACCAGTTGCACCTCTTCGCCCGGCTCCAGCGGAAAATCGAATACCGACGCCAGCGCCAGCTTCAATTCCGCAAACGCCGGGCTCACCAGCGTGTCGTCCTTGCCGTAGACCGCCTGCAGCCGGTACCCGCCATCCGCCAGTACATACACTTCCAACACCGACGGATACGGCGTCACCAGCCACACTTCTTTGACCCCGCTGCGCGCATACAACGCCATTTTGCGGCCGCGGTCGTACAGCGCCGTCGATTCGGAAAGCACCTCGATCACCAGCGCCGGAGCGCCCTCAATGTGCGTGCGCGTGGTCTGCGAGCGATCGCAAACCACAATCACGTCCGGCTGCACCATGTCTTCCTCGCTCAACTTCACATCGATCGGCGACACGAATGGCCGGCAGGACTTGCCACGACAGTAGTCCCCTAGCTGTCGGCTGATCTCACCAACAATCCCCTGATGCCGCGTCGAAGGCGCCGGCATCATCGCAAACGCCTCGCCACCGATCACCTCCCAGCGCTTCCCATCCTCCCAGCGCCGGTAATCGTCCCACGTGTACCCGAGTTTGTGTGCCGCTTCACTCATGGCTGCTTTGAAAATCCTAGCCATTAGCATCCCACAGAAATCGTAATCCTAATCGTAAGCTTAATCATAATCTACTGCCGCAGAGAGGATTACGATTAGGATTACGAAGGAACTTCCAACAATCACAATCTCGCAAACGATTCCAAAACATCAGCAAATATGCGGGTTTTCATCATGAACCGTCGCCTATGGGATGACAGTAAATCCTAACAGGCCCTCACCAGGCAGCCAACCGCATTCCATCGCGCATCGTCGACTCACCGGGACGGTTCGCCCTTCCGACCTGAGACGACAGACTCCAGGTAGGGCGAACCCTCCGGGTGAGCCGCTATTCGCATCCCTTCACCCAACCGCCGATGCACCCTACAACAAGCTCACCGCATCCACGTCCACCGTGCACTTCACATCCTCCGGCAGGCGCTCCGCACGCAGCACCTCGCGAATCGGCTTGGTCATCGACTTCACCGTTCGCGCCTGCAGCATGATCTGGTACCGATAGACGCCCTTGACGCGCGCCAGCGGTGCCGGCGCCGCCGCCGAGACGCGCACCGCTTCCCCCGCCGCCGCCGTCAGTCGCTCGGCCAGCGCTTGCGTGTGAAAGGATACCCGGCTCTCCGAAATCCCGCGCAGCGTCAGGCACACCAGCCGCGCGAAGGGCGGATAATGCAGCTCCCGGCGGAATTCCACTTCCTGATCGCAAAAGCCATCGAAGTCGGCGCGCCGCACCGCCTGCATCGCCGGGTGATGCGGCGTGTAGGTCTGCACAAAGACCTCGCCCGGGATGTCGCCACGCCCGGCGCGACCGGACACCTGCGCCAGCAATTGAAACGTCCGCTCGCCGGCGCGGAAGTCCGGCAGGTGCAGCCCGAGATCCGCGTTCACCACCCCCACCAGCGTCACCCGCGGAAAATCCAACCCCTTCGCGATCATCTGCGTCCCCAGCAGGATATCCAGCTTGCCCGCGCGGAAGTCGCCGAGAATGCGATCGTGCGAGCCCTTGGCCGTCGTCGTGTCCGCATCCATGCGCGCCAGCCGCGCCTTGGGAAAGCACTTGCGGACAATCGCCTCCACCCGCTGCGTACCGAATCCCGCATGGCGGATGGCCGGATCCTGGCAGGCCGGACACGTCGCCGGTACCGGCGCCGAGGCGCCGCACAGATGGCAGCGCAGGCGCTCGCCGTCGCGGTGGTACGTCATCGAGATGCTGCAGGATTCGCACTTCGCCACAAAGCCACACTTCGGACATAACAGCGACGTTGCGAAACCGCGGCGGTTCAAAAACAGGATCGTCTGCTCGGCGCGCGCCAGCCGGTCCTGGATCGCCGTCAGCAACTCCTGCGAAAATACGCTGACGTGGCCGGTGATCTCGGCGTTGACGCGCATGTCCACGATCCGCACGGCCGGCATGCGCCGATCGTCCACCCGCAGCGCCATGCGCGCCAGGCGGTACTTCCCATTGCGCGCGTTGATCCAGCTCTCCAACGCCGGCGTGGCCGACCCAAGCACCACCGTGCAGCCGTCCAGCCGCCCGCGCATCACCGCCACATCGCGCGCATGGTAGCGCGGCGCTTCTTCCTGCTTGTACGACGGCTCGTGCTCCTCATCCACCACGATGATCCCCAGCGCCCGCACCGGCGCAAACACCGCCGATCGCGCCCCCACCACAATGCGCGCATCCCCGCAGCGAATCCGGTGCCACTCATCGAACCGCTCGCCCTCGGACAAATGACTGTGCAGCACCGCCACCGTGGGGCCAAAGCGCGATACGAATCGGTCGATCGTCTGCGGCGTCAGCGCAATTTCCGGCACCAGCACAATGGCCCCCTGCCCCGCCGCATGCGCCTTCGCAATCGCCTGCAAATACACTTCCGTCTTGCCGCTGCCCGTCACGCCGTACAGCAGAACCACACCCGATGGCGCCGAAGTTGCGGGCCGCGGGGCCGCGGCCCCTCCAGACAGGCCAGCCCCAGCCTCCGATGGAGGGACGGCGGCGTGTCCCGCACCGAGCTTGCTCTGGTGCGGGGCCACGCCGTCCGCCGAGCCCGCACCCAGCGCGTCCATCGTCACCGCGATGCAGGCCAGCGCCTCCGCCTGCTGCTTGGATAGCGCCAGCGGCGTGGTCGGCAGCAACGTGCGCGACGAGAGCGGATCGCGCGCCACCTGCTCGTCCTGCACCCGCAGCCAGCCCTTGCGCTCCAGCGTCCGCACCGGACCCGCCGTCACCCCGCAATCCCGCTGCAGGCCCTGCATCGGCTGCGGCCCCGATGCCCACAAACGCACCATGACCGCGCGCTGCTTCTCCGGCAGCGCCGCCGCCTCCGCATCGTCCGCCCCGCGCAGCGCCGCCACCGTCAGGCGCATCTTGAAACCCGCATCCGGGCGGCGCACCGCCGCCGGCAGCACGCTGCGCAGCACCTGCTCAAGCGGCGTGCAGTAGTAGTCCGCAATCCAGCGCGCCAACTCCAACAGCGTCGGGCGAATCATCGGCTCCGGATCCGTCAGTTCCAGAATGCTCTTGAGCGACGGAAATTCCGAATGCCCGACCAGCGCCATGACGATGCCCGTGGTCTGCGTGCGCCCCCACGGCACCCGCACGCACATCCCAACACCCACCTTCCCTTCCAGGTGCGCCGGCACCAGGTAGTCGAAGGTCTTGTCGAGCGCCACCGGGGTCGCAATCTGGGCAATGCACGTCATGCCCCGCATCATACGCCGTCCACGCCCGCCACAAAAGCCGTTTGCAGCGCGCGCCTAAGCCCATAAAAAAAGCCGGGAGCGCCAACGCGCTCCCGGCTTCGCAATCGGATGAATAGGCGCCATCAGTCGGTGATGTCGGCGGCCAGCACGGCGTTGTCCACCGGCGGCGTCGCATTGGCCAGCGGGTTGAACAGGCTATTCTCGCCCGGCAGATCTTCGTTCTTCAGCTTCTTGGCCTCACCGCCGAAGTTCACCACCACGCACCCCTGCTCGCCGAAGGGGATGTTGGCCGAGGTGATTTCGTGAGCATCGCCCAGCGCATCGTTCGGGCGAATGTTACCCGTGAACAGCATCGGCGTTTCCGCGCGGCTGCGATCCGCCAAGTCCAACGTGATGCACCACGCATTGCGGTTGTTGCCGAGGCTCGTATCCGTCGCCGTCGCCGGCTTGATGTCTGGCGGCGCCGAGAAGAACTGACGCGATACATCCAGAATCTTCACCGTCGGGTCCAGCAGGGCATCGAAGTATTCGTTCGCTGTGCCCCAGCCGCCCGCGCCGTCAAAGTTGTCAGGACCGTTGGACTGCGGCAGGATGCCCGGCCGGTTCTTGGCCGTACGCTCCATGTCTTCCGCCATCAACAACGTGTAGAGCTGGCGACCATTGTTGACCGTCTGGGTCAACTTGGCCGATACGCGGGCTTTGGAAACCGCGGGGAGCAGCAAGGCAGCCAAGATCGCGATGATCGCGATAACCACCAGCAGCTCAATGAGTGTAAACGCGCTCTTCTGTTCGTCGTGCTCTCGCGTATTCATCCGACAGCCTCCTGTGTGTCCAAGCCCTCTGCAGAAGCGCCACTCCTGCTTAGATTGCTTATAGAATATCACCGCGCACTCCGCAGGGTCAACGGTTTTAACGGCACGCCCCGAAACCCGCTCGCCACAGGCTCGCGCTCCAGGCCATGGAATCGCCCGATGGAGCGCGAGCCTGCGGCGAGCGAACCCCTGCCCTGGTGCGGTGCTACCCGATCAGCATGCAATCGCCATAGCTGTAAAAGCGATACTGCTGGGCGATCGCATCCCCATACGCGCGCAACACCAGTTCCCGGCCCCGGTTCACGTCGTCCGCCGGATGCCCGCCGCGCCAGCCCGCAAAGGCGGCCACCATCATGAGCAGCGTCGAGCGTGGCAGATGAAAATTCGTGAGCATCGCATCGGCCGCGAGAAAGCGATACGGCGGATGGATGAACAGCGTGCTGCGACCCTCGCAGGCGACGATGTCGCCGTGATCGCGCGCCACCGTCTCCAGCGTCCGCATGCTCGTGCTGCCCACCGCCACGATGCGCCCCCCCGCCGCGCGCGCGGCGCGGATCGTCTGCGCGGCCTCGGGCGGGATCCGATAGCGCTCGCTCTCCATCGTGTGGTCTTCGACCCGGTCCACCTTGACCGGTTTGAACGTCCCCATGCCCACGTGCAAAGTCAGCGTGGCCGTTTGCACGCCCTGCGCCCGCAGCCCCTCCAGCATGGCCGTGCTGAAATGCAGCCCCGCCGTCGGGGCGGCGACAGCCCCGCGCTCGCGCGCGTACACGGTCTGGTAGCGCTCGCGATCGCGCCGGTAGCGCGCATCGGCTGCCCCATCGCGGCGGATGTACGGCGGCACCGGCGGCACCCCGTGCTCTTCCAGCACCGCCTCCAGCGGCGCATCCGCCTCCAGCCGCAGTTCAACGCGGCCATCTCCAAACAGGTGCATCAACTCGGCCCGCAGATGGCCATCGGCCAAATCCAGGTGCTGCCCCACCGCGGCGCGTCCCGCCGCGCGGTACAAGCCCAGCCAGAGCCCATCCCCACGCGCCGACGCCCCCGCCGGCTCCAGCAGCAGGACCTCCACGCGCCCCCCCGTGTCGCGCCGCACCCCGTACAGCCGTGCCGCCAGCACGCGCGTGTCGTTCAACACCAGCACGTCGCCCGCGCGCAGGTATCCACCAATCTCCGCCACGCGCCGGTGCGCCCACGTCCCGCCCGCCGCATCCATCACCAGCATGCGCGACAGCCCCCGCTCCGCCGGCGGCTCCTGCGCTATCAACCCGGCCGGCAACTCAAAATCAAAGTCGGAGGTTTGCATGCCTGTTACTGGTTACTGGTTACTGGTTACTGGTTACTGGTTAATGGTTAATGGTTAATGGTTACCCGATACCCGTTACCCGTTACCCGTTACCCGTTACCCGTTACCCGTTACCCGTTACCCGTTACCCGTTACCCG
>CAZWQJ010000226.1:5768-7170 GCA_964635825.1 uncultured Victivallales bacterium | reverse complement strand
GTTGCGTCTTTGGCGTTGCGCGTGTTACGAATTCCCGGTAGGTAATACGGTAGCGCCGTGTGGGTGGACATGCCGGTCATGGCGCCGAGGAGTCTGTTCATGCACATGGCCGATGCGTTGATCTCTCCCGCCGTGGGAGGAGTCCTATGGGCGGCGGCGGCGGGTCTGATTGCGTACAGCTCGAAGCGCGTGGCGCGTTCCCTGCGCCAGGAACTGGTCCCGCTGATGGGCGTCTTGGGCGCGTTCGTGTTTGCGGCGCAGATGATCAACTTCACGATTCCGGGCACGGGGTCGAGCGGGCACTTGGGGGGCGGGTTGCTGCTGGCGATCCTGCTGGGTCCGCACGCGGCCTTTCTGACGATCGCCTCCGTGCTCACGATCCAGGCGTTCTTCTTTGCGGATGGCGGCCTGTTGGCGCTCGGGTGCAATATCATCAACCTCGGGGTGTTTCCGGCGTTCGTGGCGTATCCGCTGCTCTACCGGCCGCTGGCCGCGAGGCGTTCGGGCCTGGTGCGGGTCTGGGCGGCGGCGATTCTGGCGGCCGTGGTGGGGTTGCAGTTGGGAGCGATGGGCGTGGTCCTGGAGACGATGGCGTCCGGCATCTCGGAGCTGCGGTTCGGGACCTTCGTGCTGCTGATGGCGCCCATTCATCTGGCGATCGGTGTGGTGGAGGGACTCGTGACGGCCATCGTGGTGGCGTTC
This sequence comes from uncultured Victivallales bacterium, assembly GCA_964635825.1. Lineage (GTDB taxonomy): Bacteria > Verrucomicrobiota > Kiritimatiellia > UBA8416 > JAIOPI01 > CAZWQJ01. The sequence goes on along the minus strand of CAZWQJ010000226.1, from coordinate 6,468 downwards.
GTCGTGCGCGTGCGCCCGGAGGCGTTGCCGGCGGCGGGTGTGCAGGACGCCGGTCGCCTGCACCTGCGCCCCGTCTTGCTGGGGTTGCTGGCGGCGACGGTGGTGGTCGGGGCGTTCCTGAGTTGGTTTGCCTCGGCGCATCCCGACGGCCTGGAGTGGTCGATCGCGAAGGTGACGGGCCGCGAGGAGTTCGCCGGCCGTCGCGATGCCGTTCATGCACGTGTGGCCATGGTGCAGGAAATGACGGCGCTGCTGCCGGACTATGAATTCAAGACGGCCGCGGAGGAGTCCGCCGGAGGCGGCGATGCGTCTGCACCCTGGCCGGCCGTGAGTGCCGGCACCTCGCTATCCGGGCTGGCGGGCGGGCTGATGACCTTGCTGCTAGCCGGATTGACCGGCCTGGCGCTGAAGGCGCGACCATGAGTGTGGCGAACTGGATGGCGATCGGGCGCATGGACGAGCTGGGTCGCCAGGATACGCCCGTGCATCGCGTGGATGCGCGCGCCAAGGCGATCGCGACGCTTGCCTTCATCGGCGTCACCATGTCCTTTCCTCCGTACGCGTTGTCGGCGCTGACGCCCTTGCTGGTGTTTCCGGTGGCCCTGTTGATGGTGGGGCGCATTCCGCTGGGCGTGATCCTGCGGAAGGTGTTGGTGGCCTCGCCGTTTGCGCTGCTGGTGGGGCTCTTCAATCCGTGGCT
>CAZWQJ010000226.1:2425-5668 GCA_964635825.1 uncultured Victivallales bacterium | reverse complement strand
GGTGAGGTGCGCGTGTTGCGGCCCGGTATCATGCGCGTGGCGGATTGGCTTTTCATCGCCGGCTGGGTGCTGTGCTTTGTGACCGCCCGCGTGTGGAACCTGGCGGATGTCCTGGGGCGCCTGCTGCTGGGGGCCGGCGTATGACGAGCGCCACGGTGGAGGTTCGCGATCTCGGTTATGCCTATCCGGATGGCACCCAGGCTTTGGCAGGGGTGAGCTTTTCGATTGCCGCGGGCGAGTCCGTGGCCTTCGTCGGCGCGAATGGCGCCGGCAAGTCCACGCTGCTGCTGCACCTCAACGGCTACCTGCCGGTGACGCGCGGCGAGGTGCGCATCGGCGGCGTGGCGGTGACGCGCGAAACCGCCATCGCCGCGCGCCGTGCCGTGGGCATGGTCGTGCAGGATCCGGACGACCAGCTCTTCATGCCAACGGTGGCGGAAGATGTTGCCTTTGGCCCGCTGAATGCCGGCCTCCCCGCGCCGGCGGTGGAGCGCGCGGTGGCGGCGGCGCTGGAGCGGGTCGGCATGACGGCAGTGCGCGAGCGGCCGCCCTACCATTTGTCCGCGGGCGAGAAGCGGGCGGTGGCCATCGCCACGGTGCTGGCGATGGAGCCGGAGATTCTGGTTATGGACGAGCCCTCGTCGAACCTGGATCCGCGCGGGCGGCGGCGCCTGATGGAGATGCTGCACACGTTCCCACATACGCGCCTGATTGCCACGCACGACCTTGAGCTGGTTGTGGAGGTCTGCAGCCGCGTGATCGTGCTGGATGCCGGCCGGGTGGTGGCGGATGGGCCGACGGTCGAGATCCTCAACGACGAACCTCGCATGCTGGCCCACGGCCTGGAGCGCCCCCACAGCCTGCGCCACCATCACCCGCATCACTGAGTGCCAACGTGGCTCTCCTCGAAGATCGCGTTGAACTCATCGGCCAGGTCGACAAACGCGGCGAGCACCCGTGGATCGAGGTGGCTGGGGCTGCTGCGCGCGTCGCCTTGCGTCAGAATGGCGAACGCCTTGGCTGCATCGAAGGCCTGTTTGTAGGGGCGCTTGTTGCGTAGCGCGTCGTACTGATCCGCGAGGAGCACGATCCGCGCGGCGAGGGGGATCTCCTCGCCGCGGCGGCCGTCCGGGTAGCCGCTACCATCCCAGAATTCGTGGTGCGAGCGAGCGATGTCGCGCCCCGTGCGGATGAAGACATTGTTCGGGTAGCGGTTCAGCACGGCCGTGAGTGTGTCCGCGCCCAGGACCGTGTGGGCTTTCATGAGCTGCCACTCTTCCGGGTTCAGCGGCCCCTGTTTCAGGAGCACCTGATCGGGGATGCCGACCTTGCCGATATCATGCATGGCGCTGGCATGGAAGATGGTTTCGACGAAGGCGGAGTCGATCTGGTCGCCGAACACGCCGTCGCGGGCGAGGCGCCCTGCGAGGACCTGGCTGTATCGCTGGACCCGCAGAATGTGGCTTCCCGTATCGTGGTCGCGCGACTCCGCCAGGGTGGCGAGGGCCAGGATGGTGGCCAGCTGCGAATCCGAGATTTCCTGAACCTGCGCATGCACGCGGTGGAGCAGCGTCTGGTTGAGCGCCCCGATCTCGATCTGCAGCCCGCGGATCTTGAGATGCGTTTCGACCCGTGCGGCGACTTCCTCGAACTGGAAGGGCTTGGTCACATAGTCCACGCCGCCGATGGCAAAGGCTTTGACTTTGTCGATGACCTCGCCGTTGGCGCTGATGAAGATGACGGGGATGTCGCGCAGCGCGGGATCTGCCTTGAGTTGGGAGCAGACCTCATAGCCATTCATCTCGGGCATGTTGATATCGAGCAGGATGAGGTCGGGGGGCACGGAGCGCGCCGCCTGCAGCGCGAGCCTTCCGCCAGGCACGGGGCGAACCTTGTGGCCGCGGTTCTTGAGCATGCCGGTCAGAAACTGGAGATTGGCCACCGTGTCATCGACCACGAGAATGTCGGCGGTTGGAGGAAGTGTGAAGGCGGTGCTCAAGGGGAGTCCTCGGTGCGAGGAAGCAAGTCGAGCAACGGCTGGTAGCGGAAGTGGGTGGCGAGGTCTCGCAGTTCGTCCGCGAGCGCCCGATCATACGGCTCCGCCTGATCCAGGAGTGCCAGGATCTGGTCGTAGTCGGCGGAGAGCGTGGCCTCGCGCAGGCGGGTGCGCAGCGTCAGCGGCAAGACATCCAGCGCGGCCCGGCTCGTCGGCGCCCGCAGGCGCGGACCGTCCAGCGCGGTATTGATCGTGTCCATGAATTCGGTGACGTTGATCGGCTTGGTCAAGTACCACAGGAATCCGGCCCGCAATCCCTTCTCGATGTCGTGTGGCATGGCGTTGGCGCTGATGGCCACGACGGGAATATGCGCGGTCGCCGGGTCGTCGCGCAGGAGCTTCATCGACTCGATGCCGCTGATATCCGGCAGGTTGATGTCCATCAGGATCATATCGGGTCGTTGGGCGCGCGCCAGCGTGATGCCGGCCATGCCGGTTGACGCGCTGAGCAGGCGCAGATCGGGGCGCCGCGCGATCAGCTGTTCCACCAGTTTCAAGTTGGCCTGGTTGTCCTCCACATAGAGGATGGTGCGCATGGTGGCGCCATGCGGGAACTGCGTATCGACGGGTGGCGCGGGTGCGATGTCACCGGGAGACAACTGGGGTTCCGCTGCGGCCATCAGGTCGAACCAGAAGACGCTGCCTTCGCCCTCGGTGCTCTCGACGCCGATTTCTCCGCCCATGAGTTCGATCAACTGCTTGGCCACCACCAGGCCAATTCCGGTGCCTTCCTCAACATGGCTCTCCTGGCCGAGGCGGTTGAAGGGTTGAAACAGCTGAGAGCGCATTTCCGGGCTCAGGCCCACGCCTGTATCCCGGATGCGGATGCGAATGCGGCCCAGCCCGCTTGGTGCGACGGACACGTCAACGGTGCCCTCCTTGCGGTTGTATTTGACGGCATTCGACAGGAAGTTGATCAGGATCTGCTTCAGGCGGGTTCGGTCGGCGTAGAGAAAGCAGGGCGCCTCGAAGGTGGGGAATGTCATGACGATGCCGCGCTTGTGCGCCTGTCCGGCCATCATGCTCTGGCACTCGTCCATGACTTCGGCGAGTGAGACGGCTTCCAGCGAGAGCGACACTTTGCCGGATTCGATCTTGGCGAGGTCGAGGATCTCGTTGATGAGCTTCAGCAGGTGCCAGCCCGCCTGGAGGATCTGGCTGATGCTCTCCTGCTGCCCGGGGGTGGG
>CAZWQJ010000226.1:0-2325 GCA_964635825.1 uncultured Victivallales bacterium | reverse complement strand
CTTGCCTTCGGTCAGGACTTTTTTGATGCTCGCCTCGGCTCGCTCCGGGTCCGTGAAGTAGGTCTTGAATGGCGCTCCGATCAATTCGTCGCGCGTGCACCCGGTGAGCGTCTCCATCTGCTTGTTGACGTCCGTGATGATGCCGCGGGGATCGGTGGTCATGATGGCATCGATGTTCGATTCAAAGAGGGAGCGTGTGTAGAACTGCTGGTCGCGCAGGCGCTGATCGAGTTTCATGCGGTCATCTTCGACCTGCTTGCGCACGGTGTTGTCGGTGCCGATCAACAAGTAGCCGATGATGGCGTCCTGAGCATCGCGCAGCGCCGTGACGGACACGACCGCCGGGAAGCGGCTGCCATCTTTGCGGAAGTAGGTCAGTTCGTAGATGTCCTCGATGCCGCGGGATGCCTTGAAGGCGAGGGCCTGGAAGCCAGGTTCGATGGTGGTGCCGAGTTCAAGACTCAGGCAGCGGGCGCGGGCGATGACCTCCTGGGGATCGGAGATTTCGGCCGGGGTGACCCGGTTCAGCACTTCGGCGGCGGCGTAGCCCAGCATGCGTTCGGCGCCGACGTTGAAGAGTTGGATGACGCCCTTCTCGTCGGTTGCGATGATCGAGAAGTTGGCACTCTTGAAGATGGCATTTTGCAGAGCTCCCGCGGCCAGCAGGGTTTCCTGCCGGCGTCCCTCGCTGGCAGGGTCGCCCGCGCCACCGGGACTCAGTAGTTGCTCGTTCTTGGGCGCGTGCATCGTTGATAGCCTCCTTCGTCACTCACATCAAGCCCCAGTATGCGGAGGGTAGCCTCGTTCGGCGATGGGGTGAAACCCTACCGAGGGCAGTCTGGGGTAGGGTTGTACCCCATGGTAGGCGACCAACCGATCGCGTAGCCTCATTGCCGAGAGTGCCGCCGACGCGGTCCTGGCAATCTGACAGCGGTAAGGAGCATACGCATGATGACATGGACACAATATGGACGCAGGGTGGCGGTGTGGGGTCTGGCGCTGGGCTTGATCTGCGCGAAGGTGACGGGCGGCGAGGCCCCGGTTCCGCTGGGTTCTGCCGCAGAGTTTGGCGTGTTGGCGGCGGCCACGACCACGAGCACCGGGCCCACCACGATCAATGGCGATCTGGGTGTGAGTGCCGGGTCGGCGGTGACAGGCTTCCCCCCGGGGATTGTGAACGGTTCCATCCATGCCGGCAATCCCACGGCGGCGCGGGCGCAGGCCGACCTGACGGCGGCCTACCTGAACGCGCAGGGGCGCATGCAGGCACCCGTGACCGTGGCCGGTAATCTCGGCGGGCAAACACTGCCCCCGGGGCTCTACAAGTCCACCTCCTCGCTGGCGGTCTCGTCCGGGGATCTGACGCTGGATGCCGGCTGTGTCAGCAACGCGGTGTACATCTTTCAGATTGCCTCCTCGTTCACGACCACGTCCGGCCGCCGGGTGATCCTGGCGGGCGGTGCCGACCCCGCGAACATCTTCTGGCAGGTGGGGAGTTCCGCCACGCTGGGGACGGCGTCGGTCATGAAGGGGACCATCATGGCCATGCAGTCGATCACGTTGGCGACCGGCGCGACGGTGGATGGTCGGGTCCTGGCGCGGTTCGGGGGGGTGACCATGGATGCGAACACGGTCACGCGTCCACAGGCCGGCAATATCTGGGCGGGTGCCGTGGATCTGGGCAACGGGTGGAAGTGGCTGAATTGGTTCGGCTACTTCAACACGAACGCCGATCCCTGGATCCGCCACCAGCAGCATGGCTGGATGTACGTGACGGGCACGCCGGCTTGCGGCCTCTGGCTGTGGACCGCCGACATGGGCTACCTGTGGACGACGGCGACGCTATACCCAAGCTTGTATCGCGCCTACGATGGGGCCTGGCTCTGGTACTCGCGCGACAGCGTGAATCCGCGCTCGTTCTATAACTTCCAGACGCAGGCATGGGAAGCGCATTAAGGCGGCGCGACGTTCCACGGGAGGGACCGGCCGACACGGAGGTCGGCCCTCCAGGGATGAGAAGCCTAGACGGGGGCTTCTTCAACGGGCTATCAAGCGCGCTTGAGCTTGGCGATCTCATTGGCCTGGGTGGTCACCGTTCGCTTCAGCCGGCGCACTTCGAGGGTCAGCTCCGTCTTTTCGGAGAGGAGGGTGCGATTGTTGCCTTCCATCTTGCGAAGCTCGGCCATGACTTCCCGGACGTAGTCGCCCTTGGGTTCTGCGGTAAATGACTCCATGGATCCCTCCTTCTGCCGGCGGCGGCGCTGAATTCTCACCGAACACCTCCATTGTGAGGCCATGCCACGGAAAAGCATAGACAAATGGATG
>CAZWQJ010000225.1:0-7186 GCA_964635825.1 uncultured Victivallales bacterium | reverse complement strand
AATCCCTTGGGAGAAATCCCGTGCGGGTTCGACCCCCGCCCCAGGTACCAGCCCGCCGGCCTGGCGGCCGCCTCACCACAGCGTCAGTTGCTCAGGGCCCACCGCGCGCTGACGCGGCGGACGCGCAGGGCCGAAGACGGTGCGGCCGCCGTGGCGCGGCGACTCCGCGCGCTCGTGCGCGACCAGCTCCTCGAAATCCACCGTGGGCTCCGCCGCCTCGGCGCGGCGCACGAACCGATCCAGGCAACGGATGGCCTCCACCTTGTCCGTCTGTCCCAACTTCGCGTGGTCCACCGCCTGGCGCAGCACGCCGATGGACTGGTCGTAGACGCGCAGGGGCACCGGGAACGGATGCCCATCCTTGCCGCCATGCGCAAACGAGAAGCGCGCCGGATCGCGAAAGCGCGACGGCGTTCCGTGGATGACTTCGCTGACGAGCACCAGCGACTGCAGGGTGCGCGGACCAAGGCCGGGGCACAGCAGCAACTCGGCAAACTCCTGCACGCCGCGGTCGTGCGCCGTCACCAGCACCGCCGCCAGCCGCCGCAGATCCACATCGGTGGCCCGCAGCGCGTGCTGGCTGCGCATCACCAGCCGACACTCGGCCGCCATCGCGTCGGGATGCTCGCGCGCCATGGCCACCAGCGACGCCCGCGTCACCGCCGCTTTCACGTCGGTCAGGTTCAGCATCGTCCCCTGGTTCTCGCCCACCACCGCCGCATGCGGGGTCTCCACGAACGATGGCAGCGCGGTGGAGAGCCAGTGGTAGCGGCGGGCCAGGCGCGCGGCCGGGTTCATCCCCTGCTGCACCACCGCCCACTCGCCTTCCCGCGTCACCACAAACCCATGCAGGTACAGTTGGAACCCGTCCTGCACCGCCGTGTTGTCAATCTTCGCGCTGAGCCGGCTGCACTGCACGAGTGCCTCCGCATCGCCGGCCACCCGCCCGCCCAACGCGCGCAGCTCCTCCGGCGTGCGCCGCGACTGCGCCCCGCGTCCGCCACACACATACACGCCCAGCGAATCGGCCATGGGCGCCAGCCCGCGCTTCAGCGCGCCCAGAACACTGGTGGTGATGCCGGACGAGTGCCAATCCATGCCGAGCACGCACCCCAGCGCCTGGAACCAGTAGGGATCGCTGAGCCGCACCAGCAACTCCCGCCGCCCATAGTGCCAGACCACCGCCTCCACAATGGCGCCACCCAGCGCCGCCATGCGCGCCCGCAGCCATTCCGGCACCCGCCCCCCGTGCAGCGGCAAATCCGCATGTCCGCGTCGATACATGCGCCCAGCGTAGCCAGCCTCCGCTCCACCGTCAAACCCACCACACCCCATCCCGCAGCCCCAATCCTTAGCCAACCACGGAAAACCATACCGAGGGGTGAGAATCCAGGCCGCGGACTCTCATCGCACGGGTGAGGATTCTTGGAGCGAATTCACCACCCGCTTCGCTGGAGGCACAGAGGCACGGAGTTCCAGGCGGGAGAAGCTGGTGTGCCGCCTCCTCTTTCTCCACGGTGAGTGTTGCGCAGATTTTCCGCGGCACGCTGAGGAAAATCCGCTCAACGATCCGCCGAAGGAGGTCACGGAAAAGCAAGCATGCCTCCGTGCCTCCAGCGCAGCGGGTGGTGAATCTTCGGCTTTCGGTTCTTCAGTAACAGGTTTGGCGCGGTTCCTTCGCTAAGGATTTGGGCCGCAGGATTTCCCTCATACTCCTGTTGTACCCTCGGGATTTTCCTGATATCTTGATTTGCCTGTTTTTTTGTGATTTTATGCCGGGGCTATTTATCTTGGTCGTCCCGAATCCAATCGGGCCGGATGGATGCGGAGACGTTGGTTTCATGCGCAGGTACTCATGGCTGGTGATGCTGGCGGCCGTCGCCATCGCGCTGTCGGGGCAGCCCGTCCGCGCCGAGGTGGAGGCCGCCGCCCCCCCGCGCCACATGCTCTGGGCCGTTACCGGCGCCCGTAACACGCTCTACCTGCAGGGCTCCGTGCACCTCATGAAGCCCGACGCCTACCCCCTCCCCGCCGTCATGGAGGCCGCCTTCGCCACCTCCGCCGTGCTCGTCACCGAAGTCGATCTGGCCACCATGGCCGCCCCCGACGTGCAGCGGCTGTTCCTCTCCCGCGGCCAACTCCCGCCAGGCACCAGCCTGAAGGGCCTCGTGAGCCCGGCGCTCTACGCCAAATCCGCCGCCACCCTGGAGTCGATGGGCGTGAGCATCGGCAGCATGGCCTCCTTCAAACCCTGGCTCCTGGCCATCACCATGCCCGTCATCAAACTCCAATCCATGGGCTATGACCCCGCCCATGGCATCGACAGCTATTTCGACGCCAAGGCCCGACGGGCCGGCAAACCCGTGCGGGCCCTCGAAACCGCCGACTTCCAATTGAACCTGTTCGACTCCCTGCCGAACGACGTCCAGGAGGCCCTGCTCGCGCACACCGTCGATGAAGTCGCGACGATCGAGGACGACATCGAATCCCTGATGCAGGCCTGGTCCACCGGCGATGAAGCCGTCATCCTGAACCTGCTCGTCACCGACTTCGCCGACTTCCCGCGCCTGAAGCAAACCCTGCTCACCGATCGCAACATCGCCTGGACCGCCGCTTTCGAACAGTACTTGCAGGATGAACGCGATGTCGTGGCTGTCGTCGGCGTCGCGCATTTGATTGGCCCCGAGGGTGTGGTGGCGCTGCTTCGGCAGCGGGGTTACACCGTCAGGCAACTTTGATATCCCCACGCGGGGTGGCGGGGGAACGCGCAGCCCAGGGCCCACAACCTGGGACAGGAGGAGGATTGGAATGTTGGACCGTCGCGAGTCGTCGCGTCTGGCCATGAAGGCCAAGGTACGCGCAACGGTGGTGCCGGAGGTCGGCAAAGCAACCGCCTCCACGCCGGGTTCGTTCCGTGGGTGGACGCAGGATGTGTCGTTCGGGGGGCTGCGCATGACCAGCCGGAAGCCACCCCCGCTGAATTCCATGATCGATGTGGAACTGGAGTGTACCCGTCCGATCGAGCAGTGTGCACTCCGCGGTCAAGTGGGCTGGCTTTGCCGCTCAGGCAGCGCCTATATCATCGGCATCTTCATCCGCGAGCCGCAAAAGGAACGCCTCGTCACCTGGCGGCGCATCCTCACCCGCCGCGGGCTCATGGAGTAGTTCCCCGCCGCCACGCCGCGAGCGCTCACCCGTGGGGGACGGCGCTGCGAGGCGCGGCCCTCCAGTTCTGTCATCATCAAGAGGTCCTTGATCGTGTCCACTGGAGGGCGAGGCTGCGCCGAGCCGCTGGCCACCGCCTCTTCCCGCGTGTCGCATCGCGTTCGCCGTCCCTCACCTCGTCCCGCCGCTTGACAAGGCAGCGGGCAAACCGTCAATCTCCCCCCTCATCCGCCCGCACCGCGGGCCAGGGGCAATACCGCCCCCACATGCATCAAGGACGCCATCATGAGCAACAAGAAGACGCGCAAATTCAAAACCGAAGTTCAGCAACTTCTGGAACTCGTCATCCATTCGCTGTACTCGAAGAAGGACATCTTCCTGCGCGAGCTGATTTCGAATGCGTCGGATGCCATTGATCGCGCCAAGTTCGAGGCGCTGACCCAGCCCGATCTGGTTGAGGCCGGCGAGGCCTGGCAGATACGCCTGGTCGTGGATCGCGATGCGCGCACGCTGACCATCCGCGACAACGGCATCGGCATGTCCGCCGACGAAGTCGAGACCAACATCGGCACCATCGCCAACTCCGGCACCCGCACCTTCCTGGAGCAGATCCGCGGCAGCGCGGCCGGCGCCGACGCCGAGTTCATCGGCCAGTTCGGCGTCGGCTTCTATGCCGCCTTCATGGTGGCGGAGCCGGTCACCCTGAACACGCGCCGCGCCGGCACCGACTCCACCCCCGTCCTCTGGACCTCCGACGGCACCGGCAGCTACACGCTGGAAGATGGCGACAAGGCCGAGCGCGGCACCGCCATCACCCTGCACCTGCGCGAAGGCATGGATACCTATCTCGACGAGTGGGAAATCCGCCGCATCGTGAAGGCCTACTCCGACTACATCGCCTACCCCATCCTGCTCGAAGTCCTCCCCTCGAAGGATGACAAAGACGACAAGCCCAAGCCGTCCGCCGAGGAGGCCGACAAGCCGCTGAACTCGATGAAGGCCATCTGGCGCAAGGACCGCAAGGAAATCACGCCCGAAGCCTACGCGGAGTTCTACACCCACATCAGCCACGACCACCAGAAGCCGCTGGATACCATCCACTTTGCCGCCGAGGGCGCCACCGAGTTCCGGGCCCTGCTCTATATTCCCTCCCAGGCACCCTTCGATCTCTTCATCCGCGAACGCCAGCGCGGCCTCCACCTCTATGTGAAGAATGTCTTCATCAACGACGACTGCAAGGACCTGCTGCCGGATTACCTGCGCTTCACCAAGGGCGTCGTGGATTCCAGTGACTTGCCTCTCAATGTCTCGCGCGAAATGCTGCAGGACGACGCCGTCCCGCGCCAGATCCGCCGCAGCCTCGTCGCCAAGATCCTCGCCACCCTGAAGGACCTGCGCGAAAAACGCCCGGACGACTACCAGACCTTCTTCGGTCTCTTTGGCAAGGTCATGAAAGAGGGCCTCTCGGCGGACTTCGAGAACCAGGACAAACTCAAGGACCTGCTGCTGTATCCCTCCAACAAGACCGAAGGCAGCACACTGATTGCGCTGAAGGATTATGTCGCGCGCATGCCCTCGGACCAGAAGGCCATCTACTACCTTCCGGCCGAAACTATCGAAATGGCGCGCCGCTCGCCCCACCTCGAAGTCTTCAAACAAAAAAACTGGGAAGTCCTGTTCTGGACCGACCCGATCGACGAATGGGTCGCCTCGGCCGTCACCGAGTACGACGGCAAAAAGCTGCAGGCCGTCGATCGCGGCGATCTCGAAATCGAGGGCTCCGTCGCACCCACCCCCGCCGCCGATGAAACCACCATGCTCGACCGCGTGCGCGAGGTGCTCGATGCCGACATCCAGAGCGTGCGCTTCACCGCACACCTCACCGATTCCGCCTGTTGCCTCGTGACGGACGCACACGCGGTGACGCCCACCATGGAGCGCCTGATGCGCGCCATGAACCAGAATCCCCCACCCTCCAAGCGCATCCTGGAACTGAATCCCCAGCATGCCCTCGTCCAGCGCTTGAAGACCCTGCACGCGCAGGATCCCAAAGCCGATACCTTCTCGGATTACGTGGAACTGCTGCATGGTCAGGCCCTGCTGCTGGAAGGCGCCACCCCAAAGGATCCCGCGCGCTTCGTCCAACTCGTCGCACGCCTGATGGCACCGTCCACCCCGGCCACGTAAGGCGGGCTATCGCCCGCAACCCAATTAAACATCGAACATCCAACATCGAACTACAGACCTCTGAACTTCGGCGTTGGATGTTCGATGTTCAGTGTTCGATGTTCGTCCGAAAAGATGCACGCTTTTGCGTATCATGTCGCGACGGAACGGTGTAATAGGCCGAGGTGGCAATAGCGGAGCGATCCATGGATACCATCGTCACCATCCGCGACCTGGGCGCACACGACGGGCAACGCGTGCGCGTGCGCGGCTGGCTATATGGCAAGCGCAGCGGCGGCAAGATCGCCTTCCTCACCTTGCGCGATGGCACCGGACTCTGCCAGGCCATCGTCGAGGCCGCCTGCCCGGACGCATTCGCCGCGGCCGCCACGCTGCCCCGTGAATCCTCCCTCGTCGCGTCCGGCTTGGTGCGGCGCGACCCCCGCTCCGTCGGCGGCTACGAACTGGCCGTGGATGCACTGGAAATCTTGCACGCGGCGGAGGACTACCCCATCACCCCGAAGCCCCACGGCATCGACTTCCTCCTGAACCACCGCCACCTGTGGTTGCGCTCGCGCCGGCCCACCGCCATCCTGCGCATCCGCCACACCGTCATCCAAACCTGCCGCCGCTTCTTCGACACCAACGGGTTCACCCTCGTCGACACCCCCATCCTCTCGCCGGGCGCCGGCGAGGATGCGCAAACGCTCTTCGGCGTCGATTACTTCGGCGAACAGGCCTACCTCGCCCAAACTGGCCAACTCTACCTCGAAAGCGCCTGCCTCGCCCTCGGCAAGGTCTACTGCTTCGGCCCCACCTTCCGCGCCGAAAAATCCAAGACGCGCCGCCACCTCACCGAGTTCTGGATGATCGAGCCCGAGGTCGCCTTCGCCGAACTTCCCGACGTGATGGCCCTCGCCGAAGGCCTCGTCTGCGCCATCGTGCAGGACGCCCTCGCCGCCAACGCGGATGACCTCACCTTCCTCGGTCGCGACCTGGAGGCCTTGCGCCGCGTGCGCGCCCCATTCCCGCGCCTCACCTACAGCGAGGCCGCCGAACGCCTGCGCGCACCCGCAACCCGCGCCGCCCTCGAAGCCGGCATGCAGCGCGATCACCTCCGCCTGCAGGAGTGGATCGACCAACGCACCGCACTCGAACAACGCCTCGCCGCCGCCAAAAAGACATGGGAGCAGGACAAGCTCCAAACCGAGCTTCACGACCTGCGCGAACAGATCGACGACCTGGAACAGGACCTCGCCAACCGCCCGCGCCATATCGAATCCGCCGCCACCTTCGCCTGGGGCGGCGACCTCGGCGGCAGCGATGAAACCATCCTCTCCCAACAGTTCGATCGGCCCGTCTTCGTCACCCACTACCCCGCCGAAGCCAAGGCCTTCTACATGAAGCGCTGCCCGCAGGACCCGCGCGTCGTCCTCAACATGGACCTGCTCGCACCCGAAGGCTACGGCGAGATCATCGGCGGCAGCCAGCGCGAAGACAATCTCACCGCCCTGGAATCCGCCATCCGCGCCAAAGGCCTGCGCCCCGAAGACTACGCCTGGTACCTCGACCTCCGCCGCTATGGCAGCGTGCCCCATGGCGGCTTCGGCCTAGGCATCGAACGCACCCTCACCTGGCTCTGCGGCCTCCGCCATGTCCGCGAAACCATCCCCTTCCCCCGCACCCTCGGCCGCCTCCACCCGTAAGGCCGTGATCTGCCGCTGACGGTTCTGGCCCGCGCCGCCGATGGGCACAATCGCCCTCTCCGACACGGCTCAGCCGGAGGCTTCGCCCTACCCACGCCTCATCAAGCATCGTGTGCGGACTCCAGGTAGGGCGAAGCCTCCGGCTGAGC
>CAZWQJ010000224.1:0-7199 GCA_964635825.1 uncultured Victivallales bacterium | reverse complement strand
GCGGGAGGCCTTTCGCATGATCCCCGTTCCCGTTCCCGTTTCGGTCACGCACACAGGGGGCCCATCGCATGCATTCCGTTCGCGCACGGCAGATACACCTGGATTTTCACACCTCGGAACTCATCCCGGGCGTGGGGGCGAAATTCGACAAGCGGCAGTGGCAGAAGGCGCTCAAGCTCGGGCGCGTGCAGACCATCAATATTTTTGCGAAGTGCCATCATGGCTGGAGCTACTACCCGACGGCGATTGGCAACCGGCATCCGCAGTTGAGCATCCCGGATCTGATGGGGGCGCAGGTGGAAGCCTGCCATGAGATTGGGGTGGTGGCCCCGCTGTATTTCACGGTGGGCTGGTCCGTGAACGACCAGCGCACGCACCCGGAGTGGGCGGTGCGCGACCGGCAGGGAACCGCGGTGGCCTTCAATATCGATCCGGCCGCGAAGCCCGATGATCCGCGGCCGTTCTGTTCGTGGGTCTTCCTGTGCCCGAGCGGTGACTACCTGAAGTTGATGCTGGCGCAGACCGAAGAGCTCGTCACGCGCTACCCGCACGCCGACGGGCTGTGGTACGACATCAACAACGTGCCGTGGAATCCCGAGGGGCCGCTGTGCTACTGCGAAAGCTGCCAGCGCGGCATGCGCGCCGCGGGGATTGCGATCGATGACACGGCGGCGGTGGCCGAGTTTGCCATCCTCAAGTGGAAGCACTTCTTTGGGGAGAGCCGGCGCATCATCGACGGGCGGCTGAAGGATCCCGTCGTGTTCTTCAATGGCACCACGTTCACGGCGGGGCAGAATCGCAAGCCCATGTGGAATCACAACACGCAGCAGGATCTGGAGGATCTGCCCACCACCTGGGGCGGCTACAATCGCTTCCCGCTGCGCGCGCGCTTCTTCGGGCGAACCCGCCAGCCCTATGTGGCCATGAGCGGCAAGTTCCACACCTCGTGGGGCGAGTTCGGCGGCTTCAAGCACCCGGACGCCCTGCGCTTCGAGGCCGCCGCGATGGTCGCGTACGGGGCGCGCTGCAACTTTGGCGACCAACTGCACCCGTCCGGCGAGATGGACATGGCCACGTACCGGAATGTGGGCGAGGCGTTTCGCTACGTCGAGCGGATCGAGGAATTCGGCCTCGATGGCCGGCCGCGCGCCACGCTCGGGTTGTGGTGGGGCGATGCCGGGACCACCTCGACCGGCTGCTTTGCCGCCGAGCCCAACCACCAGGGCGTGACCGAAATGCTGCTGGAGAACCAGATCGATTTCGAGGTCGTCGACCTGGGCGATGACCTGGACCGCTACGCGGTCATCATTCTCGCGGGTGCGGCCTGCCTGGATGGTGCGGCGGCGAAGGCGCTGGAGGCGTATCGCGCCCGCGGCGGTAAGTTGCTGGTGCTGGGGGAGGGGGGGCTGGATGCGGCGACCCGCAGCCGGTTCGTGCTGAAGGTCGGGGCGACGTACGCGGGCCCTTCGACGTATCGCCAGGACTACCTGCTCGTGCGCGGCGGCAAGCTGGCGAAGAACCTGGTGGCCTCGCCCTTCGTCTGCCACAACGCCGCCATCCGCGCCACGGTGAAGGCGGGGACGGTGCTGGCCGCCATCCGCGAGCCGTATTTCGATCGCACCTACGGCGCCTACTCTTCGCACATGAATACGCCGTTCCAATTGAAGGATGCGGCGCACGCGGGCGCGTGGGCCCTGAAGGATCTCGTCTATCTCGCGCACCCGGTTGGCTACCTGTACACGAAGGAGGGGGCGCGGCTGCACCGCGAGTACTTCCTGAACGCCTTGCGCCTGCTGTACCCGGTCGGCAAGCAGACCGTCGCCACCGTTCTCCCCAGTGGCGGGCGGCTCAGCCTTGTGCACCAGCCGGACCAGCGCCGCTACTGCGCGCACCTGCTGTACGGTCCGCCCACGCAACGGGGGCGCTGCCAGATCATCGAGGACCTCGTGCCGCTGCACGAGATCCCGGTCACGTTGCGCGTGCCGGAGAAGATCCGGCGCGTGCGGTTGCCCCTGCACAAAAAGACCCTGCGCGCCGCCACCAAAGCCGGCGCCGTCCGGGTGGTTGTCCCGACGCTGCAGTGCCATGAGGTGGTGGTGTTTGAGTATTGAGGAAGGGCCGGACGCTCGGCGCAGCCTCGCGCTCCATGGGTTACCAACGCAGTGTGCGTAGTCGACCCTGCCAGAGCCAGTCTTCGGTGCGGTTCACGAATCCTTGGCGGACGGGGTTCATGCGCACGTAAGCCAATCGCTCCGAGTAGTGTTGCGGGTTGCGCATTTGCGTGTCCCAACAATCCGCCTGCCAGCGCCACGCCGCTGGAGCGCGAGGCTGCGCCGAGCGCAGGCGCTTGGTGATTCGTTCCTTGAGGTATCGCGTCCACGGACGGATGCCGACGGCGGGGCACAGGGCCGGCGAACAGAACAGATGGATGTGGTCTGGCATGATCAGATAATACCCGACACTCCATGCGTGGGCATCGACAGCAGCTTTCCGGAATGCCGAGTGCGTAGGCGTGGTGGTGAGCCATCGCCCGCGAGGCTGCGTGACGATGGTCACCAGGAGAATGACGGGATCCTGGATACGGGCGATGGGTGCGGGGTGAGCGGGATGCCGGCGTGGTGTCCAGAGAGGTTGTGGCGCGGGGGCGGTTTTCATGGATCGTTCCTGATGAGGCCAATCGGAGCTCGTGCGCTCGGCGCAGCCTCGCGCTCCATGGAGCCACTGGAGTGCGAGGCTGCGCCGAGCGCGTTGGTGTTCATCCCTTCATGGCGGCGCGCACTTCTTCGGGGCAGACCTTGTGGCCGGCTTCCTCGTCTTCGGGCCAATCGTCTTCGAGTCCGTTTTCGCACCATGGGCGTTGCAGGCATTCGGGGCAGTAGGAGGTGCAGGCGGTGAGGTGGCAGGTGGTGCCGGGCGCGAGGTGCTCGAAGGGCTCGCGTTCGACATCGGCCTTGAGGCAGCGATAGGCGATGCGGGGCGGCAGGCCCTCCTGCAGATCCACTTCGATGCCGCGCGCGGCGAGGCGCTCCTGCAGCGTGGCCAACTCCCGCGCCAGGTCTTCGTCCGACAACCCCTCCGGTTCCGGCAGCGGCCCAAAGGCTTCGACATAGCGCCAGGTCAGGGGCTGTCCGGCCATCCAGCGCGTGAACTGCGTCCAGTCGGAGTCCGGATCCATGCAGACTTCGACGGGGGGATAGAGCAGGCCCTGGAGTTCCAGCGCCTTGCGGTCGGGCGTGGCCTGATAGGCGCGCACCCAGCGCAGCAGGTCGCGCAGGCGCACGTGCTCCACGCGGGGATCGGTCTCCGGCGTGGGCCACAGGTCGGCCACGTGGTGGCCCGAGGCCTCGATCAGGGCGCGCAGGTGGGCGTTTTCGCGGAACAGGGCGGGCGTCGGCGATGTGGGCGTCATGGTCATGGATCCTTCTTTTCGATACGGGCTCCACCGGGAGTCCGTGCACATGGACATAAAGGAATCACGCCGGCGCTTTTCCGGATAAATGTGCAAAAAAGTTAGTAGACCCTGCTGGGGTGATGGCGCATTCTCGCGGATGGCGGCCAGGGGCGGCTGGGGTTGTGGCGGGATGGGGATATGTGCAAGGGGAGTGAGTGCGTGTCGGCAGACGAGCAGACCCGGAAGACGCGCTGGCAAGAGCCGGCCCTGACGTTGGCGAATCCGGCCAGCGTTGTGGTGATATCGACGCAGCGGTCCGGCAGCACCTATTTTTGTGAGCGCCTGCACCAGTCCGGCCTGTGCGGCAATCCGGTGGAATGGTTTCAGACCTCGAAGCAGCAGGAGCTTCTGCGCGCCTACGGGCTGCCGCCGGACGTGGATTTCCTGGAATTCTGGGAGCAGGTGCTGAGCCGGGAGACCGACGCCCACGGCGTCTTCGGAATCAAGGTCATGGCGGACTCCTGGTTTGACTGCATCGATCCGTGGCTGGTGGTGAATCCGTGTTTTGGCGGGACGACCATGCTGCAGCGGTTGGCGGCCATGTTCCCGCACCCGCGGGTGGTGCTGGTGACGCGGCGGGACCGGTTGCGGCAGGCCATCTCGTGGATCAAAGCGGAGCGGACCGGCCTCTGGGAGTATCCGGGTGCGCCGGTTCCCTACCCCCGAGGCGCGGTGCCGTTCGACTATCTGGCGATTGACGAGCGGATGCGCCGGATCGAGCGACAGGATGCGGCCTGGCGTGAGCTGCTGCGTGACGCTCCGTTCCGCACGTGCGAGGTGGTCTTCGAGGAGTTTTGTGCGGATTGGCAGGCGGGTGTGCGGCGGGTGCTGGACGCGCTGGACCTGGCCGCCGCTCGCGGCGCGATCGCGCCCCTACCCGAACCTGAGCACAAGCTAGTCCGGATGAGCGACGACCTCAACGAGCAGTGGCTGCAGCGCTTTCGCGAGGTCCGGGCGCGCATGGCCACGGCCGGCGCCGGCATCGCCGCGGGGGTGCCGGAGCCGCTGCGCGCCGACCTGCATGCCTCTCCCGGCCCCTGCCCGGCCTTTCATGTCTTCTCCAATATGACGGTGGATGCGCATGCCTGCGTCGCCGGGGAGGCGCTCACGGTGGAATGCGGCGCGCGCTTCGTGGTGCCGGTCGTGGTGCGCAACACGTCCTCCGCCACCTGGTCCGATGTGGGGCGCGAAGACGGAAGCGGATGGATTACCCTGCGGGGCATGTGGCGCGCGGCCGCTGGCGAGGCGGTGCGGGATGGCGGTCGCGGCTACCTGCCGGCGACGCTGGCGCCCGGGGCCGAAGCCGTCGTGGTGCTGGCCTTGACCGCCCCGGCCGAGGTTGGCGCCGGCACCCTTGTTCTCACCCTGGAAAGGGATGGGCCGCCGCCGGGCTTTTCAGTGCTCCCGACCCAAACGCTGGCCGTGACGGTGTGCCCGCATCGCTATCGCGAAGCCGCCCGAGCCTGGTTCGGTGCGTTGACGCCGCTCGATCAGGGCTGGGTGCGCTCCGACTGGTACGGCGAATTCATGGACTACGCGTTCCCCTGGATCTATCACGCCGAACACGGCTGGCAGTTCTGCGAGAACAAGACGGACGGCGACGACACCTGCGTCCTCTATGATCGCGCGCTCGACC
The DNA here is from genome assembly GCA_964635825.1 of uncultured Victivallales bacterium. GTDB lineage: Bacteria > Verrucomicrobiota > Kiritimatiellia > UBA8416 > JAIOPI01 > CAZWQJ01. The sequence goes on along the minus strand of CAZWQJ010000224.1, from coordinate 2,112 downwards.
ACATCTCGACCCGGCCCCATGAGTATCCGCTCGTCTGTCAGATTCGTGGACTCCGCCTCCTGCGCTACGAGCGGGGAACCCGCGCCCCGCGCCGATTCCTCGATCCGGAAACGGGGGCGGTCCTGGAGTTTCCGGCGAACGGCGAGCCTTGATGCGGGGAGTGGAGGGTGGCCGGGACGGAGCCCGGCCCTCCAGAAGATGGGGGAGGGTGGAGGAATAGGCGGCCGGGACGGAGCCCGGCCCTCCAGGAGGCGGGGAACGGGCGTTAGCGCCGTTTCACATGGCGGCGCAAAGTGCCGGGTGGTGAGCCGAACTCGTGGCGAAAGGCGCGCGACATGGCTTGGGCGCTGCCCAGGCCGCTGAGGCGCGCGATTTCCTTGAGTGCGAGGCCGCTGCCCAGCACGAGGTCGCGCGCGTAGGCCAGCCGGAGCCGGCGCACGTCACGCATCGGCGTGCGGCCCGCGGACAGCCGGTAGGTGCGCAGGAAGTGAAAGCGGCTGAGGCCGGCCTGCTGCGCCAGCATCTGCAGCGTCAGCCGCTCCGCCACGTGTTGCCGCACCCACTGATGGGTGCGCGTGACCAACCCCGACTCCGTTCCCGACCGCAGGCGCGCGAACTCGTCGAGAATCACCAGCAGGAGTGCCCGCCGCGCCGCCGGCTGGCCGGCATCCCGCAGCAGGCGGTCCTCCAGCAGCCAACGCAAAGCCTGCCGGATGCGCCCGCGGCGATCTTCGACCCGCACCACGTCCTTGCCTTCCAGGGTGGGGCTGGATATCGCGATGAAGACGGTCTCGGCCGGTTGCGCGGGGTCGGAGGTTTCCTGGTGGGCGACGCCGGCCGGATAGAGGAGCAGATCGCCCGCGACGGCATCGTGCTCGCCGCGGGCCCAGGTCACGCGCATGCGCCCCTGGATCACGGCGATCAGTTCGTGGTGGGGGTGGGCATGGCGCGGAAGTTCCCAGCGCGGGTTGGGCTGAACATGCCCGACGTGCAGAAACCGATCCGGTGTGTGTGGGGGGCTCATCGCAATAATTGGTAATACATAGCAATTCAACGCCGTATACGCAAGGGGGCGTCTGTCCTACGCTGTGCGGATGTGCGGCATGTGTCGGCACGGGCGTGGCGCCGGTGCCGTGGATGCAGCGGCGCAATGATTGTCAATTCCGTGACGGCGGTCGGGTGCCGCCGGCGCGGGCGTGCGGGACCGAAGCAGGAGTGCAACATGCCCATTCGTTGGAGCAAGCAGTGGATTGCGGACGAAACCTATGAGTCGGCCGGCGTCTTCGATGTGGACGGCGACGGCGTGGCCGACATCGTCAGCGGCGCCTTCTGGTACAAGGGGCCCGATTTTCGCCAGAAGAGCTTTATTGCCGAGGTGAAGGCGGCGGACGAGTACTTTGACGATTTTTCGACGATCCCGATGGATATCAATGGGGACGGGCGCCTCGATTTCGTGACCGGGGGCTGGTGGGGCAAGGCGCTGCGCTGGGTGGAAAACACCGGCCAGAAGGACAAGCCCTGGATCACGCACGAGTTGGACACGATCGGCAACATTGAGACGACGCGCGCGTGGGACATCGACGGCGACGGCGAGCTGGAGATTGTGCCGAACACGCCGGGGGCGACGGTGGTGCACGTCTACAAGCTCAAGCGCGACGCGAGCAGCGGCAAGGGCCTCGGCGCGTTTGACCATTACCAGATTGCGGGACTGCCGGAGGGCATGACGCAGGGGCACGGCCTCGGTTGCGGTGACATTGCCGGCAACGGCCGCATGGATATCGTGTTGAAGAAGGGCTGGCTTGAGGCGCCCGCGAACCCCTACACGGGAACGTGGATCTGGCACGCGGACTTCGATCTCGGCCCGGCCCCCAGCGTGCCGATCCTGGTGGAGGATATCAATGGCGACGGCCTGAACGAGCTGATCGTCGGCTACGCCCACGCCTACGGCCTCGACTGGTGGCAGCAGCAGCGCAACGCGGACGGCACGCGCACCTGGATCCGCCACCCGATCGATCCGTTCAACGGCCAGTATCATGACCTGATGTGGGCGGACATCGATGGCGACGGCAAGCCCGAGCTGGTGACCGGCAAGCGCCACCGGGCCCACTGCGG